>NZ_CP110389.1:602500-903750 GCF_026015985.1 Rhodopseudomonas sp. P2A-2r | reverse complement strand
ATGCCTTCGGCGCTGGCCTTCGGCGCCGGCGGCGAATTCCGCTCGCCGATGGCGCTCGCCATCATCGGCGGTCTGATCTTCTCTACGGCCCTGTCGCTGCTGTTCGTGCCGGCGATGTTCATGATGATGGACGATGTCGGCCAGCTGTCATGGCGCTGGGGCAAGAAGCTCCTGATCTCCACCGGCGACAATGAGCCCGGCGACATCAAGCCGCCGGCGGAGGTGCAGAAATAAGCCTCGTTTCCCGGACGCGATGCGGCTTCTTCACTCTCCCCGCCTAGCGAAGCTGCGCTTCGCCGGACGGGGCGAGGGAAGAAGGCAGTGCGCTACTCGTTCCGCGCGACCTTGGTCAGTCCGTTCAGGTTGAGCAACAAAATCCGACCGCGTTGCAGGTCGAGAATCCCGTCCTTGCGCCAGGCCTGCAGTTGCCGGTTGACGCTCTCGCGCGCGGCACCGACGAACACGCCGAGTTGTTCCTGCGAGATGTGCACTTCCGAGCCGAAGTCGGAGGCCAGTGCGCACAGCCGCCGCGCCAGCCGCACCGGCAGCGGCTGCAGCACCGATTCCTCCATCCGCTCGCTCATCCAGCGGATGCGCTGGCACAGCAGTTCGATCAACTTCAGCGCCACCCGGGGCTCGCGCTCCAGATGCTCGAGGAAATCCTCCCGTCGCAGCACGAACAATTCGGTGGGCTCGGCGGCGGTGGCGTCGGCGGTGCGCGTCCGGCCATCCAGCACCGCGACCTCGCCGAACATGTCGCCGGGACCCTGGAAGTTCAGCGTCAGCCGCGAACCGTCGGAGGCGCCGGTCTCGATGCGGATCTGGCCGCGGCGCACACCATACAGCGCATCGCCGCTGTCGCCCTTCTGGAACAGCATTTCGCCGGTCTTGAGCTGCTGGGTGTGGCAGAGCCCGGAAATGCGCTGCAGTTCCTCGGCGCCGAGATCGGCGAACATCGGATTCATCTTCAGGATGACGGCGAATTCGGCCTGGCTGCTCACTGCAACATATCCCGCATGCTCGATCCCCGGATGCAGTCGCAACCGGTGTCCATTCTTTGCCTGAACGTCAATGACGGCTGACGGCACGCAAGATAAGGGGCCGGACCCGATATGGCCAGTCTGTCACAAGCCGCATCACTTTCCAGCCATTTCAGCGATGTCTGCTGACGCCGCCCGGCGTCGCGTGCGGCGCGACGTCGCTACAGCCCGATTGCCAATGCGATGATCGCTCTGGATTTCATTGTCTTCAAAAGCCCAACAACCCGGCAAAAATCGGAACCAGAAAAAGGCCGCGAGCCCGCACGCGCCTCCGACCACGATCTTCATTCGGCGCCCGGGGATCTTCGTATCGAGCCAGGTGAGTGCGCTGAGCGCAAGCGCACTGAGCCAGCGCCATATCACGACGCGAACTATTGCGAGCAGAACATCTCCGAGCAAACCGGCCATGGTCTGTGGTCGCGTCACTCGCCGCCTGGGTTCATCCGCCCCTCGTGCGTCGAGCCCGCTCTGCAAAATGGTGATGCCCTGCAGGATTGGCCGCTTGGCTCGCCTGCCTGGCTTCACTAGAGTCGGACTGCGGCCATGCCGCGCCATTGATTGATTGTTTTGAACAACGGAATTGCCATGTCGATCAGCCCGTTCCCCGCGCATCGCCTGTTTCCGAAGCTGGCGGCGCTGCTGTTCGCAACCGGCCTGTACGGCGTGGCGGAGCCAGGCTTTGCTGCCGACGAGGTGGCGCCGAGGGGCGCCGCGGTCACCGTGCTGAAGGCGGAGAAATCCTGCTTCGCTGATATCGTCGAGGTGGCAGGCATCCTGGTTCCCAAGGAGGAAATCGCGATCCGGCCTGACCGGCCCGGGCTGAAGGTGGCCGAGGTGCTGGTCGATGCCGGCGAGACCGTGACCGCCGGCCAAGCCCTGGCGCGTCTGACCGCGCCGGACGGCGGCGCCGTGACGGTGCAGGCGTCCGTCGCGGGACTGGTCAGTGCGTCATCCGCGGTCGCCGGCACCATCGCGTCGGGCAAGGGCGAGGCGCTGTTCAGCATCATCCCGCGCAGCGAATTCGAAATGGTCGGCCAGGTGCCGACCAGCGACCTCGCCAAGCTGAGGGCGGACCAGAGCGCGAAGATCAAGATCATCGGCGTCGGCGAACTCGACGGCAAGGTGCGCCGGGTAGCCTCCACGGTGGAACCCAACAGCCAGCTCGGCCAGGTGTTCGTGACCATCACCTCGACGCGCCGGCTGATGGCCAATTCCTACGCCCGCGCCCTGATCAAGACTGGCGAGAGCTGCGGCGTCTCGGTGCCGCTGACGGCGATCCTGTACGGCGGCGCCGGCACCGTGGTTCAGGTAGTCCGGCGGCAGCGCGTCGAGACGCGGCGGGTCGAGGTCGGGCTGATGTCCGGCGGCCGGGTCGAAGTCCGCGAGGGCCTGGCCGAGGGCGACATCGTGGTGGCCCGCGCCGGCGCCATGCTGCGTGAGGGCGATCCGGTCCGCCCGGTCACCGCCAGCGCGGAGCCGAAATAGTCTTCCCGGATTGCCCAAACGCCCGTGGCTCTCCTCCAGAGTGGGATTCATCTCCATAGAATCGTGTCCCGGACGCAGCGCAATGCGCCTCCGTCAGGAGGCGTAGTGTGCTGCAGATCCGGGACCGCACAAACGATACCGCCTGAAACGGTCCCGGATCTGCGGAGCGGCATAGCGGCGATGCAAGGGCATCGCCTGAGAATGCCGCACCGCGTCCGGGACAAGATTGAAATACTTCAGCCTTGATGGATCAGACTCTAGGTCACCGGGCCGGGATTGAACAATGTCAGGTCGTTGAAGATACCCCAGCGATCGGACCAGGGTTTGACCCGGCCGCTGGCGACTTCGAGGATCAGTTCGAACAGCGCCTGCCCGGTCTCCTCGATGGTCTTCTCGCCGGTGGCGATGCCGCCCGCGTCGAAATCGATGAGGTCGGACCAGCGCTTGGCCAGTTCGGTGCGGGTCGACACCTTGATGACCGGTGCGGCGGCAAGGCCATAGGGCGTGCCGCGACCGGTGGTGAAGATCTGCATGGTCATGCCGGAGGCCAGCTGCAGCGTGCCGCAGATGAAATCGCTGGCCGGGGTGGCGGCGAAGATCATGCCCTTGTCGCGCACGCGCTCGCCCGGCGACAGCACGCCGGTGATGGCGCTGGTGCCGGACTTCATGATCGAGCCGAGCGCTTTCTCGACGATGTTGTTGAGCCCGCCCTTCTTGTTGCCCGGCGTGGTGTTGGCACTGCGGTCGGCGCCGCCCTGGTCGAGATAGTTGTCGTACCAGGCCATCTCGCGGATCAGCGCCTGCGCGACCTCTTTCGTCGCCGCGCGCGGCGTCAGCAGATGGATGGCGTCACGCACTTCGGTAACTTCCGAGAACATCACCGTGGCACCGGCGCGCACCAAGAGGTCGGCGGCGTAACCGACCGCCGGATTGGCGGTGACGCCGGAGAACGCATCGCTGCCGCCGCATTGCAAGCCGATCACCAGATCGGACGCCGGGCAGGTCTCGCGACGCCGCTCGTTCAGGATCTTCAGCCGGGCGTCGGCCATTGCGACGATGCCGTCGACGATGGCACGAAAACCTTCAAAGGCCTCATCCTGCATGCGCACGATGTTGCTGCCGGTGCCTTCCGGCACCAGCCGCTCCGGCACCAGCTTCTCGCAGCCGAGGCCGACCACCATGGCCTCGCCGCCGAAATTGGGATTCTTCGCCAGGTTCTGCAGGGTGCGGATCGGCACCGCGGCGCCCGGCGCATTGATGGCGACGCCGCAGCCGTAATTATGCGTCAGCGCCACCACGCCATCGACATTGGGATAGCGCGGCAGCAGCTCCTCACGAATGCGCTTGAGGGCGAATTCCACCGTGCCGGCCACGCATTGCACACTGGCCGAGATCGCCAGCATGTTCTTGGTGCCGACCGAGCCGTCGGGATTGCGGTAGCCTTCGAACGTGTAGCCTTCGAGCGCCGGCTGCCTGGCGGGGATCGCATTGGCCAGCGGCAGGTCGTCGAGCGCCGGCGGCGTCGGCATCGCCATCAGCGCTTCCGACACCCACGCGCCCGCGGCGATCGGCTGCTCGGCCGTGCCGATGATCTCGTTATAGCGGCGGATCGGCTCGCCCGACGCGATATCGACCAGCGCCACCTTGTGGCCCTGCGGCACGAAATCCGTCAGCGTCAGCCCGCAGGGAAACACCGTTCCCGCCGGCAGGCCGAAATCGTTGACGACGATGGCGACGTTGTCGGCCGGTTGCAGGCGGATATAGCGCGGCGCGTACAGGCTCGCCGGTGTCGTTGCCGCAACCACATTCATCGTCGCCTCCGCTTTCAGTCTTGTTGTGCGGCGATGCTAGTGATCGACGGCGCCCCCGGCAAGGTCGGCCCTCCCTAGGGCTGGCCGAGGCCGGTCAGGACTTCGTCGATCGAAGCCAGGAACTGATCGGCATTCTCCCGCGAAAAGACCAGCGGCGGGCGGATCTTCAGCACATTGGCATGCGGGCCGGCGGCGCTGATCAGGATGCGCTTCTCCCTGAGGCCGTTGACCAGTTTCGCTGTCGCCGCCGTGGCAGGATTTTTGGTGGCGCGATCGGTCACCAGTTCGACGCCGACGAACAGGCCGGCGCCCCTGATATCGCCGATGATCTCGTGCATGTTGGCAAGCCCGCGCAGCCCGTCACGCAGATAGGCGCCGACGTCGCGGGCGTTGTCGATCAGCGATTCGTTTTCGATGACGTCGAGCACCGCCATGCCCACCGCGCAGGACACCGGATTGCCGCCGAAGGTGTTGAAGTAGCGCGTGCGCTTGCCGAAGCTGTCGAGAATCTCCGGCCGCGCCACCATGGCCGCCATCGGATGGCCGTTGCCCATGGGTTTTCCCATGGTGACGATGTCAGGCACGATGCCGTGGCGCGCAAAGCCCCACATGCCCGCCCCGGTGCGGCCGAAGCCGGGCTGCACCTCGTCGGCGATCATCAGCCCGCCGGCCTCGCGGATCGCCGCAGCCGCCGGCGCGAGGAAGCCCGCGGGATCGGCGAACACGCCGTCGCTGGAAAAGATCGTGTCGACCAGCAGCGCCGCCGGCTTGATGCCATGGGCTTTCATGTCGGCGATGGCCGCGCGGACATGGCTGGCGAAGACCTCGCCGACGTCGCCACTCCCGCGATAGGCATCCGGCGCCGGCACGGTGCGCACATGCGGCGCAAGCTTGATCCCGTCGCCCAGCGACGGCGACATTTCCGAAATCGCGATGGTGACGCCGTGATAGGCCAGTTCAGTGACGATCACGCCGGTGCCACCCGTAAAAGCCTTTGCGGCGCGATAAGCGAGATCGTTGGCCTCACTGCCGGTGCAGGTGAACATCACATGCGCCAGTTCCTGCGGCAACAGCGCCAGCAGCCGCTCGGCATAGTCGAGGATGCCGTCGGTGAGATAGCGCGTATGGGTGTTGAGCGTCGCCGCCTGCTTGCTGAGCGCCGCCACCACATGGGGATGGCAATGGCCGACCGAGGCGACATTGTTGTAGACGTCGAGATAGGCGCTGCCGTCGGCATCGTAGAGCCAGACGCCCTCGCCGCGGACCAGATGCACCGGATGGGCGTAGAACAGCCGATAGGCCGGGCCCAGCAGGCGCTCGCGCCGTTCGATCAAAGCGCGGTCGCGCTCGGAAATGCCGGTCGCCGCAGCGGCGTCGAATGCGTTGATCATGCTCATCGGTTCATCTCGCTTCGATCTGGCCGCGCAGCCACAGGATAGCATCGGCACGGGACATCTCCTGCAGCCGTTGCAGCCCGTTCCATGCGGTGGCCTGGTTGCGCAGGATATAGTCGGCATTGTCGGGATGGCGCGCGGCGCGCCACGAACTCACCGCGATGGTCAGCGCCAGCCGCGCGGCGATCATGTCCGGCAGCAGTTCGATCTCTTCCGGCCGTAACGGACAGAGCGCGTGAAAACTTGCCGCCATGTCGGCCGCGCCCTGCAACGGATGTCCACCGGCGCCGATCTGGTACGCCGCGGCCACAGCGAGATCCTGCACGAGGGGTGACCGCACCACGTCGCCGAAATCGATCACGCCGGAAATCACGTCGTCTGCGATCGCATCGGCCAGCACATTGTGCGGATTGAAGTCGTTATGAATCACCTGCGCGCGCAGCGCGGGCAGCCTCGGCGTGACGTGTTCGTCGAAACGGTCGAGCGCGGCTTCGGCCAGCGCCCGCTTCTGCGCATGCGCGAGGTCGGCCAGCAATGCGCGGGCACGCGGCGCCCGCTTGATGTCCCACAAGAGATCGTGACCGTCGGCAGGATGGCGGAAATCCGCCAGCGCCAGATCGAGCCGCGCGAGGAAGGCGCCGAGGTGATGACGTTGCGCGGTACTGGCTGCAGCCTGATGCAGCGGGCGGCCGGCCAGGTAGGTCAGGCAACGCACCCGGCGCGCCGGCTGGCCGTCCGCCGCCCAGACAAATTCAAGCTCTTCATGATCCAGCGGACGCACCAGTCGCGGCACTGCCAGGTCGGGTGCGGCGGCCGCGACGTGCAGCAGCAGCCGGCTCTGCAGGTCGGTCACCTCCGGCGCTTCGGCGGGGTGGATGACCTTGAGGACGAAGTGCCGGTTGTCGCCATCGACCAGATGAAAGTTGCGGTCGCGCTCGCCGGTCAGCGGCATGGCGCGGACATCCAGTCCGAACGCGGTCCGCGCCAGTGCCTCGATCTCGTCGATGGCAGCCGGCGGCGAGGCTGTGTCGAGCAATTCGCCGAGCTGCAGCATCAGCGGAGCGCCGGATGGCGTCGAGTCCGTCGATCGTTCGGTAAATTCGCTGTTGGCAACAGTCACGCAAATCTCCGCTCGGCTCGTGTTTGAGCCGGTCTCGCCATCGGCAAGGCCGGCTCAAACGGATAGCTGCTTCACGTGGCCTGTGAAAGCCCCTACGCCGCCAGCGCCAGCTTGGCGCGGCTGGCGATGGCGTCGAGCACGATCTTTTCGACGGCCTTGCGACGCTCGCCGCTCAGCGGTGCGCGCGGCGCACGGACGTGTTCGGTGGAGTGGATGGCGATGGCTTCCGCCAGCTTGATGTTCTGCACCAGGAAAGTGGAGACATCGAGGTCGAGCAGCGGCCGGAACCAGCGATAGATCTCCAGCGCCTCGGCCTGCCGGCCGGCCTTGATCAGGCGATAGATCGCCACGGTTTCCGCCGGGAAGGCGCAGACCAGGCCGGCGACCCAGCCCACGGCGCCGACCGACAGCGCCTCGAAAGCAAGATTGTCGACGCCGGTCAGCACCGCATAGCGATCGCCGAGCCGATTGAAGATCTCGGTGGTGCGGCGGATGTCATCGGAGGATTCTTTCACGGCGACGAAGCGCGCGTCCGAAGCCAATTCTTCCATGATGTCCGGCGTGACGTCGACTCGGTAGGCCAGGCGGTTGGAATAGATCATCACCGGCAGGTCGCCGGCCTCGGCCACTGCGCGCAAGGTCGCCACCGTCTCCTTCGGATCGGTGTGATAGATCGGGCTCGGCACCACCATCAGCCCGCTGGCGCCGGCCTGCGCCGCCTTGCGCGCCATGGCGCAGGCCTCGCGGGTTCCGGCTTCGGAGATGGTCATCAGCGTCGGCTTGCCCTTCGTCACCGACTGCGCGGTCTTCAGCACGGCAATGCGCTCGTCCTGCGACAGCATCGGGCCTTCGCCGAGCGAGCCGCAAACAATGATGCCGTCACAGCCGGCGGCCATCTGCAGCGCAAAGCAGCGCTCCATCTCGGCATGATCGAGCGCGCCGTCGGCGGTGAACTTGGTGGTGACTGCGGGGAGAACGCCGGTCCACATGATGCTGGTAGTCCTTCTTGGTGTGTCAGGATGCGGGTGGGTGAACGCAGAAGTCGTGTCAGTCGGCGCGAGCGGCCTGCGGCGGCTCGGCGAAGGCCGGCAACGGCCGTTCATCCTCGACCGCGGGCGGCGCGGCGCGCTGCGCGCGACGCCGGCGCCAGGCCAGATACTCGCCGACAAAGCCGAGCCGGAAGAACGAGACGCAGACGATGAAGATGAGGCCGGTGACCACGGTGACGAGGTCGCCGATGGTGGCGAGATAATTCTGCAGGCCGACGACGAGGGCGGCGCCGACCAGCGGTCCGAACATGGTGCCAAGCCCGCCCAGCAGCGTCATCAGCACCACCTCGGTGGAGGTGTGCAGCGACACGTCGTTGAGCGATACCAGCTGAAACACCAGCGCCTTCATGGCGCCGGCATAGCCGGCGACCGCGGCGGACAGCACGAAGGCGGCGAGCCGGAAGCGATCGGTGTCGTAGCCGAGCGAGGTGGCACGCGGCTCATTCTCGCGCACCGCTTGCAGGATCTGGCCGAACGGCGAATGCACCACGCGATAGACGAACAGGAAGCCGATCGAGAACAGCACCAGCGTCACATAATACATCGTGGTGTCGGAGCTGAGGTCGAGGCCGAGCAGGTTACCGCGCGGGATGCCCTGCAGCCCGTCCTCGCCGCCGGTCCAGCGAAATTGCACCGCCAGGAAGTAGACGATCTGCGACAACGCCAGCGTAATCATGGCGAAGTAGATGCCGCGACGACGCACTGCGAGGCCGCCGATCACCAGCCCGACGAAAGCCGCCGCCAGCACGCCGGCCGTGAACGCCGTCACCATGCCGAGGGGATGGCTGCCGAAGCGGATCATCAGCGCGCCGGTCACGTAGCCGGCGCTGCCGAGAAACGCCGCATGGGCGAATGATACGAGGCCCGTGAAGCCGAGCAGCAGGTTGAAGGCGCAGGCGAACAGGCCATAGCACATCACCTTCATGACGAAGATCGGATAGATGACGCCGGGCACGAACGGCACCACCAGCGCCGCAACGACCAGAAGGCAGAAGATTTTCAACGTGCTGGTCATGGCCTCAAACTTCCCGTCCGAACAGGCCGGCCGGACGCACCAGCAACACCAGCGCCATGATGACGAACACGATCACCGTCGAGGCCTCCGGATAAAACACCTTGGTCAGCCCCTCGATCAGGCCGAGCGCAAGGCCGGTGATCATCGAGCCGAGGATCGAGCCGAGCCCGCCGATCACCACGACGGCGAACACGATGTTGAGCAGGTTGCCGCCCATCAGCGGGGTGATCTGCATGATCGGCGCCGCCAGCACGCCGGCGATGCCGGCCAGCGCCACGCCGAAACCATAGGTGAGCGTGATCATGACCGGCACATTGATGCCGAAGGATTGCAGCAGGCGCGGGTTCTCGGTGCCGGCGCGCAGATAGGCGCCGAGCTTGGTGCGCTCGAACAGATACCAGGTACCAAAGCAGATCAGCAGCGATGCCGCGACCACGAAGATGCGGTATTTCGGCAGCAGCATGAAGCCGACGTCGAACGGCCCCTGCAGCAGTTCCGGTGGCTCGTAGCCCTGGCCGGACACGCCGAAGGCATGGCGGAAGACACCTTCCAGCACCAGCGCCACGCCAAAGGTCAGCAACAACCCGTAGAGATGATCGAGCTTGTAGAGCCGGCGCAGCAACAGCCGTTCGATCGCCATGCCCATCACCGCGACCAGCAGCGGCACCAGCACCAGCGCGACCCAGAAATTGATCTGGAAATCCGGATATCCGAGCCAAGGCCCGACCTGGGTCAGCCCGATCCAGGCCAGGAACGCCGCCACCATGAACTGCGCGCCATGGGTGAAATTGATAATGTTGAGCAGGCCGAAGATGATCGCCAGCCCCATGCTCAGCATCGCATAGAAGCAGCCGCCGATCAGCCCGATGGTGAGCTGCGCCATGAAGGCCTGCAGGGAAATGGTCATTGGCGTGTCATCCGTGGTGGCTTCAGTAAATCGCCGAAATCTTGTCCCGGACGCGGTGCGGCATTCTCAGGCGATGCACTTGCATCGCCGATATGCCGCTCCGCAGATCCGGGACCGTATCGAGTACCGCAGCTCGGTACGGTCCCGGATCTGCAGTGCACTACGCGCCCGATGATGCTTCGCATCACCGGGACGCCCACTGCACTGCGTCCGGGACAGGTACCCAGCCTCACGCATCACGCCTCAGCTCTTGTTCAGCGGGCAGAGTTCGCTCGGCTTCGGAAACACGTCCTCGCCCTTGAGCACGGCCTTGACGTTGTAGAAGTCCCAGTCGCGCTTGGATCTCGGCGGGCTTCTTGACCTGCAGCAGCAGCATGTCGTGGACCAGCGCGCCGTCGGCACGCAGGTGGCCGTTGCGGATCGCCGCGTCGTCGATGGTCATGGTACGCAGCTTGGCCATCACGGCCATCGCCTCGTCGGTGCCGGCGCCTTCGATGGCCTTGAGGTAGCTCAGCGTCGCCGAATACACCGCCGCCTGCGACGCGCTGGGCATGCGGTTCATCTTGGCGAAGTACTTTTCGGCGAAGGCGCGCGAGCGGTCGTCGTAGTCCCAGTAGAACGCCTCGGTGAGGTACATACCCTGCGCCTTGGCAAGGCCGAGGCTCTTGACGTCGGTGATGTAGGCCAGCAGCGGCGCGATCACCTGCTTGTCGGTGCGGCCGATGCCGTATTCGGAAGCCTGCTTGATCGAATTGATGGTGTCGCTGCCGGCATTGGCCAGCGCGATGACCTGCGCGCCGCTGTCCTGCGCCTTCAGCATGAACGACGAGAAGTCGCCGCCCGGGAACGGATGACGCGAGGTGCCCAGCACCTTGCCGCCGTCGGCCTCGACCACCGCCGCCGCATCCTTCTCCAGCGAATGACCAAAGGTGTAGTCGGCCGTGACGAAATACCAGCTCTTCTTGCCTTCCTTGAGCAGCGCCTTGGCGGTGCCGGCGGCCAGCGTATAGGTGTTGACCATCCACTGCGCGTTGACCGGCGAGCACTTGTCGGTGATCGCAGCCATCGCCACGCCGGCGGACAGCATGGTGACGCGGTTCTTCTGCTTGGCGATCTCCATCACCGCCAGCGCGGTCGAGGACGTCGGGAAATCGGCGATCATGTCGACCTTGCCCTGATCGAACCATTCGCGGGCGAGGTTGGCTGCGATGTCCGGCTTGTTCTGGTGATCGGCTGCAACCAGTTCGATCGGCGCGCCGAGCACCTTGCCGCCCATCTCGTCGATGGCGATCTGCGCCGCGACAGCGGAGCCCTTGCCGGTGAAGTCCGAATAGATGCCGGAGAGATCGTTGAGGATGCCGATCTTCACGACATTGTCGCTGACCTTGTCGGCGGCCAGGGAAGGCGAGGCTGCCAGCGCGGCGAGCGACAATCCGAGTGCACCGGCAATCAAACGCGTCTGCATTAGTCCCGTCTCCTGTTTCATGATTAGACCCCGAGTAGCCTGTTGACCTGATCCTCGCGGGCATCGACCTCGTCGGCCGCGATTTCGGCAGCGATCTGGCCGTGCTCCACCACGTAGTGGCGGTCGGCAAGGTGGCGCGCGAAATGGAAGTTCTGCTCGACCAGCAAAATCGTGAACCCCTGGCTCTTCAGCAGCGCGATCGCGCGTCCGAGCGCCTCGACGATGACCGGCGCGAGGCCCTCGGTGATTTCATCGAGCAGCAGGATGCGCGCACCGGTGGTCAGGATGCGGCCCATGGCCAGCATCTGCTGTTCGCCGCCGGACAGGCTGCCGCCGTAGCTATCCGCGCGCTCCGCCAGATTGGGAAACATCGTCAGCACGTCGGCGAGTGGCAGGCCGCCGGGACCGAGCCGCGGCAGCAGCGTGAGGTTTTCATGGGTGGTCAGGGTCTTGTAGATGCCGCGCTCTTCCGGGCAGTAGCCGAGCCCGAGCCGCCCAACGCGATGCGGCGGCAGGCGGATGGCCTCGGTGCCGTTCACCAGCACCGAGCCGGCGCGCCGGTCGGTAAGGCCGAGGATGGCCTTCAGCGTGGTGGTGCGGCCGGCGCCGTTGCGGCCGAGCAGCGTGACGCACTCGCCTTCATGGACCTTGATGTCGATGCCGTGCAGCACATGGGATTCGCCGTACCAGGCCTGCAGGCCGCGGGTTTCCAGAACGACTGGCGTGTCACGCATGTCCGCCTCCGAGATAGGCGGCCTTGACGGCGGGATCGTTGGAGACCTGCGCGTAAGGTCCTTCGGCTAGGATCTCGCCGCGCTGCAGGACGGTGATGGTGTCGCTGATGTCGGCAACCACGGACATGTTGTGCTCGACCATCAGAATGGTGCGGCCGGCGGAAATGCGCTTGATCAGCCGCTTGATGCGGTCGACGTCGTCGATGGCCATGCCCTGGGTCGGTTCGTCGAGCAGCAGGAACGGCGGGTCGAGCGCCAGAGTAGTGGCGATTTCCAGGGTGCGCTTGCGGCCGTAGGACAGGTCGGCGGCATTGCTCGCCGCGGCGTCGGCGAGGCCGACGTCGGCGAGCAGCGCCATGGCGCCGGCGTCGAGTTCATCGAGCGAGCGCGATGATTTCCAGAAGTGGTATTGCGTGCCGAGCTTGCGCTGGAGCGCGACCCGGACGTTATCCTTCACCGTCAGATGCGGAAACGTCGCCGAGATCTGAAACGAACGGACCAGCCCGCGGCGCGCCGTGGCGGCCGGGGATTCGGCGGTGATGTCGACGCCCTCGAACAGGATCGAGCCGGCGGTCGGCTTGTGGAATTTGGTCAGCAGATTGAAAAAGGTGGTCTTGCCCGCGCCGTTGGGGCCGATCAGGGCGTGGATGCTGTGGCGGCGGACGTTGAGGTCGACGTTGCGGACGGCCGTGAAGCCGCCAAACGTCTTGGTCAGTCCCGACGTCTGTAAAGCAAACTCCGACAAATGCCGCCCCTCGCTCCCTGGTCGTCGTATATTGTATATAATATGTGACGAGTCAATTGCGCGCCCTGCCACAACTTGGTGCAAGCTGCCCGAATTTCAGCACCGGTTTGCCGCAACACCGTCGCAACGGATTCAGGCGGCCAGCGACTTGCGATAGATCTCGATCAGCGAGTGGCCGGCGTGCTCGATATGGCTGCGCAACAGGTTGGCCGCGGAGACGATCTCGCCGGCTTCGCACAGGTCGAGGATCTGGCTGTGCTCGGTATCGGCGCGCGCGACATCGCCGGACACCGACAACTGCAGCCGCGTCGGGCGATCGCAATCCTGCAGCAGGCTTGCGACAATGCCCATCGATCGCGGCCGGCCGGCGTGGCGCAACAGGCCCATGTGGAAGCGCCGGTTCAGCTCGCCCCATTGCTGCACAAGCCCTGATTTAAGGGCGATGCTGTATTCCTGCTTGAGGCCGTGCAGCTCTTTGTAGTCGTCCTTGGTGAAGTGATGCGCCGACAGGATCAGCAGCGACGGCTCGAGCTGCACGCGCAGCTGGAAGATGTCCTCGATCTCCTCGAGCGACAGGCCGGACACCACAGCGCCGCGATGCGGCACGATCTTGACCAGGCCGCTGGCCTCGAGTTGCAGCAGCGCCTCGCGCACCGGGATGCGGCTGATGCCGAATTCGCTGGCCAGCGCATCCTGGCGCAGCTGCGCCCCGGCCGCGAATTCGCCGGCCAGGATCCGTTGCCGCAACGCATCAGCCACCGCCGCCGCCACGGTCTTGTGACGGATGCTCTTGCGGGCCTCGGCGGCAGGCTGGTCAACGGACATGAACGGAACTCGATTCCCGGAAAAGCCGGGTCAATCCGTATATTGTATAACAAATGATCGGAGGGCTTAGCAATACGGCGCGCCTGGCTGCGCCGGATCGGGGCGGAAATCGCCCCATGTCACGGAAATGCGGCACTCGGGCCGGAAATGACCGGCCCGAGTGACAGCGAGTGAACCAGATCGAATGCTCGCGCCAGACTGCGACGGCCGCTGTCGCGCGGCCATCGCAGCTTTTGCTAGTCCTTGACCACCCGGACCGCGCCGCGGGCCGCGCTGGTGGTCATCGCGGCATAGGCGCGCAACGCCATGGTGATCTTGCGGGTGCGCTTCTTGGCTGGCTTCCAGGCTTCGGCCTTGCGGGCCAGCATGGCGTCGCGGCGCGCGCTCAGCACGGTGTCGTCCACCAGCAGGGTGATGGAGCGTGCGGGTATGTCGATGGCGATGCGGTCGCCATCTTCCACCAGACCAATCAAACCGCCCTCCGCCGCTTCCGGCGAGATGTGTCCGATCGACAGACCGGAGGTGCCCCCGGAGAAGCGGCCGTCGGTGATCAAGGCACAGGCTTTGCCCAGCCCCTTCGATTTGATGTAGCTGGTCGGGTACAGCATCTCCTGCATGCCGGGACCGCCGCGCGGCCCTCGTAGCGGATGACCACGACGTCGCCGGCCACGATCTTGCCACCGAGGATACCTTCGACCGCAGCATCCTGGCTCTCGAAGATCCGCGCCGGGCCCTCGAACTTCAGGATGCTGTCGTCGACGCCCGCGGTTTTCACGATGCAGCCATCCAGCGCCAGGTTGCCTGACAGCACCGCAAGGCCGCCGTCCTTCGAGAAGGCGTGCGCGGAATCGCGGATGCAGCCGGTGCTGCGATCGGTATCAACGTCCTCGAAGCGCTTTTCCTGGCTGAACGCGACTTGGGTCGGCACGTTGCCCGGCGCCGCCTTGAAGAAGGTGCGCACGCTCTCGCTCTTGGTGCGCCGGATGTCCCAGCGCTCCAGCGCATCCGCCAGCGACTTGCTATGCACCATCGGCAACTCGCTGCTCAGCAGCCCGGCGCGGTCGAGTTCGCCGAGAATGGCCATCACGCCGCCGGCGCGATGCACGTCTTCGAGATGCACATCGGGCACCGAGGGCGCCACCTTGCACAGCACCGGCACGCGGCGCGACAGCCGGTCGATGTCCTGCATGGTGAACGGGATTTCGCCCTCATGGGCCGCCGCCAGCAGATGCAGCACGGTGTTGGTGGAGCCGCCCATGGCGATGTCCAGCGTCATGGCGTTCTCGAACGCCTTGAAGCTTGCAATGTTGCGCGGCAGCGCCGTCTCGTCGTCCTGCTCGTAGTAGCGGCGGGCGAGATCGACGATCAGATGGCCGGCCTCGACGAACAGGCCCTTGCGATCGGCATGGGTCGCCAGCACCGAACCATTGCCGGGCAGCGCCAGGCCGAGCGCCTCGGTCAGGCAGTTCATGGAATTGGCGGTGAACATGCCCGAGCATGAGCCGCAGGTGGGACACGCCGAGCGCTCGATCGCCTCGACATCGGCGTCGCTGACCCGCTCGTCGGCAGCTGCCACCATGGCGTCGATGAGATCGACCGACCGTTTTTTGCCGCCGACCGTGACCTTGCCGGATTCCATGGGGCCGCCGGAAACGAACACCACCGGAATGTTGATCCGCAGCGCCGCCATCAGCATGCCCGGGGTGATCTTGTCGCAGTTGGAGATGCACACCATGGCGTCGGCGCAATGCGCATTGACCATGTATTCGACGCTGTCGGCGATAATTTCGCGGGACGGAAGGCTGTACAGCATGCCGTCATGGCCCATGGCAATGCCGTCATCCACCGCGATGGTGTTGAATTCCTTGGCGACGCCTCCGGCCTTCTCTATCTCCCGCGCCACCAGCTGGCCGAGGTCCTTGAGATGGACGTGACCCGGCACGAACTGGGTGAAGGAATTGACCACGGCGATGATCGGCTTGCCGAAATCCTCGTTCTTCATGCCGGTGGCGCGCCAAAGGCCGCGGGCGCCCGCCATGTTGCGGCCATGGGTGGTGGTTCGGGAACGATAAGCGGGCATGGGCTGTCCTTTGAAAACCGGAGAACGCGGAGAATTAGGAGACTTCTAGACGGCAATGCCCGTCGATTGGAAGTGGCATGGCGCAGGGGCGCTATGCAGCACCCCTGACAACATCAGAGCCGACATTGATCGGCATCAACCCGCCGACGCGCTTCAGGGTGCAAACTAGCGATCAGCCCGACTGATGACGGCCATGAGTTCCGAGATCTTTGCCCGCTGATCGGCCTTGTCGCCACTCGCAATCGCGTGTTCGACGCAGTGCGACACGTGGTCCTTCAATATTTCTTCTTCGACGCGCCGGAGCGCCGCGCGCACCGCAGAAATCTGCGTGACGATATCGATGCAGTAGCGATCCTCCTCGACCATTTTCGACAGGCCGCGGACCTGCCCCTCAATACGGCCGAGGCGTTTTTGACAAGATGTCTTGATGTCGTTTCGCATGACGCCTATATACCCCCCATGGGTATTGGTTGCAAGCGGATGACGGAGAATGCGATGACCGACGCGATGAACGCAAATTCTGGTGTCGGTTCAGAAAGTTCCGGCTGTGGCTGCTCATCCGGGGGCAAGGCCGCGCCGTCGCCAACTACCGCGGCCCCAGCCGTTACGGCGACCACAGCCGCCGCGTGCTGCGGCGGAGGTCACGATCATTCCGGCCACGATCAAGGTGCCCATGGTTCCGACAACAAGACGACCGTGCTGGATCCCGTTTGCGGGATGAGCGTCGACCCGGCGACCAGCAAGCTTCGTTTTGACTATCGCGGCGAGACCTATCACTTCTGCTCGGCCGGCTGCCGAACCAAGTTCGCGGCCGAACCGCAGCAATATCTCGACAAGCGCAGGCCGAAAGTCGAGGCGCCGGAGGGGGCGATCCACACCTGCCCGATGCATCCGGAGATTCGCCAGGTCGGCCCGGGAAGCTGCCCGATCTGCGGCATGGCACTTGAGCCCGAGGTGGCCAGCCTGGACACCCCGCCCAATCCCGAATTGGCCGATATGACCCGCCGCTTCTGGATCGGACTGGCGCTGTCGGTGCCGCCCGTGGTGCTCGAAATGGGCGGCCACCTCGCCGGCGGTCACGGCTGGGTCGATCAAACCTTGTCCAACTGGATCCAGCTGGTCTTCGCCACGCCTGTCGTGATCTGGGCCGGCTGGCCGTTCTTCGTGCGCGGCTGGCAGTCGCTGCTGACGCGCAACCTCAACATGTTCACCCTGATCGCCACCGGCACCGGCGTGGCCTACCTCTACAGCCTTGTTGCAACCATCGCGCCCGGCATTTTCCCGGCCAACTTCCGCGGACATGGCGGCGCCGTCGCCGTCTATTTCGAATCCGCCGCGGTGATCACCGTGCTGGTGCTGCTGGGCCAGATGCTCGAGTTGCGCGCCCGCGAAGCAACCTCCGGCGCCATCAAGGCGCTTCTCGAACTTGCGCCCAAGACCGCCCGCCTGGTCGATGACGCCGGCATCGATCACGAGGTCCAGATCGACAGCCTGCATGTCGGCGACAAATTGCGGGTCCGGCCCGGCGAGAAGGTGCCTGTCGACGGCATCATCCTGGAGGGACGCTCGGCGCTCGATGAATCGCTGATCACCGGTGAATCCATGCCGGTGACCAGGGAGACGGGCGGCAAAGTGATCGCCGGCACGCTCAACCAATCCGGGGGCTTTGTGATGCGCGCCGACAAGGTCGGGCGCGACACGTTGCTGTCCCAGATCGTCAAGATGGTGGCTGACGCGCAGCGCTCGCGCGCGCCGATCCAGCGCCTTGCCGACCGCGTCGCCGGCTGGTTCGTGCCGACCGTGATCGCGGTGGCACTCATCGCCTTCGGCGCCTGGGCTTCATTCGGACCCGAGCCCCGCATGGCGTTCGGCCTGGTCGCCGCGGTGAGTGTGCTGATCATCGCCTGCCCCTGCGCGCTCGGCCTCGCCACCCCGATGTCGATCATGGTCGGCGTCGGCCGCGGTGCCCAGGCCGGCGTACTGATCAAGAATGCCGAAGCCCTGGAGCGCATGGAGAAGATCGACACGCTGGTGGTCGACAAGACCGGGACTCTGACGGAAGGCAAGCCGAAGGTCGTCTCGATCGTTGCGGCGACAGGATTCGACGAGAGCGAAATTCTGCGACTGGCGGGCAGCGTCGAGCGCGCCAGCGAGCACCCACTCGCCGATGCTATCGTGCGCGCTGCCAAGGAACGACATCTCGATCTGGGAAAGGTCGAGGACTTCGACTCGCCGACCGGCAAGGGCGCCGCCGGCACAGTCGACGGCAAGACGGTTCTTCTCGGCAATGCCAGCTTCCTTACATCGCAAGGTATCGAAACGCAGTCGCTTGACCAACGGGGCGAGCAATTGCGCGGCGAAGGCGCCACGGTGATCAACATCGCCATCGATGGCAGACTGGCCGGACTGTTCGCCATCGCCGATCCGGTGAAGCCGTCGACACCCGACGCCTTGAAGGCGCTGGCGGCGGAGGGCATCAAGGTCATCATGCTGACCGGAGACAACCGGACCACCGCCAGCGCCGTGGCCCGGAAGCTCGGGATCGCCGATGTGGAAGCGGAGGTCCTTCCCGACCAGAAGAGCGCTGTCGTCGCCAGGCTGCAGAAGGCCGGGCGGATCGTCGCGATGGCCGGCGATGGCGTCAACGACGCCCCGGCGCTTGCCGCCGCTGACGTCGGCATCGCCATGGGGACCGGTACCGATGTGGCCATGGAGAGTGCCGGCATCACTTTGCTGAAGGGCGATCTCGGCGGCATCGTGCGCGCACGGCGGCTGTCGCAGGCGACCATGAGCAATATCCGCCAGAATCTGTTCTTCGCCTTCATCTACAACGCTGCCGGCATCCCGATCGCAGCAGGTATCCTCTATCCAAGCTTCGGTATCCTGCTGTCGCCGATCATTGCCGCCGCGGCCATGGCACTCTCCTCCGTCAGCGTCGTCGGCAATGCCCTGCGGCTGCGCGTGACCCCGCTGTAGCAAGCCGGGTGAAGCAGCTGCTGATGCGCGCAGCCACCTGCTGCGACTCAAAGTAGGCGCTCAACGCCCCGAAGGCAGGTTTCTCCGGCGGCGATTAGCATCGCCGCCGGAGATCGCTCACTTGGCCTTCTGTATTTTTGTGACGGTAATCCCGGCCGCGGTCCGTTCTGCTTCGAACTGCACCCTGTCGCCAGCTTTTAACGGCTTCAGCATGGCCGGATCCTGCACGCGAAACACCATCGTCATGGTCTCGTCGTCCATATCGAGGCTCTTGATCGGGCCATGTTTCAGCGTGATCTTGCCGGCCGCCAGATCGATCTTTTTCACTTCGCCCTTGACCATCGCGTCCTGTGCGAATGCGGCGGACGCAGCCAGCAGCGCGAAAGCGAGAACGGTTACTCCGCGTTTGATATTGAGCATTTTCTTTCCTTTCGGGATCGAGTTGAACTACTTGACAACGACGGTGCCGATCATTCCGGACTCCCGGTGCGTCGGGATCAGGCACGAATATTCGAACGTGCCGGCCTTCGAGAATTTCCAGAGGATCTCGCCGGATTTTTTCGGCGCGAGCCGCAGGCCGTTCGGCTCATCGTGCTCCATGTCCGGGTTTTTCTTCATCGCTTCCCCGTGCTTCAGATTTTCGGCGGTTGTCGCCAGCAGGAACTCGTGGGCTTCCGTGCCGACGTTGCGCAGCACGAAACGGATCTGCTCGCCGCGTTTCACCTGGATGACCGCGGGCGAATAGTCCATTTCGTTCAGGGTGACGACGATTTCCCTTGCCGGCTTTCCTGGATTGCCGGGCTCGCCTGCTGAATAGCCGCCATGCCTTTCGTGAGCGAAGGCCGGCATGGCCCCGACAAACGTGAAGGCAGGCATGACCATCCATGCGAGCCTGCGGTTTCGATTGACGTTCATGCGATTTCTCTCTTCGATGGGTTTGGGCCGCTGAATGGTGTCATCGCGCTACATGTGTTTCATGCCCTTCATCTCTCCGGGCTTGGATCCCTTGGCTTTCGTGGTCCCACCCTTGAGCTCGGCCGGTCGCGGTGCTTCGCCCGACGGCGCCTCCACCTCGTATGCGACGGTGCCGGGTGGGTGCTTGTACGGACCGGGGTCGCTGTAGTCGTCGCGCGCGAGGCCCTCGCGGATCTTCATGACGGTGAACATGCCGCCCATCTCGATCGGTCCGAACTGCCCGGAGCCCGTCATCATCGGCAGCGTGTTGTCGGGCATCGGCATCTCCATGTCGCCCATGGCGCCGCCCGTCGTTCCCATCACCATCGCGTCGGGAGCGAGCTTGCCCAGCACCTTCGCCAGATCCCTTTTGTTGACGCCGATGAGATTGCGGACATCGTGTCCCATCGAGTTCATGGTGTGATGCGACTTGTGGCAGTGGAACGCCCAATCGCCGGGATTGTCGGCGGTGAAGTCGAAGGCGCGGATCGAGCCGACCGGGATGTCCGTCGTCACTTCCGGCCACTGCGCGCTCTCGGGCACCCAGCCGCCGTCGGTGCAACTGACCGCAAAGCTGTGGCCGTGCAGATGGATCGGGTGGTTGGTCATGGTCAGGTTGCCGACCCGGACGCGGACCCGGTCGCCGAGGCGCACGGCCAGCGGATCGATGCCCGGGAACACCCGGCTGTTCCACGCCCACATGTTGAAGTCGGTCATCTCGTTGACCTTCGGCAGGTAGGTGCCGGGGTCGAAGCGATAGCTGCTCATGATGAAGACGAAGTCGCGGTCGACGGGGCGGAATGACCTCTCGCGCGGGTGCACGACGATCATGCCCATCATACCCATGGCCATCTGGACCATCTCGTCCGAATGCGGATGATACATGAACGAACCGCTGTGCTTCATCTCGAATTCATAGACGAAGGTCTTGCCGGGCAGGATATGCGGCTGGCTGAGGCCGCCGACGCCGTCCATGCCGCTCGGCAGGATGACGCCGTGCCAGTGCACCGTGGTGTGTTCGGGCAGCTTGTTGGTGACGAAGATACGGACCTTGTCGCCTTCGACCGTTTCGATCGTCGGCCCCGGAGACTGGCCGTTGTAGCCCCACAGATGCGCCGTCATGCCCTCCGCGAACTCGCGCTCGACCGGCTCGGCCACCAGATGGAATTCCTTCCAGTCGCCGTTCATGCGCCAAGGCAGCGTCCAGCCGTTCAGCGTGACCACGGGATTGTAGTCGGGGCCGCTTGTGGGATGCAGCGGCGGCTGCATCGTGACCTTCTCCATCGTCGGTGCTTCGGGGATAGCCGCCGCCTGGGCGCGGCCGGTGACAGCGGCGGCACTGGCGAGCGCCGTGGCAGTGCCGAGGAAATTTCTGCGCGACAACATGGGATTCTCCATTTCAATGCGCTCCGACGCCGGACGCCTGCGCGGTCGCGGTCAATCTGGTTTCGGATTGGGATTCGCCGCGACCGCCGCCGTTGACCGCGGTCTGCAGTTCGGACTGCGCGAGCCAAAAGTTGCGCCTGGCCTCGATGGCCGCGCGCAACGCCGCGATGCGTTGCCGCGCCTCCGTCAGAAGCGCGAACACGTCGACCTGCATGCTGCTGAAGCGAAGCTGCATCTCGTCGGAGATGATCTTGCGCAACGGCAGCACTTCGCGCTGGTAGTGGCTGGCGATGTCGTAGGTCGAGCGGTAGACGCGGAACGCGTCGCGCGCCTCGGAGCGGACGTTGATCGCCTTCTCCGTGAGCAGATTGAACGATTGATTGTAGGTCTCGGCGGCCTGGCGGACGCGAACCTCGCCGCCGTCGTAGATCGGAATCTGGAACTGGATGTCGAAGCCCCGCTCGCGGAACGGCGCGCCTTCGGGATCGCTGGTCTTGCGATCGATGCCCGCGACATCGAGCACGGTCACGAAGCGGCTGGCCTGCGTGAGATCGAGCGACCTGGCGAGCGCAGCCAATTCGATCCGGGCGATCTGCAGGTCGATGCGGTGGGTGACGGCGTCGGCCTCGACACCTTGCAGCGCCAGCGGCCGGCGCGGCAAAGCGGGCAGCCGCTGCGGCAGCTTGATGCCGGTGTCGCCATCCCACAGACCGAGCAGGCGGATCAGCCGCTCGCGCGAACTCGTCGCCTCCTGGCGCAGCGTCGCCAGGTCCGCCGTGGTTTCCGCGTAGAACACCTGCTCGCGGGCCTGATCCAGTCTGTTGAGCGATCCCGTCTCGCCAAGCTTCTGTGCGAGCTGGGCGGTGGATTCGGCGGTCGACCGGGCGTCGGCGAGCAGGCCGACGAGTTCGTTGGCGGCCACCGTCCTGCAATAGGCGCGGCGGACGTCGGCGGCCAGGCGCAGCGTCTCTTCGGCCGCGCGCAGTTGCGCCTTCTGGAAGCGTTGGCGGACGATCTCCGAGCGGAACGGCAGCGTCGCAAGCGCGAGAATATCGCCGACCACCTGCCGCTCGATCTCCAGCGCGCCGTTGCCGGAGATCCGCGAGATCGAGAAGGTCGGGTTGGGCGGCAGGCTCTCCCCGACGAGATCCGTCTCGGCCAGCGCCAGTTCGTTGTAGGCGGCCTGCAGACCCCGATTGCTCAACAGCGCCACCTGCACCGCGGCGTCCACGGTGAGCGTCCGGCGCAACAAGTCCTTGACGGCGCTGTCGGCGCGCAACGCGTCGTCCTGGGTCCGGATCGAAATGACGTCCTTCCCGATGGTCTCGCCGGCGATACTGGCGACGACGCCCATGCCGGCATCCGGCGAGAAGCTGGCGCATCCGGACAGCAAGAGCGCCGAGAGCAGGACCGCTGCCGGCCGGGAGCCGCGGCGGGCGGAACGGTGTTGGCAGATGTGATGCGCGTTGGACATGTCCGCTCCTACCGGTCTGTCTTGGCTGCGGGAGCGACACGGTCGTTCCGCTCCCTCCACGCTGATGGAGCGACCGGACGGAGGCTGATGTAGGGAGCGACGGTCGAGCGGTAGGCGGTGCCCGCCACCCTCGCGGAAGGGTCGGCCGGATCGGCCCCCGCCAACGGCGCCGCCGCTGGCAGGCAGCCCCCCAACGTGAGGGCGACCGCGGACAAGGCGGCAAACACCGCCAGTCGTGAGTCGTATAGAGTTACGGCCACCGAACCAACGGCGGCGATCTTCGCCCCAAACTGCGCAAACATGTTGTCTTCCTGAGATGTCGATGGACCACAGGCACACCCGCCCCGATGAGGCGTCGCACCGCGTCGAAGCGATCAGATCAGGCGATGGGGGCGGTAGTGCATGGCGGGGGCGTTGTCCGCCGCTGCGCGGTAAGTTGCCACGATACGGACCTCGGTCGGCAATGGAGGCATAGCGATATCGTACAACGAGGCAGGCATCGCTGAGACGCACATCAGCGCGCAGCATTTGCCGCCGGTGGCGTGCGGGCCCTTTTGCGCAGGAGCTTCGTCGTCATCCATGGCCGACGACATCGTTGATGGCTCGTCGCCGGACATCGCCATCGCATGCGCCGAATGATCGTGCACCTGTCCGTCGAGACGGGCATGCATCGGCTGAGCGGCTTCGTCATGCATCGGTATCGCGCCAGACATCAAACTTCCCATGCTCATGCAGGGAACAGCATGGTCGCCCGGCAGGGCATAGGAAAGCGCCGGCGCCATGACGCACAGCAGATAAACGAGGGCGACGATCCACCCTACCTTCATCCGCCGGTTCCTGGTGAGCTTGACGAGCATTTCGAGTCGGTTGCCTTAGATCGCTGGAGTCGATCCAGGCAATTTATCCGTGAAATCTCCGTCCGCCAAGCCGCTTGTGTCCGCCGGTCATCTTTCGGCCCTTTCAAGCAGGGCCGTCAGTTCGGCGAACTTCTGGCGCTGCTCGGCCTTGCTCCCGCAAGCGAACGCATGCCGCGCGATGCGCGAGCTAACGCAGATGAGCCTGGCGTGGACCACTACCGTGTAACACCGGCGGCCTGGTCGACCTACAAAAGTGAATCGTCGATCAGACAAACACGGGCCGCCTCAGGAACGCCGATCCATAGCGACCGCTACGCTTGAGGCGGGCGCCGAGTTGCGCATCGACCAGTTCGAACACCGGCTTCGCATGCGCGCCCATATCGGCGAACGGGGTCTGCGACGGCTGCAGGCGAACCACCACCTCGTCGGACTCCGACAGCGCACGGAACGAATGTGCCTGCAGCCGCTCCGACGCATCGGTCATCAGCACCCAGGAATAATCCTCGACCTGCATCACATGGTCGACCTCGTCGTCCCACGCGCACAGCACCACTTCGAGCTGCGAGAAGCCACCGGGATCGGCGGCGAAAGCGCCGGCGACGGCTTCGACGGCGCCGCTGACATCACCGGCGCTGGCGGCTAGCACATCGCGGATCACCACCGTGATCGGGCCGCGGCCGTCGGCCGGTCCCTTCATGATCAAATGCGCCTCGGGTGCCTGGTGCCGATCGAAGCGGCGTGCCGCCTGCAACAGCGCCGCGGACGGCTGCAAGGGGTCCGGCGCGTCGCACACGGCATCGGCGCGAATGACGGTGCTGCGGTCGCGCGCCTTGATATCGTCGGCCTGCCAGTAGGAAGCCGGCAGCCACGCGGTCTCGATCTGGCGCTGCGATGCCGCCAGCGTCCATGCCTGGTCGAGCAGGAAGGATTCCGGCAGGTTCGGATGGCCGCGCGCGAGGCGCTGCCACATGTCGAGCAGCGCGCGCGCCGGTTCGGTCTGGTTGAAGAACAGCGCGCCGGTGTCCATCTCGCCCGACGGCCGCCGGTGCACGGCGAAATCGCACCCCAGCGATTGCGGCAGCAGCGGCAGGTCCTGCGCGCGGGCGCGCGGGTCGAGCCAGAACACCGGCCGATCGCCGCTGTCCAATTGACGGACGATGAAGTCGATCTTCGGCGCGTTCACGGCCAGGCTGTCGATATCCGGCAGGTCGGATTCGACGGCGTATTCGAGGCCGAGCCGCGCCAGGTCGCCGACCAGTTCCTCCGCACAAGACTCCGCCGGGCTGCCTTGCGCGAAGCTCGATACATAGAGTGTGTCCTGCTTGCGATACATTCCGGTGCGCGGGGTCAGCGGCTTCACGCCGCCCCACCACAGATGATGCGGGGCCGCCGAACCCTGCGCCCCGATCGAGCCATAAGGATGCAGCCGCGTCTTCAACGTGTCGAAGGCCGGGTTCTCGCTGTAGGGTAGAACGACAAGCGTATTCTCGTGCAGCGAGCCGATCAGCGTCTCGAGTCGCGGCGCACTTGCGGGCTCCAGCACCACCACCAGTGCGGCGGGCATCGCGACGTCGCTGACGCCGTCCCACAGCACCAGCTCCATGCTGTCGCGCGTCAACTGCTGCAGCCGGCTGAGCTGCGCGGCACCGAGCCGCAAGGCGCTGGTCCCGGATTGCGAGATGATTTGTTCAAGCACGGAGCTCATGGGATGGCCGACCTGTGTAAGTGTGTCTGTCTGATACGGATCGACGCGCGGAATCAGGCGGAGGGCTTGGAGCACGATTCAGCCGAATGGAATCGTGTCCCGGACACAGTGCACTGCGTTCCGGACAAGATCCGCCGATGCATCAACCTCTAGTCCATCGCGAGAATTCGCCCGCCGCCAAGCGGCGTCAGCCCGATGCTGAGCACCGTTACGGCTGCGGTCGGCGCCAGCAGCTCGATGACCAGCGCGGCATCGGCGGCATCGGCGCTGTAGTAGCGGTTGCTCCCCGTCATGCCGCTGCGCCTGACCTGCGGTGGCGCGAGCAGCACGATGCGGCTGTCGCGCAGCGCCTGCCTGACGCTTTCGCCCGACTGCAGGAACGGGCCGTCGATCACCGCCTCCTTGGCCAACCGTGCGACCGGCACCGTCACCGTGCGAATCGCCATGCTGCGCGACAGGGGAATGCGAATCCGCATGTCGCCAAATCCGGTGCGGTAGCAACCGACCTTCACCGTGCCGGCGATTCCCGTTGCGCTCACGAGGGAGACGTCGATCTCGCCGCACTTGACGTCGCCGAAGATGTCCGCCGGCAGCGCATTGCTGCCGAACAGCAGATTGAGGAAGCCCTGCGCCGGCGAGATCGCCGCGAACGAGCCCGCAAGCCACATCGGCGGATCGCGCGCGATACAGGCGTCCGGCAGCGACTGCGTGACCTGGAAGGCGGCCAGCACGCTGTCGTCGATGAGCGGCGCCAGATTGGTGGTGCCGAGATTGACGTCGTGCCGGAGCGTGCCTAGCAGTTGCAAGTCGCTGTCGGTGGGAAGCAGCAGCAGCCGTCCGAGCGTGGCGGCAACGGTGCCGGCGGCAACATCGAGATTGCCGTGAGGCGCCATGCCCAGCTCCGGCGCCAGCGCACACGCCATGGCAACGTATTCCAGCGTACCGGCCTGGGCATCGCCGGCGAGCGCCAGCTGGTGGTCCGACTGCAGATGCGGCTCGTGCAGCACCGCACCGTCGCGATAGCCCAGCACAGAGCCGGTGGGCGCGCAGCACAACTGTTCGAGCAGTGCCACGTTGCGCAACAGCATGCGCTTGACGTGCGGCGTCACGACGAGGTCCGAGATTATGCCTTCATAGCTGTCGTCGTCGCTGCATTCGACGAAGCCATCGTCCAGCGTCAGCAGATACAGGCCGTGCAGCCGCGCGGTGACGCCCTCGATGTCGAAAATCCGGCGGAGCGATTTCTGGATGCTGCCGGAATAGCCGAGGTCGACCAGCACCAGATCGGTGCAGCGGTCGAGATCGGGCAGTTGCGTGCGCAGATAGCCCATCAGTTCCGACCGCAGACCCGCGGCGAGCGTCGTGATCTCGCTTTCGTCGAGCAGATCCGGCAGCGCGGCGGCCAACTTGCGCCCGGCGGCGATGCCGTCGGGACAACGCGCCAGGAACGCGACCACGCCGTGCGGCAGACACTTGGCGATGGCTGCAAAGGTCGCGCCGTCTATGGCCGGCAGCTTGTCGATCAGCTCGACCAGCGGCGCCAGCGTGTCCGCCGAGGCCATCATGCCGACGCGGCGATTGATCTCCAGATAGACGGCGGGCTCAGTGCGGGCCGCGTGCCAGACCTGGTGCGACACAAATCCGTCGCGGCCGAGAAACGCCACGCAGGTCTTGCCGCTGCCGGCGTCGATAGCGGCGACGCGGTCGGCGATGAAGGCATCGAAGGCGTGCATCGCCGGACCCAGCACCGTGACGCCGAGATCGAAGGCGCCGGATCGCGGCGGCACGCGCGACGCTACCAGGCGCCGCAGCGTGCGCGCGCCACCATCGAGTGTGGACGCGCCGGCCCGGCACAGCAGCCTTGCAACCTGCGCTTCGCGGTTAAACACCGACATCAGCGCAGCGCTGGCCTGCGGCAGATGCAGCGCGGCGATGCCGTGCCGTTTTGCGCCGTCGATATCGGCGTGGAGGTTGTCGCCTAGGTGCACCGCGCAATCCGGTGTCACGCCTTGCTCGGCCAGATAGACGGGAAACAGACCATCGCCCTTGTTGGTGCCGCTCTCGCCGGATGCATAGAGAAAATCCCAGACCAGCCCGGGGCACGCGTTCTGCAGCAGCTCGCCGAGCTGCGACACACTCCAGTAGGTGTCCGAGATGAAGCCGGTGCGCACGCCGGTGGCGCGCATCTCCTGATACTTCGCCAGCACGTAGGGATTGGCGCGGCACAAGTTCAGTTCGGCGGCGAACTCGGCCGCGACCAGTTCCGGCAGCGCGGCGCGCGTCAGTCGAAACAGCCTGAACGGAAAAAACCGATAGACGTCGGCGATCCCTACCTCCGGCGAGCCGCGGCGCTGAAGGGCTTCCTTGCGCGCTCGCGCCTCGGCCTGGCGGCGATGCTCGACATAGGAGACAGACGCATCGGGAAACAATGCGAAGGCCGGAGACAGCTGAAACGCGCGCTCATAGACGCCTTCGGGGTTCGTGCAGGCGCGCACCAGGAATGTATCGAAGATGTCGAACGAGACGGAGTTTGTTACTGTCGGTGTCTGCACGTCTCTCAACATGGCCGTAGTGTGAACGTTCATCACTGAACCTTTCGCGTTGTGTTTGATAAACGCGAACGCGCGCGAAATCAGGCGCAAGAACTACAATTCATATCGAAGATAGTGCGTTTCATTTTCATCCACAGGAAAAGTGCGCTATTTTTTGGAACATGATTCGGCAAAATTTCCTAGCGTTGGTTCAACCATCCACCTTCGATCACGCCGCGGAAATCGAAATCGACTCACGGGAGAGCGCAGCTCGACGCTGTTTGCGCCATTCCATGTTTGGCTTGCGTCCGTCCGCTGGCATTCGTTCGTCACTGTGCCGCAGCTACTTGTTCCTTTGAGACATGCCGATGACTTCTTCGATTTGCAGCCGGTCACGACCACACTGCGGCCCGCGCCGCGGCGGCAGAATTTGCCGGGAGGCGGGCAGAATTTTCCGACTAACTCTTTGTAAAATAAATCAAAATTGCCCGCCCGAATTTTTCGGAGTGGCCGTTCAACTCTCCGAAGGCGCCCAGACTCAGCGTCTGTCGGCATAGGGTTGGGAGAAGAGCATGGCATTCGCGCTCGATATTCAGGCAGCAATCGAGATCTTGCCGGCGGCGATGACGCAGCCGCAGGCCGAACCGCCGGATCGCACCTCGCTGGGCCTGCCAGTGCACGACGAAGACGAAGAATTGCTGAACCGCCTTGCCGCGCATGATGAGGCTGCATTTCGCCAGTTGGTCGAACGCCATATCGATCGCGCCTTCGGCATCGCGCTGCGCCTGCTCGGCAGCCGCGCCGACGCCGAGGACGTGGTGCAGGACACCATGCTGAAGGTGTGGACGCATCGCGGACGATGGGAGCACGGCCGCGCCAAGTTCTCGACGTGGCTCTATCGCGTGGTCACCAACCGCTGCATCGATCTGCACCGCCGCCCGCGCACCGACAATGTCGACGCCGTTCCGGAGCCGGTGGATGCGCAGCCCGACGCCATCAGCACGATGGAGCGCAACGAAGTGACGAAGCTGCTGGAAAGCGCGATGCAGCGCCTGCCCGAGCAGCAGCGCGTTGCGGTGATCCTGTCCTACCACGAGAACATGAGCAACGGCGAGATCGCCGAAGTCATGAGCACCACGGTCGCCGCAGTGGAGTCGCTCCTCAAGCGCGGCCGCCAGCAGCTGCGCGAGATGCTGCGCCGGCATCAACCGGACATCCTCAACTCGTTAAGCGATTGCTAACCATAAATCTTCCGCCGCAGATATAGCCCGCCTGAATTGTCTCTGTCGCTCCGTTTAGGGAGTGGACGGGGGCTGGCCTGCGTCTGGGATTTAGATCCCCCTTCTGACAGCACCCGCCGCCGAGCAATCCAACAGGAGCACGTCAATGCCCGTTATCTCAACCAACACCGCAGCGAACTCTGCAGTCCGCTACCTGAATACGAACTCCGCGCAGATGTCGAGTTCGCTGGCCAAGTTGTCGAGCGGCTCGAAGATTACTTCCGCCTCCGACGATGCCGCCGGCCTCGCGATCTCGACCCGCATCTCGTCCGACGTCACCACGCTGCAGCAGGCCGCGACCAACGCCTCGCAGGCCACCTCGATCCTTCAGGTTGCCGACGGCGGCGCCTCCAACATCAGCGACATCCTGTCGCGCATGAAGTCGCTGGCTTCGGAATCGTCGTCCGCCACCGTGACCGACAGCAGCCGCGCCTATCTGAATTCGGAATTCACCGCGCTGTCGAGCCAGATCGACAGCATCGCGACCGGCACCCGCTATAGCGGCCAGAGCCTGCTCGACGGCAGCAGCACCTTCGCCTCGGGCGCGTCGGTTCTCGTCGGTTCGAACGCCGCCGACACCATCACCGTCACGCTGACCAGCCTGAAGTCCAGCACGCTCGGCGTCGCCTCGCTCGATATATCCTCGCAAAGCGGCGCGACCTCGGCGCTGACCACGCTGGACACCGCGATCGACAAGGTCTCGGCCGCGCGCGCCAGCATCGGCGCCCAGGAATCGCGTTTCAACTTCAGCGCGACATCGATCTCGACCCAGACGCAGAACCTGCAATCGGCCAATTCGGCGATCACCGACGTCGACATCGCCTCCGAGCAGGCCAAGCTGTCGACCGCCCAGGTCAAGGTCCAGGCGGCCGTGTCGGCGGAATCCGCCGCCAACCAGATGCCGCAGTATCTGCTCAAGCTGCTTGGCTAACGACGGCCCCGTGAGCCGGCCGACAGGCCGGCTCACCCTTTTCGAAAGCGAGTGCCTTGTCATGGCGACGGTGAGCAGTTCGAGTTCAGGTTCCACGATCGCGGCCGCGGCCACGACCACGACGACGTCGGGCACCAAGACAACGACAAGCGTCGACTGGGATGCGCTGATCACCGCGCAGGTCGCCACCAAGACCGCGGCGGCCACGACCATCGATACCAAGATCACGGCCAACAAGGCCAAGATCTCCGCCTATCAGAGTCTGCAGACGCTGCTCGCGACGCTGACCACCGACACCACGGCGATGTCGAAATCGATCGTCAACTCGCTGTCCTCGAGCCTCTACGGCTCGCGCTCGGCGACCATTACCGCGACCGGCGACGTCAGCGCCTCCTCTGCCGTGTCGATGTCGATCAGCAACGGCACCGCCACCGGCGATCACACCCTGACGATCAGCCAGCTCGCCACGGCCCAGAAGGTGATCGGCACCTCGGTCTCCGACAAGACCGCGGACCTCGGCTATACCGGCTCGTTCTCCATCGGCCTCGCCGGCGGGACCAGCGCCGACATCTCCGTCACCAGCGGCATGTCGATGGAAGACGTCGTCGACTCCATCAATGCGCAATCCTCGACGACCAACGTGCAGGCCTCGATCATCCAGGTCTCCAGCTCCAGCTACGAGATGGTGCTGACCGCCCTCAACGACAATGCGAATATCCAGACCAGCACGATTTCCGGCAACGACGTTCTCAACGGCCTCGGCATCACCGACAGCACCGGCGCTTTTGCCGACGTGCTGCAGAAAGCGCAGCCGGCGCAGTTCACGCTGGATGGCATTTCGCTGACCCGCGACACCAACGATATCACCGACGTGTTGAGCGGGGTGTCGTTCAGCCTTCTGCAGACAACGCCAACCGGCTCCACCGTGAATATCGCGATCGACACCGACACCAGCGCGATCGAGACGGCACTCACGACCTTCGTCAAGAGCTACAATGCCGTTCGCGACTTTGTCGCCACGCAGCAGTCGCTGTCCTCCGACGGCACGGTTGACTCGACCTCTGTGCTGTTCGGCGATGGCACCATGCGCAATATCATGACCCAGCTCGAACAGTCGATGAATACCAGCGTCGGTGGCCTGTCGATGAGCGATCTCGGCCTGTCCTTCGACGAGAACAACGATCTCGTCCTGAGTGCCAGCAAGCTGCAGACGACCCTCGCCGACAATCTCAGCGGCGTGATTGCGCTGCTCGCGTCGAAAACCACCACGTCGTCGAGCACCCTCGCGGTGATCAACACCAATGCATCGCCGCCGGCGTCGTTCGTCCTTGACCTCGCGGTCGACAGCTCGGGAGCGCTGACGTCGGCATCCGTCGGCGGCGACAGTTCACTATTCACCGTCAGCGGCAGCACCATCATCGGAGCGGCCAATACGATCTATGCCGGCATGGCGTTCACCTATTCAGGATCGACAGCGCAATCCATTACCGTGACCTCGACAACCGGAATCGCTGCGCAGATCAATGCACAGGCCACCGCGGCCTCGAACACCAGCACGGGATCGCTGCAGAACGTCGTGACCAATCTGCAGTCGCAGGATGACAGCATGCAGTCGCAGATCGACGACATCAACGCGCGGGCTGCGGTCTACAAGGCGATGCTGACCGCGCAATACTCAAAATACCAGTCCGCCATCTCGACGGCAAATTCGACGCTGGACTACCTTTCCGCCCTCCTCAATTCGAGTAGCAACTAATGATGCAACATCAGCCGAATTTCCATGCCGCGCAGGCCTATCGCAGCGCCTCGACGGCAGTCTCGCCGCTGCGCGCGGTGATCATGATGATCGATGGCGCCATCGGCTTCCTCAACAAGTCGATCAAGGCCGGAGAGGACGGGCAGTTCGAGGACAGCCACAATCACATGATCCGCGCCACCGCGATCCTGCGCGGTCTGAGCCATAACCTGAACTTTGAAAAGGGCGGCGAGGTGGCTGAGGGCCTGCACACGACCTATCATGCGCTGATCATGGCCTGCCTGCGGTCGTATGGCCGGCCGAACTCGGCGCACGCCTATCGGCGCATCATCGCCAGCCTGAAGGAAATGCGCGATGCCTGGATTTTCGTGGCTCTGCAGCCCGCCAAGGCGAGCTGACGACCGCACCGGCCCGTCCGGGACGCCGATACCGGCCGCATTTCCCGCAGTTACCCGGCTTTTCACGGTTGAAAATACCCCGCCGGTGTTGCCTATCCCCGAGCCGTGCCCTAGGACCGTAGCGGCCCCGCCATGACGCGGGCTGCCCTGGATCCGCATTTCATTCCGGGCACGAGGCTTTCGGATAACGTTCCCATGATGGATGACGCAGAGTTTGAGGATCTGCTCGGCCGCCTCGGCGACGACCTGGCCCAATGGCCGGCGCCGCAGCAGGACGCCGCAGCCATTCTGCTTCGCTCATCGGAGAAAGCGCGCACCGCTTTGGCGGAAGCCCGGCGGCTGCGCGCGGCGCTGCAATCCGCCCCGGTCCGTGCCCCGGCCGGACTGCTCGACCGTATCGTGCAGAAAGCCCGGCAGTCCGACACCGACGGCAGCAAGGATGCCGCGTCCGAGACCGACGATGCGCCGCCCACCGCTCCCAAAGGTTCGGCGCTCGTCCTCGCCCTGTGCCTGCTTGGCGGCGTTTTCACCGGCGATCTGCCGGGCCCCGAAGCCGGCGCGCGCCATGTCGTTCCGGCAACGCAGGCGTAATTGGCCGGGATCGCCGCACGCCACGGTCTGATGATCTGAACCCAATCGAGACGGCAACGGTCATCCAGCTCTCCCTCCAGCGAAGCTTCGCTTCGCGCGGGAGGAGAGGGCGCGCACGGCCCTTTTCGACCGCGTGAGCAACGCACGGCGAGGCCGGCGAACCCGCCGCTAGCCGACGCCCCGCAGCGGCAATTTTTGCCTGGCGGAGCCTCCTGCCTCATATCGAAAACATCGCGATTAGCCCTGCAGCACAGCGATAACTGCAATTTTCCATGGCGCCGCGCGGCGCGCATTTCAGGCGACAAAAATTTGCGCCTGAATCGCCTGGAGCCTCCGTTTCACTAAAGAGCGGAATTCAAGACCCCCAATTCACCGCAGCACTTTCGAAGCGCAACGCGTTTCGGAAACCGCCGGAGCGCGCCATGAGCATCACCACCACCGCAGCCACCGCGACATCGACGGCAACCACGACAACAACCGCGGCCGCCGCGAGTTCGACGTTGAGTTCAGGCGATTTCCTCAACCTGCTGGTCTCCGAGCTGCAGAACCAGAACCCGCTGGATCCCACCAGCACCACCGATTTCACCACCCAGCTGACGTCCTACGCCAGCTTCGATCAGCAGAAGACGCTCAACAGCAATCTCAGCTCGCTGCTGACCTCGTTCAACAGCCTGCTGACGCTGAACTCGTCGAACTACATCGGCCAGACGGTGACCGCGAAAGCCGCGACGGCAACGCTCGAGAACAGCTCGATCGCCTACGGCTACTCGCTGGATTCCGCCGCCTCCGCCGTCACCCTCACGGTCAACGATTCCTCCGGCAACGCGGTGTGGACCGGCAGCGGCACCACCACCGCCGGCAGCAACAGCTTCACGTGGGACGGCACCAAGACCGACGGAATGCAACTCGCGGATGGCGGCCAGTACACGCTGACGGTGAGCGCCACCGATTCCAGCGGCGCCGCGGTCTCTGGCTACACCACAGTCACCGGCAAGGTAACCGGCGTCGATAGTTCGAGCGGCACCGCGATGCTGCTGGTCGGAAAAACCTCCCTCGCCACCAGCAGCGTCATCGGCGTCACATCCTGAACCGATTTGGAGTAAAGTCATGAGTCTCTCAGGGGCACTATCTTCAGCGATCTCCGCATTGAGTGCGCAGAGTTCGGCGATCGCCATGATCTCCGACAACATCGCCAACTCCTCCACCGTCGGTTACAAGACAACATCAGCGTCGTTCGAGTCGCTGGTCTCCAGTTCGTCGGGCAGCAAGAGCTACGCGTCCGGCGGCGTCAACACGCTGTCGTCGTCGAACATCTCGACGCAAGGCCTGCTGACCACCACCACCTCTGCCACCGACATGGGCATCCAGGGCAACGGCTTCTTCGCGGTCACCACCTCGCTGACCGGCGGCTCCACGGAATATACGCGGAACGGCGCGTTCTCGGTCGACAGCAGCGGCTATCTGACCAACGCCAGCGGCGCCTATCTGATGGGCTGGCGCACCGACGCCGACGGCAAGGTCGTCGGCAATGCCAGCAGCGACAACCTTGTGCCGATCGATACCAGCATCGCAGCGACCAGCGGCAGCGCCACCGCCGCAACCGCCGTGAAAGGCAACCTGCCGGCGGATGCGGCCACCAACGCGACCTTCACCAATTCGATTTCCGTGTACGACTCGCTCGGCACCGCGCAGTCGATCCAGGCAACCTGGACCAAGACCGGCACCAACACCTGGAGCGGCAGCTTCGCCAACCCGACCTCGTCGTCGGACTCCACCACCGGCACCGGAACAACCAGCGGAACGGTCACCGTCACCTTCAACACCGACGGCTCGTTGGCGAGCACGACGCCCAGTCCGCCTGTGGTGAACGTGACCGGCTGGACCGACGGCGCGGCGGACAGCACGATCACGCTGAATCTCGGCACTGTCGGCGGCACCAACGGGCTGACCCAGTACACTTCCGGCGAAACCACCCCCACGGCAAGTCTGACCAGCGAATCCGACGGCCTCGCCTACGGCAAGCTGAGCAGCGTCGCGGTCGGCGACAACGGCAACGTCAATGCCACCTACTCCAACGGCAAGACCATCACGATCTACAAGGTGCCGGTAGCCACCTTTACGGCGCAGGATCAGCTGACCGCCGACAGCAACGGGCTGTACAAGGCGAATGCGGCGTCTGGCAATGCCACGCTGCAGGCCTCCGGCACCGGCGCTGCCGGCAAGATCTATGGCAGCGAGCTGGAATCCAGCACAACCGATACCAACACCGAATTCAGCAGCATGATCTCGGCGCAGCAGGCCTATTCGGCGGCATCTCAGGTGATCACGGCGGTGAACAAGATGTTCGACACGCTGATCTCGAGCATGAGGTAACCATGAGCGACGGCGGAAACGACGACGTGCTGTTCGGCCGGCTGCGCCGCCTGGTCGCGACCGCCAGGACCGTCCAGAAGCGCGACCGGCGCAACCTGCTGGCGCTGGAGAACGACATCCGTGCGGTGCGCGCCGAACTGGCTCAACGTTGCGCCTTACTGGCGCAGCAGATGAAAGATGCGGGCGCCCGCACCGTGGCGATCAACGCCTATGCCCGCACCGGATCCCTCGCGCGCGGCCTGCCGCTTGCGCCTCACAAACAACCAACGGAGTGACTACCATGATCAACAACAACTCTCCGCGCCACGCGGTCGCCACCACCGACGGCAGGCGCATCGAGGACCTGATCGAGCTGATCGACGCCCTGATCGATGTGGTGACCGAGGAGAACATCGCGCTGGCCATGGGCCTGCCCGCCTCGCAATCGCAGCACACGGCGCGCAAGCTCGAACTGGCCGACCTGTTCGAAATGTGGGTCAAGGAGGTGTCCATGAAGAACCTGCTGCACACGCCGAACCGGCCGCTGCAGCAGAAGGTGCTGGGACGCATCGACCGGTTGCGCGTCTCGACGGATGAGAACATGACCCGCCTGCGCGCCGCCATCGAGGCCAGCCAGCGCCGCATCGACGCGGTGATGAACGCGATCCGCGCGCAGATTTCCGACAACTCGCCATACGGCGCCAGCGGCCGGATCAACGGCAGCGCCGCCTCCTATGCGCGCGGGTTGAGCGCCTAACCCCCAACTGCATCGAGGCCACCGTGTCACTCGACGTCGCGCGCAGTATTGCCGTCAGCAGCCTGATGGCGACGCAGGTCCAGATCAGCGTCGCGTCCGCCAATATCGCCAATGCGGACACCACGGGTTACACCGTCAAGTCCGCCACCCAGGCGGCACTGGTGAGCGGCGGCGTCGGAACCGGCACCACCATCACCGCGATCACCAGCAATGTCGACAAGCTGCTGATGAAATCGCTGGTATCCGCGACCTCCGAGCTGGGCAGCGCCAGCACCAACAGCGACTACCTCGACCGGCTGCAGGCACTGTACGGCAGCACCAACACCGGGAAGGACAGCACCGGGACCTCACTCGCCAATACGCTGGCGGCGCTGGAGACGGCGATCTCTTCGCTGTCCGCCACCACCAGCAGTGCGGCGCTGCAGGCCAACACGGTCAGCGCGCTCGACGATGTGGCATCGCAACTGCGCGACACGTCGAGCGGCATCCAGACCCTGCGCAGCAATGCGGACACCGAAATTTCGACGGATGTCAGCGACGTCAACACCCAGCTGAAGGCCATCGCCAGCCTCAACATCCAGATCAAGCAGGCTGCAGCGACCGGACAGTCTACCGGCGACCTGGAGGACCAGCGCAACACCGCGCTGCAGAACGTCGCCTCCAAGATGAACGTGAACTACTACATTTCGTCTTCGGGCGACATGCAGGTGTTCACCAGTTCCGGTCAGGCGCTGGTCGACAGCACCGCGCACACGCTGAGCTTCACGGCGGCATCCTCGGTGACCGCGGCCTCGACCTACACGGCAGGCGCAACCTCGGGGCTGAGCGGCATCAGCGTCAACGGCGTCGACGTCACCTCGTCGATCACCTCGGGCGACATCGGCGCACTGATCACCCTGCGCGACTCCACCCTGCCGGCGGCACAGGCGCAGCTGGACCAGCTGGCCAACACGCTGACCGCAGGGCTGAACGCAGTGTCCAATTCCGGCACCTCGGTGCCGCCGCCGGCGACGCTGACCGGCACCACGGCGGTCACCTCCAGCACCGCGCTGTCCGCCACCGGCACGGTGCGGATCGCGGCCGCCGACTCGACCGGCAAACTTGTCTCCTATGGCGACATCGCCCTGTCGACCATCTCGACGGTCGGCGACCTCGTCACAGCCATCAACGGCATCTCCGGACTGAGCGCATCGATCGATTCGAGCGGCCATCTGGTCGTGGCCACGACCAGCAGCAGCAACGGCGTCTCGATCAACGAGATGACCAGCGCGGTCGGAAGCCCAGCCGTGGGGCTGTCGGACTATCTCGGCCTCAACGATCTGGTCACCGGGACCGGCGCATCGAATATCGCGGTGCGCAGCGACATCCTGAACAATTCAGGGCTGCTGCAGGTCGCCACATTGGACTCCTCGGCGACGTTGACCGCTGGAAAGCAGGTGCTCAGCGCCGGCTCGACCACCGTCGTCAACGCGCTGTACGCGGCGCTCACTGACAAGACCAGCTTCAGCGCCACCGGCGGTCTCGGCGCCAGCACCGGATCCTTCGCCGATTACGCCGCCAACATCGTTTCCAACGTCGCCAGCAAGGCCGCGGCGGCCACCACCACCGAGACCGCCAAGCAAACCACCCTGTCGACGTTCAGCAGCGCGATGTCGTCGCAATCCGGAGTCAATCTCGACGAGGAGACAGCGGCCATCAGCACGCTGCAGAACCAGTATTCCGCCGCATCGCAACTGATCCAGTCGATCAACGCGATGTTTACGGCGCTGATGACCGCCATCCAGAGCACCTAGGAACCTTCACCATGGCCATGCGCGTCGCCACCTTCGCCATCAGCCAGCAGATGATCGCTGCCGCCCTGAAGACCCAGAGCACCATGGCCGATCAGCAGATGCAGGAAGCCTCCGGTGTCGTGTCGTCCGACTTCGGCGGGCTGGGCGCCAAGACCCAGCAGGTGCTCAACCTGCAGGTCTCGGTCACACGTTCGCAATCCTATATCGATGCCGCCACCCAGACTGACAGCAAGGTCCAGGTGATGTATTCGGCGGTCAACTCGATTGCCGACCTGACGACCCAGTTCCGCACCCTGCTTACCGCCGCGACCAATGCGGCCAGCACCGATGCCGCCAGCGTGACCCAGTCGGCGCAGGACATGCTTTCGGCGATGACTTCGCTGCTCAACACCCAATATAGCGGCAGCTATCTGTTCGGCGGCTCGCGCACCGAACAAGCACCGGTCGACATCGCCAGCACCACCTATCCGGCGGCCACTTCGCCATCGACGACAGACACCAGCTACTATCAGGGCGACAGCGCGGTCGCGGCAGTGCGGGTCTCCGACAGCCAGGTCGTGTCCTACGGGGTGACGGCCGACAACACCGCTTTCGAACAGATCATGCGGGCGATGAACCTGGTGGCGAACAATTCGCCGCTGAACACGGCGACGCTGAACGAGGCGCTGAACCTGTCCACCAGTTCGATCAGCGCGTTGGGGGTGGTGCAAACTAAAATATCGAACGCCGCGTCGTCGATCGAGAAGGCCAGCGATGCGCAGACAGAGTTCCAGTCCTACGCCAAGACCCTGGGCAGCAGCCTCACAGACGTCGACGTCGCGGCGGTGACAGCATCCCTATCGACCTACCAGGCGCAATTGACGGCGTCCTATGGGGCGATTTCCAAGGTGCAGAGCCTGAACCTGGCGAGCTACCTGCATTAAGCCACACCGCCTCAAGGGTGGATCGCCATCTTCGGTATCACAGCGCAAAGCGTCGATGGTTTTGCTTTCTTAATTGCGGCTTGATCGGCAACGCATGCGGCGTAACGAGCCCGGCGCTTATACACCGAATGACATCAGGCTGGGTGCGCAGCGACTTGCAGTCGCTGGTCACCTCTACGGCAGATCGTAGAAGATCGTGGAAGAATTCATCGAGATCGGCGGGGGCGGTGTGACTAGGCTGACAGACGAATGTCTTCAAGCCACATTGACCGCTTTGCGTCAGGAGCGGCCGCATGCACGTTCGCCCTATCGTAGAAAAGGTCCAGGCGGCCAGACGGGACAACGCCAAGCGATCGAAGCCCCAACCAAAATGCGAAGAGCGGCACATTAGACCTTGCGACTATCCGCATTGGCTGTTGTGCAATCTTCGGGATCCCCGGCGACCACAATGGGCGATGCATACGCAATGCGACATCTCGTTGGCTCAATCCCGTAACCGCGCAGCCGCTGCAAACTATTCCGACCTCGCATAGAATCGAACCGACAATGCGCTGGTCCCTCCGGGTCAACGCTGCTTATTCTTCACCGGACATGGCGCGACGGCCGTCGGCAGCGACTTTGCTGTCTGATCCAGCGCGCTGCCTGCTCCGCCGCCACCCCACCAAAGAGAACGAGAACCCATGCAGAATTCCGATCAGATCTGGCAGCTTGTCGACAACCACCGGCCAGAATTCGAGGCGCTTGCGGACCGCATCTGGGGTATGCCGGAGATCGCCTACACCGAATATCGTTCGGTGTCCGAGCACGCCGAGATGCTGAAAGGTCTCGGTTTTCGGGTAAAGGAAAATCTCGCGGGCATCCCCACCGCCGTCTTGGGCGAGTGGGGCGAAGGCGGACCGGTCATCGCCATCCTCGGCGAATACGACGCCCTGCCCGGCCTCAGCCAGGTCGCCGGCATTGCCGAGCACAAGGAGGTGGTGCCCGGCGGTCACGGCCATGGCTGCGGTCACAATCTCCTTGGCTCTGCGGCGATGCTTGCGGCCACCGCGATCAAGGACTGGCTCGCCGCCACGGGCACCAAAGGCCGCGTGCGCTATTACGGCTGTCCCGCAGAAGAAGGCGGCGCGGCAAAATCATTCATGGTGCGGGCCGGCGAATTCGACGGCGTCGATATCGCGATCACGTGGCACCCGGCCTCCATTTCACGGGTCGATGAAGCGTTGTCGCTGGCCAACACCCGCATGGACTTCCAGTTCACTGGCCGCGCCAGCCACGCCGCGGCAGCACCTCATCTCGGCCGCTCCGCCCTCGACGCGGTCGAACTGATGAATGTCGGCACCAATTACATGCGTGAGCACATGCCCGCGGATGCCCGCATCCATTATGCGATGCTGGATTCCGGCGGCATCGCGCCCAACGTGGTGCAGGCCTCCGCCAAGGTGCGCTACGCCGTGCGCTCGCGCGATCTGCCCGGCATGTTCGCGCTCAACGAACGGGTGATCAAGGTCGCCGAAGGCGCCGCGCTGATGACCGGGACCACAATGAAGATGACCGTCATCAGCGCGGTCTCCAACAAGCTCGGCAACACGCCGCTCGAACTGGCCATGCACGACGCGATGGAACGACTCGGGCCGGTGCCGTTCGACGCTGCCGACAGAGCGTTTGCCGCCGAGATCCAGAAGACGCTGTCCGACGAGGACATCGAGAGCGACTACCTGCGCGTCGGCGTGCCTGTCCGCAAGGATACGCCGCTGTGCGATTTCGTCGTGCCGTTCGACTCCCGCGGCGAGCCGATGATCGGCTCAACCGACGTCGCCGATGTGAGCTGGGTGGTACCCACGGTGGAAGCCCGCGTCGCCACCCACGCGATCGGCACACCCGGCCATTCCTGGCAGATCGTCGCGCAGGGCAAGTCGCCGGCGGCGCATAAAGGCATGGTTCATGCAGCGAAGATCATGGCGGCGACCGGTATCGAAGCGCTGACCGACCCGACGCTGATCGACCGCGCCCAGGCCGATATCCGCGAACGGACGTCCAAGGTGCCTTACGTCTGCCCGATCCCGCCGGAGGTCAACCCGCCGCTGCAGCCGCGGCCCGCCGGCCTCTGACCATCGCCTTTCAGGGCAGCGGACACTCCGTTCGCTGCCCACGAACCCATATCCATATAGAGGATCGCGACCATGTCTGACCATCGTCCCTCCGTCCTGTTCGCAGCGCGTCCATGGCATCGCCCGCTGGCCAGCCTCGGGCTGTTCACCTGTCTGATGCTCGGCTCGACCGCCATGCACGCCGCGACGCCGAAGACCGCGCTGGTGATGGCCTGGAACATCGACGCGATCTCGACCTTCGATCCGGCCCAGGTCGGCGAAGTGGTCACCAACGAAATCCTGCAGAACACCTGCGACAGCCTGGTCGATTTCGACCCGGCCGACGAGCGCAAGATCATCCCGCTGTTTGCCGAGAGCTGGACGGTGTCGCCTGACCGCCAGACCATCACTTTCAAGATCCGCAAGGGCGCCAAATTCCCTCGGGCAATGTCGCCACCGCCCAGGATGTTGCGCAGAGCATGCAGCGCGTGGTCAAGCTCGGCTCCGGCAACGCCACCACCCTGACCGAATACGGCTTCACCAAGGACAATGTCGACCAGCGCATCACCGCGCCGGACGATGCCACCGTGGTGCTGAACTTCGACAAGACCTATCCGAGCACTTTGGTGCTGCAGGCGATCGCCGCCAACCGCGTCTCCGCGGTCATGGACATGAAGGTGCTGCTGGCCAACCAGCTCAATGGCGACATGGGCAACAAGTACCTCGCCACCCACACCGAATGCATCGGGCCGTACCGCCTGGCGCAGTGGAATGCCAGCGAGTCCGTGCTGCTGCAGGCCAACGACAACTACTGGGGCGTCAAGCCGGCCATCAAGCGTGTGCTGATCAAGCATGTGGCCGAGGCCGGCACGCAACGGCTGATGCTCAGCCAAGGCGACGTCGACGTCGCGCGCGACCTGACGCCGGAGGATCTCAAGGACTTCGAGACCTCGAAAGACGTGGTCATCGCGAAAGTGCTGAAGCCGCAGGTGTTCTTCTGGACCTTCAACACCTCCGAGGGCCCGTTCGGCAACGAGAAGGTGCGGCTGGCGATGCGCTACCTGATCGATTACGACGGCCTCGCCAAGACGGTGATGACCAATCTCGGCGTGCCGCGCGCCAGTTTCGCCCAGATCGGCGCGGTCGGCGCCCTCGACGAAAAGGACGGCCAGCCGTTCAAGCTCGACCTCGACAAGGCCAAGGCGCTGCTGACCGAGGCGGGCTACGCCGATGGCTTCAGCGCCAAGCTGATCTTCGGTACCCTGCAGCATTCGGCGCCGCTGGCGCAGAGCGTCCAGCAGAATGCCGCGCGGGTCGGCGTCAAGCTGACGCTGGAGCGCATGTCCAACGCCCAGCTGTTCGCCAAGGTGCGCGGCCGCGATTACCAGAGCGCCATGCAGGCGTGGCAGACCAGCGTGCCGGATGCGCACGGCAATGCGTCGCGGCTGGTCTACAATCCTGACAACCGGGCGGAAGCCAAGCTGACCCAGATTCCAGTCTGGCGCACCGGCTTCCAGTCCCAGGAGCTGAACGCGAAGGTCGATGCCGCCCTGCTCGAGGCAGATCCGGCCAAGCGCAATGCGCTCTATGCCGACCTGCAGAAAGAAGTCATGGAGAAGGGGCCGTTCGCCATCATGTTCCAGATGTACAACATCGCGGCGGTGCGTAGCGACGTCAAGAACTGGACCTGGAACGGCTTCCGCACCTACTACGCTCCCGTCTCCAAGTAGCAGCGGCATCATGACCGATGCGGCCAGCATAGCGTCGCGCCAATCCCGGACCTCGGATCGCCAGCGCAAGCTGGCGGCGCTGGCCCGGTCGTTCGGCAATCGCGCGGTCTCGGTGGCGGCGACGCTGCTGGGACTGGCGGCGCTGACCTTCTTCATCGGCCACCTACTGCCGCTCGACCCGGTGATCGCCGTGCTCGGCCCCAACGCCACCCACGATGCCTATGTGGCCATGCACAAGCAGCTCGGCCTCGACCAGCCGCTGTGGAAACAGTTCACCGTCTACCTCGGCCATATCCTGCAGTTCGACTTCGGCAACGCGCTGACCACCGGCCGGCCTGTCGTCACCGACATCGTCCGGGTGTTTCCCGCCACCCTCGAACTGGCCAGCGTCGCCATCGTCATCGGCACCGGCATCGGCATTCCCGCCGGCGTGCTGTCGGCGATGTATCGCGGCTCGCCGCTCGATCACATCGTGCGCTTCGTCGGCCTGCTCGGCTATTCGACGCCGCATTTCTGGCTCGGCCTGATGGGCCTGTCGCTGTTCTACGCCACGCTCGGCTGGATCGGCGGCCCAGGCCGCATCGATACCATGTACGAACTCGACCTCGAGCCGCGCACCGGCTTCTACCTGATCGACGCCGCGCTGACCGGGGACTGGGCGCTGTTCAAGGACGTGTTCGGCCACATCGTGCTGCCGGCCTCGATCCTCGGCTTCACGGCGCTGACCTATATCAGCCGCATGACCCGCAGCTTCATGATCGAGCAGCTCGGGCAGGAATATGTGGTGACCGCTCGGGTCAAGGGACTGTCATGGGCGCGCACGGTCTGGGTCCACGCCTTCCGCAACGTCGCCGTGCAGGTCGTAACCGTCGTGGCGCTGTCCTATGCCTTCCTGCTGGAAGGCGCGGTACTGACGGAGACGGTGTTCGCGTGGCCCGGCTTCGGCCGCTACCTGACCAACGCGCTGCTCGCCGGCGACATGAACGCCGTGGTCGGCTGCACCATCCTGATCGGCGTGATCTTCATCGGCATCAACATCGTCTGTGACCTGCTGTACCGGGTCTTTGACCCCGAACCCGCTGAGGGACCATGGCAGACAATGTCACCCGTACCGTCTCGCTATCGGCCTGGCTCAGGGAACCGATCCCGACATCGTCGTGGCAAGCACGCGCACAGCAGCTTTGGCTGTCATGGCGGTCGCTTCGCTCGAATCCATCGGTCATGTTCGGTGGCACGGTCATCGTCCTCGTGACGCTGCTCGCCATCTTTGCGCCGCTGGTCGCCACGCACGATATCTTTGCGCAGGACCTGTCGATCCGACTGCAGAAGCCGTCGTCCGTGCACTGGCTCGGCACCGACGAACTCGGTCGCGACGTCTACAGCCGGCTGGTCTTTGGCGCACGCATTACGCTTTATATCGCGGGACTCACCGCGGTGATCGCGGCGCCGATCGGCCTGATCGTCGGCACCACGGCCGGCTATATCGGTGGCTGGGTCGATGCGGTGCTGATGCGCATCGTCGATGTGTTCCTGGCGTTTCCGAGCCTCATTCTGGCGCTGGCGTTTGTTGCAGCCCTCGGCCCGGGCATCGAGAACGCCATTATCGCCATTTCGCTCGCGGCCTGGCCGCCGATTGCCCGGCTGGCCCGCGCCGAAACGCTGTCGATCCGCAAGTCGGACTATATCGCCGCGGTGCGGCTGCAGAAGGCATCGAGTTTTCGCATCATCTTCAACCACATCATGCCGATGTGCATTCCCTCGGTCATCGTGCGCGTCACGTTGAACATGGCTGCGATCATCCTGACCGCCGCCGGTCTCGGCTTTCTCGGCCTCGGTGCCCAGCCACCAAGCCCCGAGTGGGGCACCATGCTGTCGGCGGCGCGCGAGTTCATCTTCACCAACGGAACCATCGCCGCCATCCCCGGCACCGCGATCCTGCTGGTGAGCCTCGCCTTCAACCTGATCGGCGACGGGTTGCGTGACATGATGGATCGTCGTCATGGTTGAACCGCTGCTCAGCGTCGACGACCTCAACATCTCCTTTCACGGCGGCCGCAGCGTGACGCATGCGGTGCGCGGCGTGTCGTTCACCATCGGCCGCGAAAAGGTCGGCATCGTCGGCGAATCCGGATCGGGCAAATCGCAGACCGGTCGCGCGCTGTTGCGGCTGGCGCCGAAGGGCGCCCAGATCACCGCGAACGCGCTCAGCTTCGACGGCATCGACCTGCTCGCCGCCAGCGAGCCGGAGATGCGCAAGATCCGCGGCAGGCGCATCTCGATGATCCTGCAGGATCCGAAGTTTTCGCTGAACCCCTTGATGCGTGTCGGCCACCAGATCGTCGAGGCCTATCGCGTGCATACGTCGTCCAACAAGGCCGAGGCGCGCGACAAGGCGATGGCCATGCTGGAGGCGGTCAACATCCGCAATCCCACGCGCGTCTTCGAACTGCTGCCGCACGAGGTCTCGGGCGGCATGGGCCAGCGCATCATGATCGCGATGATGCTGATCCTCGAACCCGACCTGATCATCGCCGACGAGCCGACCTCGGCGCTCGACGTCACCGTGCGGCGTCAAGTGTTGACCATTCTCGACGAACTCGTCACCCGGCGCGGCGCCGGATTGATGTTCATCAGCCACGACCTGAACATGGTCGCAGATTTCTGCGACCGCGTTCTCGTCATGTATGCCGGACGCATCGTCGAAGACATTCCGGCGCGCGACCTGAAGCACGCCGAGCATCCCTATACGCGCGCGCTGCTCGACAGCCTGCCGCGCCTCGACCGGCCTGTGGACATGCTTACGGTGCCGAAGCGCGATCCCGCGTGGCTCACCGGTCCCACGATCCGGAGAGCATCCGCATGATGCCCTCACAGACACCTGCCAGGGATCGCATTCTCGAAGCGGTCGGCCTGCATGTCAGCTTCGGCGCCGGCCTCACATCCACCGTCGCCGTCGACGACGTCTCGTTCGTCCTTGCGCGTGGCGAGGCCTACGGGTTGATCGGCGAATCCGGCTGCGGCAAGTCGACGATCCTGCGCACCATCGCCGGATTGGTCGACAGCTACGACGGCGCGCTGCTGTTCGGCAACAAGGAATTGCCGCGCAAACGCGACAAGGACTTTTCCCGTCGGGTGCAGATGGTGTTCCAGGATCCCTACGGATCTCTGCATCCGCGCAAAATGGTGGAAAGCGTGCTGGCCGAACCACTGGCAATCCATAAGTTCGACAATCCGCGCAAGCGCATCGACGCGGTGCTGGAGGCGGTCGGCCTCGGCCCGTCCTTCCGGTTTCGTTATCCGCACGAACTGTCCGGCGGCCAGCGCCAGCGCGTGGCCATCGCTCGGGCGCTGGTGATCGAGCCGGAAGTGCTGCTGCTGGACGAGCCGACCTCGGCGCTCGACGTCTCCGTGCAGGCCGAGATTCTCAACCTGCTGAAGACGCTGCGCCGGGAAACCGGCGTCACCTATTTCATGGTCAGCCACGACATCGCGGTGATTACCCATCTGTGCGACCGCATCGCTGTGATGGCCGAGGGGCGCATCATTGAGGAGATGACTGCGGCCGACGTGCGCGCCGGCCGGGCCCGCGAGCCCTACACAAGAACATTCCTCGAAGCGAGTTCCGGCTATGTCACCGCGTCCTGACGAGGGCTCCTCCGCGGTCACCCATTTCCCCGTCGACGAGTCCCGCGAGAGCTGGCCGTCGCCGGGCTGGACGATGATCGACGATCTCGCCGCCGCCGGCTGGTCGCTCGAGCGGTTGAGTGATGCGTTTCAGTATGCCGGCACCATTGCCACCGACGCGGTGATGATCGTGCAAAACGGCCGCGAAGTGGCGAGCTGGGGCGACATCACACGGCGCTACAACTGCCACTCGATGCGCAAGAGCTTCCTGTCGGCGCTGATGGGACCTTACGTCGAGGACGGCACCATCGACCTGTCGCTGACGCTGGCGGCGCTCGATATCGACGACGTCGAGGGACTGACCGCCGTTGAGAAGCAAGCAACGGTCTACGATCTGCTGACCGCCCGCTCCGGCATCTATCATCCCGCCGGCTACGAGACGCCGTGGATGCGTTCGATCAAACCGCTGCGTCACTCGCAGGCGCCGGGCACCGAGTGGTGCTACAGCAACTGGGACTTCAACGCGCTCGGCACCATCTTCACGCAGCTTACCGGCCGCGATATCCACGAGGCGTTTCGCGACCGGATCGCGCAACCGCTCGGCATGGAGGACTTCCGCCATGACGACGTGCGCAAGGACGGCTGGCTGGTGCCCGACGCCTGCTCGCGGCACCCGGCCTATCCGTTCGCCATGTCGAGCCGCGACCTCGCCCGCTTCGGCCTGATGTTTCTGCGCGACGGCCGCTGGGGACCGCGGCAGGTGATCCCCGCCGACTGGGTGGCGACCTCGCTGCTGCCCTATTCCGACGCCGGCGCCCGCGGCGCCTATGGCTACATGTGGTGGCTGGCGCGCGCCGGCACCGGCTTTCCCGGCGTGGTGCAGCCGGAAGGCAGCTTTTCGGCGCAGGGCGCGGGCGGCCATGTCCTCGTGATGATTCCACCGCTCGATCTCGTCATCGTGCATCGCGTCGACACCGCCGTGCCCGGCCGCGCGGTCGACCTCTTTCAGTTCGGCAAACTGCTTCGCCTCATTCTCGATGCACGCCGCGCGGTCGTGCCGCGCTGATGCCGCAGACCGCCTTCACGTCCCGGAGATTGCCATGACCAGCGTCCTCGAAACCATAGCGGCATGGAGCCGTTCGGCCGGCGCATTTCCGCCGCGCGCCCGCAAGCGCGCCGTTGAGGCCATCGCCGACACCGTCGGCTGCATGGTCGCCGGTGGCGACGATTTTTCGACGCAAGCCGTGCGCCGCGCTGTTGCGCCGCAGATCTCAACGTCCGGCGAAAGCCCGGTGATCGGCGGCGGCCGCGCACCGGCCGCGACCGCGGCGCTGGTGAACGGCACCGCCGCCCACGCCCTCGATTATGACGACAACTTTCATCCGGCCATCAGCCACGCCTCGGCGGTGATGGTGCCGGCGCTGCTGGCTGCCGCTGCGCCGTTGAACATCAGCGGAGCGGCGCTGGTCGATGCCTACATTGTCGGCCTCGAGGCACAGGCCGCCGTCGGCATCGGCGTCAATCCCTCGCACTACACGCTCGGCTGGCATTCGACGTCGACCTGCGGCGCCATCGGCACTGCGGCAGGCGTATCGCGGCTGCTGGGGCTCGACGCCGCCGCAACCGCGCGCGCCATGAGCATGGCGGTGAGTTCGGCGGCGGGGGTCAAGGGCCAGTTCGGCACGCCGGCAAAACCGTTCCACGCCGGCATGGCCGCGCGCAACGCGGTCGAGGCCGTCGCGTTCGGCAATGCCGGTCTGAGCGGGCGCCTCGACATCCTCGAAGCGCCGCAAGGTTTTCGCGCCCTGTTCGGCGGCCCCGATGCCGTCGGCTGGGACGGCTTGGCGCTGGGCCAGCCATTGGCCATCGAAGGCCACGGCGTCATCCCGAAGCGGCACCCGTGCTGCGGCTCGACGCATTATGTCGTCGACATGGTGCTCGACTTAAGGGCGCAACACGGCTTTACGGCCGATGACGTCGCTTCGCTCGAATGCCTCGTCGGCATCGCCAATGCGCGCAACCTGAGTTACGCCGAACCGCAGGACGAGATGCAGGCGCGCTTTTCGATGCACTATTGCGTGGCCCTGGCGCTGGTGCAGGACCGCATCGGGCTGGCCGATTTCACGCTTGCGAACATTGCCCGGTCCGAAATCCGGAAGCTGCTGCCGCTCACCACCATGACCGCGCGCAGCCGCGAGGAAGAACTGGCCGGCGGGCGGCTGCCGCACGAGACGGTGATCCGGCTGAAGAACGGCACCGAGTTCAAGGCCACACGTCTGCACGCCAAAGGCAGCATCGCAGATCCTTTCGACGACAACGACCGCGCCGCTAAATTCACCGATTGCTGCGTCTGGCTCGGCAGCACGGCGACCGCGGAATTGTACGGCGCGCTCACCCATCTGGACCAGCAGGCCAATCTCGCCTTCCTGGCTCCGGTGTTCGCCTGATCCTACGTCTGATCCTCACGCCGCGCCGGCGAGATGCAGTGACTGGCTTTCCACGCGCTGGTCGGCTTCGTCGATCGCAGCCCAGAACCGCTCCACGGCCGGCCGGCAACGGCCACTGGCGCGGTAGAGCCGGATCTCCGTGGGCAGATGCCATGACGCATCGCCGGCCACTACGAGCTGGCGGGACTTCAATTCCTCGGTGATCAGGCTTTCCGGAATCCAACCGACGCCGCAGCCGGCCAGCGCCATCGCCTTGAGGCCTGCGGACATGGCGTTCTCGTAAACCGTGGTCAGCGGCAGTGGCCGCTCGGCCAGCAGTTTCACCAGCCCGCGCCCGAAAAACGAGCCGGTGCCGTAACTGAGATAGGCGACCGGCGGCCCGGCGGGGCACAGCGCATGGACGGGCTTTCCGTGGGCATCGGGAACCGAGACCGGAATCGCCACCTCGGTGCCTAGACAACGAAACGCAAACCGCTCGGGATCGATATGAGTCGGGACATTGGGGTGCGCATAGGTCAGGAAAAAGTCGCTCTCGCCATTGAGCAGCATCGACACCTTGCCGGCAAACGACGAGCGCTGGTCGCCGAAATGGGTCTTGAACACATGGCCGCGGCTCTCGAGCCGGCGAATCCAGTCCGGGAAGAATGTCAGGGCCAGCGTATTCAACGTGGCAAAGGTCAGCACTTCCGCCGTGACGGCATGCTGATGCTGGGCGTCGCGGCGGGCGCCCTGGATCAGCGCGACCATTTCCACCGCCTTGGGCAGGAAGGTCTTGCCTTCCACGGTCACGCGAACCGGATAGGTGCTGCGATCGAACAAGGGAACGCAGAGCCAGTTTTCCAGCTGCCGGATGCGGCGACTCAGCGCCGACTGCGTCACGTGCCGCTCATGCGCGGAGCGCGAAAAGCTCTGCGTCGCCGCCAGGCTCAGAAAATCTTCGAGCCATTTCAGCTCCATGACACGGACTCCATGACCATCATTTCCGTCAGATCCTGCCGGCCGGATCGCGGCGGGGTTCTTAATCGCGTCTGCAAGAGCCGCGCCATTCGCGAGCAGATAGCTCAACTCTGTCCTGCAGACGGGATACCAAACCACCCCGGCGAGACGTCGCTTCATCCGTGGGCGGGAAACGATGAATCTCATGATTGGACGGCGCAAGTAGCCGGCCGAGTCGGCACTTCGACATCCGCGCATCACTTCGAAGCCTTCTGAAAGTGAGGCAATGGCGGCTCTGCACCGCCAGGAGGGGACGTTTCACACTGCGTCAATAACGGACCATGGACCAATTTATGCCCAACTGGAGGTCGCTATACCTCCAAAGAGCTTGAGCTGCCTTGGGGGCAGCGCTTTTAGTGACAGTGACCTGCCCCTGCCGATTTCCTCCAGTTAAAGTTAGAGTCCGATCACCTCACAGATGACTATTGCGCTCGAGACTCTCAGCCGTGAACGTCGAACCTGTCCAGCATCATGACCTTGTCCCACGCCCGCACGAACTCCTTCACGAAGCGGGCATGCCCGTCGCTGCTGGCATAGACCTCGGCGATGGCCCGCAGCTGGCTGTTGGAGCCGAACACGAGGTCGTTACGCGTGGCCTTGAAGCGCGGCTTGCCGTTGGCGCGGTCATCGAGCGAAAAGGTCATGCCCTTGTCGCCCAGCTTCTTCCATTCGTAGTCCATGCTCGTCAGCACGGTGAAGAAGTCGTTAGTGAGGACACCGACGCGATCGGTGAAGATCCCGTGGGCCGACCCGTCATGGTTCGCCCCCATGGCCCGCAACCCGCCGACCAGCGCCGTCCATTCGGGAGCCGTGAGTGCCAGCAGCTGCGCCTTGTCGAGGAACATCTCCTCCGGTGCGACGCCGGTCGCCATGTCCGCAAATTGATCGTCGACATAGTTGCGAAAGCCGTCGACCACCGGCTTTAGCCAGTCGGACATTTCGATGTCGGTGAGCTCCTGCGTCGTATCGCGGCGACCCGGCGTGAACGGAACCTCGACCTGGATGCCGGCATCCGTGGCGGCCTTTTCGAGCGCGGCGCAGCCGCCGAGCACGATGACGTCCGCGAGCGACACCCGCATCTTGCCGGCCTCCTTGCCGTTGAACGCATCGGCCACACCGCGCAGTGCCGCGACGACGGGGATTGTCCGCCGGTTGACCGCCCAATCCTTCTGCGGCGCAAGTGCCAGTCGTCCGCCATTGGCGCCGCCGCGCTTGTCGCTGTTGCGATAGGTGGCGGCTGCCGAGAACGCTGTAAAGACGAGGTCGGACACGGACGTGCCGGTCGCCAGGATCGACTGCTTGAGCGCGGCGATCTCGCTGTCGCCGATCAAATCATTTTCGCGCGGCGGGATCGGATCCTGCCACAGCAAGCCGTTCTCGAGGCGCTTTTCCGGTCCTAGGTAGCGTTCCCGCGGGCCCATGTCGCGATGGGTCAGCTTGTACCAGGCCTTGGAAAACGCCTGGGTGAAGGCGTCGAAATCGTGCAGGAATTTTTCGCACACATTGCGATAGGCAGGATCGGTGATCAGCGCGATGTCGCTGGTCATCATCATCAGTGGGTTCATCTTACCAGCGATGTGGGCGTCCGGCGTCTTCGGTGCGGCCGCATCGCTCGGCGTCCACTGCAGTGCGCCGGCCGGGCTTTTAGTCTGCACCCAGTTCAACGTGAGCAGGTTCTCCAAATAGGTGTTGTCCCACTGGGTCGGGTTCGGCGTCCAGCTGCCCTCAATGCCGTTGGTCATGGTGTACTGGGCGAAGCCGGTGCCGTCCGGATTCTGCCAGCCGAGGCCCATGGCCTCGATCGGTGCGATCTCGGGCGGCGGGCCGACTTTGTCGGCGCTAACCATGCCGTGGCTCTTGCCAAAGGCGTGGCCGCCGGCGATCAGCGCCACGGTTTCCTCGTCGTTCATGGCCATCCGAGTGAAGGCAATGCGGATGTCGCGGGCCGATCCCATCGGATCGCCATTGCCATAAGGCCCTTCGGGATTGACGTAGATCAGCGCCTGATGCGTCGCAGCCAGCGGGTTCTCGAGGTCGTAGTCGGCATCGCCGTTCTTGCCGCGCCAGCGCTTGTCGCGCGTCACCATGCTGTCGGAGGAGGGCGCGCCCTTCGCGTTCCAGACCTCGGGTCCCCAATAGGTGACGTTGTCGGCCTCCCACGCGTCGCGCCGGCCGCCGGCAAAGCCGTAGGTCGGAAAGCCCATGATCTCCAGCGCGCAATTGCCGGTCAGCACCATGAGGTCGCCCCACGACAACGCATTGCCGTATTTCTGCTTGATCGGCCAGATCAGGCGCCGCGACTTGTCGGTGTTGCCGTTGTCCCACCAGCTGCTGATCGGCGCGAAGCGCTGCAGCGCCTCGCCGGCGCCGCCCCGCCCGTCGGCGATGCGATAGGTGCCGGACGCGTGCCACGCCATGCGGATCATTTGCGGACCGTAATTGCCGTAGTCCGACGGCCACCACGCCACCGACGTGGTCAGGAACTGCTTGATGTCGCGCTTGAGCACGTCGTAGTCGATCGTGTTGAAGGCGCCGGCATAGTCAAAGTCGTCGCCGAGCGGATTGGCCCGCGGCCCGTTCTGATGGAGAAGCTCGACCTTCAAGCGATCGGGGTACCAGTCCGACAATGTCGGAGGCGCCCCCAGCGCGCCGCCGATGCGATCGCCACCGAACGGACACTTGCCTGTCATCTCGTGAGTTATGGTGTCGGTCTTGTCGCTTTTGATGTCGAGCACGACGATGTCCTTCGCTAGGTAAAATACGATTATCACGGCTCTTGGGCATAACTTCGCTAATTCACTTGAAGCATGCGTCTGTGAAATTCGTACGGCTGGTTTCGACTTTTGACAAATTTGGCGCGAATCCGGCGGAAGCATCAGTCAAGCTGGATACATCCGAGAGGTTGTCGTGTGCCCACGCATGGGCGCTTGAGCGAGATATCTTCGTTGCAGCCCCCGTATGGATCATCACCACCTGACCATACTTGATGCCGTGTTCGACGAAGTTCTGCGCTTCGTCGAGTTGCAGCGCAGGTGCGGCCCAATTCATGCAATTGTCAGATATCCAAATGCACATCCGGCATCGCAGCCAGACCTAGGGCAGGATGCCAATGAAATCGGGACAGGCCAACTTTCAACGAGCGTGCCGGCGGAAGAGCTGACATGCTCCCGTTCATGCAGATTGATGGGATCACCCATGTTTATCGGGGGCATGCTTTGGCTGCACAGACCAGGCGGCTGGCTCATCATCTTTGTCTGCCTCGGCCACCGCCGCCGTCGCCTGCACCTTGCCGGGCGCGTGATGGGCAGGCGCGTAGACAGCATAGACCTGCATCGGCGTCGTCCCGATATTGGTGATGTTGTGCCAGCTTCCTGCCGGAACGAGAACGCACCATCCGTCTGAAGCTTTCTCTTCGAAAGTCAGCTTGTCCTTCGCGGCTCCCATCTGCACTCGGCCGTTGCCCGCCTCGATGCGCAAAAATTGGTCAGTCTCCGGATGCGCTTCAAGGCCGATATCGCCGCCGACAGGGATCGACATGAGCGTCACTTGCAGATAGCGCCCGCTCCAGGCGACTGACCGGTAGTTTGTATTGTCCTTCGTCGCACGTTCAATATCGAACGCTTGCGGCTGAGGCCCGACGTCTTTGATGCTGCCAGCAGTGATGGCCATGACTAACTTCCTCAAGGTTGCGGAAATGCAGTATCATGCATTGCCTTGGCAATCGTTTTGCCCATCGCGATTAGAATTTCGCTGCTTCCATCGATAGCGTTTGGACTCGAAAAACATCTACTCGATGCTGCCGAACCTAGAGCGCGATCGCGAACGATACTCTCGAACGCTCTATCGTATATGGATTCTTGCGCTCTATCCTTCACTGGATGAAAGGTAAACAATGTTGGCCTGTGCGGGTTCCGCTACACCGCGCGAAATATAACTAACCAAACTTGATCTGCATCAAAGACAAATCAAGCAGTCCCGAGGCCCTATAAAAAAGTATCAATCGATGTTTTTAAGCTTCCGCGTTTCGACGTCTTCGCAACGATCCAATTTCAGCTAGGGCGCGGACTCATTAGCACGTAGCCAAATGCGGATTGATGCGAGCTTGACGAATGCTAGATAGTTGGCCGCGAGCTTGTCGTATCGGGTCGCAACACGCCGACATTGTTTGATCTTGTTGAAGAATCGTTCAATAAGGTTGCGCGCGCGATACAGAAACGGGCTGAAGCAGATCGGGTCTTTACGATTCCGTTTCGGCGAAATATTGGCCCGCGCGCCCTGCTGGCGAGCAAGCTCCCTGATCCAGTCGGCGTCATAGTCGCGATCCGCGAGCAACATCGTTTGCGGAAGCAAGGCGCTGAGAAGAACCGAACACAGCCGGTTACCGTGCGCCTCGCCGGGCGTGAGAGCGAGATGGACCGGCAGGCCATTGGTGTCTACCACCGCGTGAATCTTGCTGGTCAGGCCACCGCGTGAGCGACCCATATCCTGATGATTGTTGTCCGCGACACAGGCTCCGTGCTGATGCACGCGCACGATGGAGGTATCGATCATCTGCACCGCCGCGTCATGACCGGCGGCCAGCGCGTCCATGATATGGTCCCAGACGCCAGCCCGCTGCCAGCGAACGAAGCGATTGTAACAAGTAGTACGGGGACCGTAGGCTTCCGGCAGGTCGCGCCACGGCGCACCGGAGCGCAGAACCCAAAAGATGCCATCGAGAACGCGGCGGTCATTTACCCGCCGAACGCCGCGCGTCTTGTTGGGTAGCATCGGCTTGATGGCGGTCCATTCATAATCGCTCAGTTCGTAGCGCATGATTCGTGGCTCCCATTTCGAAGCTTGCATCAGTCCTTGGTTGAAACTGCAACTGGCGATCGCCCTCGCGCTCGGTTGGCATGGGATCCCAGCTAGGTTATGATTGAATTGGGAGCATATCAATTTCCCTATTAGCATTTTTCATGTCGGACCGATCGATTGGCTCCGAGAGTCTGAACTGAGGCCACGCGTCGAACGTCACAGGAGCAGTCCATGAAGCGGTTGCTGATTATTGTCACATTATTCTTTATCCAGACGGGAATAGCTCCGTCCGCCGAAATCAAGTTACTCGCGGCCGGAGTTGTGCAGGAGGTGTTCGCTGAATTGGTGCCCAAGTTTGAGGAAAGCTCCGGCAATAAGGTTATGGTAACGTGGACTGGTGGGGCCGATATTAGAAAGCGAATTGCTGCCGGTGAACAATACGATGTGGTCGTAACGGCTGGAACAGACATCGACACATTCATAGAGCAAGGCAAGATGCCGCGAGGTAGTCGTGTAGACCTTATCAAGTCGGGAATTGGTGTTGGGACAAGAGCGGGCTCTACCAAACCTGACATAAGTTCCGGAGAAGCTCTCAAGAAAACACTTCTGTCAGTCCGATCCATTGGCTACTCGACGGGTGCCAGCGGTGTCTATCTGGTGAGCCTCATCGCCCAGATGGGAATTTCGGATGCCGTCAAGCCCAAGTTGAAGGAAGCTCCGTCAGGTGTTCGTATCGGAACACTAATTGCCAGCGGAGACGCCGAAATTGGTTTTCAGCAAATTAGCGAACTGATCCATGAGCCGGGTGTGGATTATTTGGGTCCGCTGCCAGCTGACGTACAAAAAGTTACAATCTACTCAGCGGGCATTTCAAATGGTACAAAGCAAATCGAGGCTGCCATGGCGCTGGTGAAGTCGATTACCGCGCCCGATGCCGCGTCAGTTATCAAGCAACACGGAATGGAGCCCGGCTAACGTGGCGGCTTTGGCTCTTTGTGGGTTCAACTACGTTATAGAACGCTCTGTCAAGCCTCTCGCCCAGCAGATTTATGGGTTCACGGCCTAGTCTGGGCCGTTAGCCCACAGATCTAACGGGCGGACGGCTTCCCTACCTCGCTCGGACACCGCGATAACTTTGACACATCCTTTCTGGATGCATTAGATTTTGTCGGCCACATCTCTTCGCGTGAAGACGATCTAATTCTTGTGGAATGTCGATAATGTCCTTTCTTCGCCGACGTTCGCGAGGAAGTTCTGAGGATCAAAATCGTTATGCTCTGACGGTTTCAAGATCCGATCTATCTCAGTTAAGCTGCCCGGGCGGCCGTAGCTGACATTTTATAAGAACATTACGTCGGATGGCAGGCATAGTTGATTTGCATCAACACGACCTTCCTTTTGCAATCTTAGGTTTTTTCCATCGCCCCGGTCGAAGGTAGCGAGTGGCAGATTCTCACGGAGGTCGACATCATGATCACGGAAGATTTGTCCTGCGTCTCCGGCTCGCCTACGGGCATTGTTTTTCAGAACTCGGGACAATGTCCGCCTATTGTAGGGCTGGCGGAGTATAGGATCTCGGAAATTCAATTGTGAAGCGCCCTCGCGCAAAGCGAGGCGTTGCTTCGTCAAAACGATGAGTTAATTCAAAGACAAGAATTACTGAAAAGGGAGTCCGATCATCGGCTAATGAATGATTTGCAGATGACCATTAGCCTGCTTTCGTTGCAGAGCCGAGAATCTACGAACGCAGAAGCGGCCGCGCAATTGGCCGTTGCTGCCAATCGCGTCTCGATGATCGCACGCATTCACCATCGTCTTCATGCGTATGACGGTGCGCAGGCCATCGAGTTCAAAGGATTCCTTGAAGACTTTGGCCGCGACTTCTCTGCGATGCTGTCATCGGATGAGCGCCCGGAGCAGGTCGTTGTCGAGGCTGTTGAAATAAATCTACCGGCCGAGACCGCAATTCCGCTCGGCTTCATCGTCAGCGAATTGATCGCCAACGCGGCGAAGTATGGCAGTGGTCGCATCGCCATCAGTCTGCAGCCCCATCCCGGATTTGGCTATGCGCTTTCTGTTTCCAATGATGGGCCGGCCTTGCCGGAGGGGTTCGACCCCAGTGCGAGCAAGGGGTTGGGGATGAAGATTATTCAATCTTTCGCAAGGCAGATCGGCGGTGAGGTGCGGTTCGCCCGAGGCGACGATGGCCTAGGCGCGCGATTTACCATACTGTTTCCAGCAATGACCACGGATACCGTTCCGGGAATGCGAAGCGTGGTAACAATTGCCATGTCAGCACCATGCCGTTAACTTTAAAGAAAGGGGTCACCAGGGGAGCCGCATTCGAATTGGACCAGCCTTTGTCGCTGGAATGAGAATCGTGACTGCGCCCGTTCTGGCCGGCGTGGAAATCATGGGCCGCTCGAAATTGGTAGAGGCCGACTCATAAATCGAGCATCTACGCAGCCATGGAAGCAACAACACCGGCCGGACCCTTGACCTTCAAGAATTGGCCGTTCGCCCACCGTTCAACACAGCGATGCGGAACGTGCAGCCAAAGTACGGATGACTCCGCCAGTAGACTTCCGTTTCTGCCCGACATCAACAGAATGAACGGCTGATAGCGATTGGAAGACCGAACCGGACCGTTGCCAGCTCGGACGCTGGCAGCGATCGCGCAGCCGCCATCTATACATTGTAAGCGTCGTCCTCAAGCCACGGCTCTGAGGTCTTGCTTTCTGTAGGCCCACGGCAGTAGCGCTTCGATATCGCGGTTGGGGTGACCGTTGGCGATCCTGGCGAGAACATCCGAGAGATAGCCGAGGGGATCGATGTCGTGAAGTTTGCAGGTCTCTATCAGCGTTGCGATCGTTGCCCAGTGCTCGGCGCCGCCGTCGGAGCCCGCGAACAAGGCATTTTTCCGGTTCAGCGTGATCGGGCGGATGGAGCGCTCGACGGTGTTGTTGTCGAGCTCGATGCGGCCATCGTCGAGGAAGCGGGCCAGGCCCGCCCAACGTGACAGGGCGTAGTTGATTGCCTCGGCGAGTTTGCCCTTTTGGCTGATCAGCCCGAGTTTTGCGCGCAGCCAACTCTCCAAGGCGTCGATCAGCGGTCGGCTTTTCTGCTGCCGAACCAGGCGACGCTCCTCGGCGCTGCGGCCGCGGATTTCCTTCTCGATCGCATACAGCGCAGCGATGCGCTGAAGCGCTTCGCTGGCGATCGGCGCAGGACCGGGCGTGGCGAGCTTGTAGAAGTTACGCCGCACATGGACCCAGCAAAATGCGAGCTGCACGTCGCCGCGCTCGGCCAACCTGCGGTAGCCGGCATAGCCGTCCACCTGCAGGATGCCCTTGAAGCCTTCGAGATGGATGATCGGCCGCTCGGCCTTGCGGTCCGGGGCGTAGACATAGGCCACGCCCGGCGGATCGGATCCATTCCATGGCCGGTCATCGGCGGCATAGGCCCATAACTGGCCGGTCTTGGTGCGGCCGCGGCCGGGATCCAACACTGGCAACGTCGTCTCATCGGCAAACAGTTTTGGCCGCTCTTTGAGCTTTTCGAGCAGGCGTTGGTGCAACGGACGCAGATGCCAGGCGGCATTCCCCACCCAGTCTGCCAGCGTCGAGCGGTCGAGGTTGACGCCCTGGCGGGCATAGATCTGGGACTGCCGATAGAGCGGCAGATGATCCGCATATTTGGAGACGAGTACTTGGGCGATGGTGGCTTCGGTCGGCAGCCCACCCTCGATCAGCCGCGCCGGCGCCGGGGCCTGCACGACGCCATCCTCACATTGGCGACAAGCGTATTTCGGCCGGATCGTGACCAGCACCCGGAACTTCGCCGGCACGATATCCAGCCGCTCGCTCTTGTCTTCGCCGATCCGGTGCAACGCGCCCTGGCAGCAGCGGCAGGTCTTGTCGTCGATATCGATGGTGGTCTCGATCCGCGGCAGATGCGCCGGCAGCGCGCCGCGATTGGCCCGACGCTTCGCAGCTCCGGCCTGTCGTGCGGCCGGTGTCGCCTGCTCAGCTTCCGCGACGTCACGCGCCGCCGCCTGCTCGACGTCTTCCAAACCGAGCTGCATCTGGTCCTCGGGCAGCGTCTCCGCCCGGCGGCCAAACTGGTGGCGCTGCAGGTCCCTGATGATCTGACGCAGCCGTTCGTTCTGCACCCGCTCGGCGAGCAGCATCGCTTTCAAGGTCTCGGAATCATCGGGCAATGCGTCGCGCGGCATAATCAAATCAGAGCATATTTACCGGCATTTTGCGACGTGCTCGATGCTGCTGATTCACTTTGCCACAGCAACAGGCGTCAGCCAGGCTGCGCCGGCGTCACCGTCTCGCGCGCCGTGTGGACACGCCGCCAATCCAGCCCTTCGAGCAGCGCCGACAATTGCGCGGCCGATAAATGGATCACGCCGTCTTCGATCTTCGGCCAGCGGAAGATGCCATCCTCCAGCCGCTTGGCGAACAGGCACAGACCCGTGCCGTCCCAATACACCAGCTTGATCCGATCCGCGCGCTTGGCGCGGAACACGTAGACCGCGCCAGAGAACGGATCCGCCGCCATGCTCTCGCGCACCAGTGCCGCCAGCCCATCGGCGCCCTTGCGGAAGTCCACAGGTCTGGTCGCGACCATGACGCGGACCGCGCCGGTCGGGCCGATCGGGCCGATCACGCGCCGGCTTTCAGCGCCCGCAACACCGCGGCGATCGTGTCCGCCGGGGCGCCCGCGCCGATGCGCACCGTCACGCCGTCGATCGCAACCTCGATCATTCCGGCGGGCGGTTCATCCCGATGCTGTCGCCGCGTCTTGCGCTGCCGAGGCCCCCCGGTGTCGGACGGTGCCGCATCGATGACCGCCGGGACGAACCGTGGTTCGTCATCCTTGGAAACGACCGCTTGAGATTCTTTGACTTGCCGGCGCCAGCCAAACAATTGCTGCGGCGACAATCCGTGCCGGCGTGCCACCCCGGAAACCGAGTCGCCGCTGGCTTCGATCTCCGCGACCACCCGCGCCTTGTCCGCGTCGCTCCATGTCCGACGGCGCCCCGCACCGGTGAACACCTCCAGCCGGCGAACCGGCTTGGTGATAGCACTATCCACTGTGTCCATTCTAAGCCTTGCGGTTCGACGTAACCGCAAAATCGCAGATCTGCACATTGGCCGGAAGGTGGCGCCGGAACGACGCTTACTATACATTGATAGAGACCCGCAAGATTAATGATATCGATCCGCAAGCCTAGCCAGCCGATGTGCTGGCGCGGTTTCCTGATCATTCCGCCAGCCAAGTCGCCGAGCTGCTTCCATGGACTTGGAAAGCCACTTAACAGTTCAAGGCCGTCACCGCAGCGCATAACGCGCTCATGCAGTTAGCGTTATGGCTTGGGTCGCGGTCGGATGCGTACTCCTCGCGCATCATCGGTGGGTTCGATGCGAACCAACCGCAATCTTACCATTGCTCCACAAGTCAGGGGTAGGCGCAGCACAACTTTATGCAGGCAATCTGTCGCAGAGCTACGCCATCCGATGCACAAATGATATTATTGCTCGATCGGTGCAAGTCTGATGCGGGTAAGTATCGCCACCAGTTCTTCATACTTAAATGGCTTCTTCAACACGGGCGGGTCTGAGTAACCGTCTCTTAAACCGTGATCGGTGTTGCCGGTCGAGTAGATGAACGGCACTCCGCGCGCGAAGAGTGCTTCCGCCACCGGGTGGCTGTCGTCACCATTCAAGTTCATATCCAGCAACGCGACGTCGAAGTCTTGCGCATCGATCAAAGCGAGGGCCTTGACGACCGTCGCGACAGAAGTCACTGACTTGCATCCAAGGTCGGCCAGCATGTCTTCAATCATCATAACAACCAGCATTTCGTCCTCGACAACGAGAATCCGCCGACCAGAGAGCAACCTATCCATCGTGATCGTCTCTTGGTAAGGGAATGTCCATCGTGCAAACAAGGCCGTCGGGCCGGTAGTCCAGATGCACCGTGCCTTCCAGCTCATGGGCCAAACCACGCTCGAGCACCCGCGATCCAAATCCCTTGTGTGCCGGCGGCGTGACCGCGGGGCCACCTTTTTCCGTCCAGCTCAGCAGAAGCCGTTTTCCGGCCGGTGCCGTCTCAATCGTCCACCCAATCAGGATGGATCCGACCGCGTTGGACAATGCACCGTATTTCACGGCATTCGTTGCGAGCTCGTTGAACGCAATGCCAAGGGCCAAAGCTGCCTTTGGCGGGAACCGAACGTTCTCACCGGTGATCACAATGCGATCCGCCCGACCGCCCGAGACCCCGAATGGCTCCAGGGCATCGTGAGCGATATCGAGCAGCCCTGCACTTTCCCATTTTTCGCGAGTTAGCAGGTCGTGCGACCGGGATAGCGCAAACAGCCGGGACTCAATGGATTGCCTGATAGCCTTGGGATCGGTGGTCGATCGCAAGGTCTGCCAGACAATCGATTGCACCGTTGAAAGGGTATTCTTGACGCGATGGTTCAACTCGTCGATGAGCATCCTGGATCGAACTTCATCCTCCTTGTGTTTGGTAAGATCAGCGAACGAAGCAAAATATTGAATAACATCACCGCTCGCATCACGAACCGGACTGATAAAGACAGCGGCCCAGAACTCGCTTCCATCCTTGCGGCGGTAGAGAACTTCCGTCCCGCTGCTGGACGAGCCTTCGAACTCGGCTTTAATTCGCGTCAGCGCCTCAGCGTCGGCACCATGCGCCATCAGAAAATTGAAGCTTTTGCCGAGCACCTCTTCCCGGTCGTATCCCGTTAGAGAAAGAAAGCTGTCATTGGCAAAAATTATCGGGTTGTCGGGCTCCGTCGCGTCCGTAAACACCATCGCCATTCGGGTTGTTTCAGCGGCAACGACAAACGGGCCGAGGTCGTCCTGAAAGCTCTCGACTTCGGCTTCGGCGCCTTTCTGCTCGTCCGACTTCTTCGTTATTTCCGACATGCCACGGGTCAATCAATCTGCTTTGCAGTAATGCTGCGATAACCGTGGCACGGACTTCTTCCCGAACCAAGGCCCTTCATGGTAGCATAATTTCCTTGCTGCGACGGCCATTCATTGCGGTAGCCAAAATTCGGATTATCGGTATCTACTGGCCAATCCGGTGAACTAACGGCCGAAGCAGGGGTGGACGCGGACGAATGAAACCGGAAGTTGGATCAACCTTTACTCCCCTGGCCACACACCCTCCGGCGAAGGAAGCGCCTGGGATCCCGCAGGCCGCACAGCCTGTATTGCCGATAATTCCGATCGCAGCGGGCAGACCCGCTCTCGCGGAAGAGCTCATCAAAGCTGCGCCAACGCAGGATTTCAATCTTGCCCGCGATCTGGCCCTGTTCGCGCGTGTACGTGCCCAAGGCGGGCGGCGCGTGGTGGCGATCTTCGTTGGCTCGACCGCCGTCACCATTGCCAATATGTCCGGGCAGGTGCGGCTCAACGAGTGGAACGGCCAGTTCTTTGACGCCGTGGCGCCGCAAGGATCTGTCGGGCTTTGTCAATGATCTCTGGACGTTCCTTTTCATCATTGCCGTTTTGTTGGCCCTCACGGTCGCACAAACCTTTCTCCAGGAACGATTAAAATTTCGACTGCGCGAATGGATCACCCGTCACCTGCTGGTGGAGTGGCTTAAGCCATTGCGCGTCTATCAGCTGAGCTTTGCCGGTCAGTATGGTCACAACCCGGACCAGCGCATCCAGGAGGACACGCGCCTGCTCGGCGACTACACCGCCGACCTCGGCTGCGGCATAGTCTATTCTCTGCTTCAGATCGTCGCTTTCGTCGGGGTGCTTTGGGCTTTATCGGCGCAGGTCACATTCCAGGTGGCGGGCTACGACATCGCCATTCCCGGTTACATGGTCTGGTGTGCCCTCGTTTATGCCCTGATCGGCTCCGGTGTGACTTGGCTCGTGGGGCGGCCGCTGATTGCCCTGAATGGCGAGCGATATGCGCGCGAGGCGGAATTCCGCTTCGCCCTCGTTCGGGTCAACGAATCCGGCGAGAGCATCGCGCTGCATGGCGGAGGGAAGGACGAACAGCGACATCTCGAAGCCGCGCTCGCGGCTGTCGTAGATACCATGCGCCGGATATCTTCCTCGCTCGCCCACCTCACGTGGATCACATCGGGCACGGGCTGGCTGTCGCTCGTCGTTCCGATACTCGTGGCGGCACCGGCCTATTTCGGCGGTAGCTTGACGCTGGGCGGCCTGATCATGGTGGCAGGCGCCTTCACCCAGGTGCAGGGGGCGATGCGATGGTTTGTCGACAACTTTTCGCGGCTCGCTGACTGGCGCGCCGCAGTCCACCGGGTAGCCCGCTTCCGCGAAGCGCTCGACAACCTACCGGCGATCGAGGCAGGCGCAGAGGAGATCAAACACGCGCTGCACCCGAAAGGATATCTCGCTTTCGAGGGCGTGCGCATCCTCCTGCCGGACGGACACATCGTTATCGACGACGCGACCGTCAGCATCACGCCAGGCGAGCGCGTGCTGATCGTCGGCGACACCGGTCGAGGAAAGTCGACGCTGTTCCGCGCCGTGGCGGGTCTCTGGCCGTGGGGTTCCGGAACGATCCTCACGCCTCCGCTTGATGCGATGGCATTCCTGCCGCAGCGCCCTTACCTGCCGCTCGGCACATTGCGCAATGCCCTGAGCTATCCGAGCGCCGCCGATGCTTTCCCTGAAGCGAATATTCGGAAAGCTCTGGAGCGGTGCGATCTCGGCAGTCTCATCGCCAAGCTCGACCAAACGGAGCGCTGGGACCAGGAACTGTCGCTCGGCGAACAGGAGCGCCTCGCCTTCGCACGCCTCCTGCTGCACAAACCGGGATGGGTCTTTCTCGATGAAGCCACGGCCGCGCTCGACGAAGACAGCCAGCGCCGCGTCATGCGCCTGTTCGATGATGAACTGAAGCAGACGACCGTATTGAGCATTGGTCACCGTCCGGATCTTGCCGTCTACCACACCCGAACGCTTCAACTTGTTCATGGACTTGACGGTGACCGCCTCAAGCTCAAGCCGCCCCCCGCCCCACCTCCGCCGCGGCGCTGGCTGCAACGGCTCGACGACTGGTTGCGAACCGTCCGGTCATGATGCGAGTCCGGTTTCCCGCGCAGGAGCATCAATTCATATTTACGCAGGGTCCACCTTGCTCATGGTACTGAGCGCCATGGCCCCGTATTTTGATACCAGTCTGTAAGTCGTTTTATCTCGATTTTGATCAGCGATCGCCGGACCGCGTCTCGAAATCGCGGAGCGGCTGAATTCAACTCAACCCGAAACGTCCGATGAACCACGTCTTCACGACATGCGCGAGGATGACATAGCTTGGGAGAATAAGGCACAGCGCGATCCAATAAGCCGGGGGCAGCGGGACGAAACCCAAAAAGCCAGCCAACCAGGAGTATGGGAGGGCTATTCCAATTGCGGCAATGATGAGGGTTGTCGTGATGAGCGCTGTGCTGGCCCGACTTTGGAAAAACGGAATCTTCGCCGTGCGAATGATGTGGATGATCAAGGTCTGGGTAAGCAGGGATTCGACGAACCATCCAGTCTGAAACAAGGCCGGATTGTTCCACGCATTGAAGACGTAGAGCATCGTGAAATAAGTGACATAATCGAAGATCGAGCTGATTGGGCCGATGAACAGCACAAACTTTGTGATATTGCCAATGTCCCATCGGCGCGGCACTGCCAGAAATTCTGCATCGACGTTGTCGGTCGGGATTGTGGTCTGCGAGAAGTCGTAGAGTAAATTGTTAGTTAGCACCTGGATCGCCGTCATCGGCAAAAACGGCAGAAAGATACTGGCCCCCAGCACGCTGAACATGTTCCCAAAATTAGAACTCGCGCCCATCTTGATATACTTGGTTATGTTGCCGAATACCTTTCGGCCCTCAATGACGCCATCGCCGAGCACCGCCAGGCTCTTCTCGAGCAATATGATATCCGCGGATTCCTTGGCGATGTCGACGGCACTGTCCACGGATATGCCGACGTCCGCCGTCTTCAGCGCCGGTCCGTCGTTGATGCCATCCCCCAGGAATCCAACGACATGCCCCTTGCGGTGAAGGGCATCGATAATGGCCGCCTTTTGCGACGGCGACACCTTGGCGAACACCGTCGCGGTTTCCGCTAGGTTCGCCAGCTCCTCCGGAGACAGCGCCGCCATCTCGCTGCCGAGAACGATGCGATCCACGGAAAGACCAACATCACGGCAGATCTTGCGCGTAACAATGTCGTTGTCCCCGGTCAGGATCTTCACTTGCACGCCGCCAGCCTGTAGCGCGGCAATCGCGGGGGCGCATGTCTCCTTGGGAGGATCGAGGAACGCGATGTAACCGAGCAACGTGAGATCCGCCTCATCGGCGACAGAGTATATCGCCTGGGTCGGTGGCATCTCCTTGGTGGCGACGGCAATTACCCGAAATCCGTCGGCGTTCAGCTTGGCTGTCGTCTCGATCGCCGAAGCGAGATGGCTCTCATCGAGGGGACCAGTCTCATCGCCGATCGTGTAGTGCTTGCAGACCGCGAAGATTTCTTCGACTGCGCCCTTACAAATTAGGACATGAACTCCGTCGTCGCGCCCGAGAACGACGGACATCCTTCGCCTCTCGAAGTCGAACGGTATTTCGTCGATCTCCTTGAACCGTTCCCGAACCTTTAGGCCACCTTCGAGATCGCCGTGCTTCAGGACCGCGACGTCGAGCAGGTTCTTGAGGCCGGACTGGTAATAACTATTCAGATAGGCGGACTCGAGTACACTGTTCGAATCGGCGCCCCTGATATCAAGGTGGCGCTTGAGGATAATCAGGTCCTGAGTAAGTGTGCCGGTCTTGTCCGTGCACAACACGTCCATGGCTCCGAAGTTCTGGATTGCATTGAGACGCTTAACAATGACCTTCTTTCGGGACATTGCCATTGCGCCCTTTGCCAGATTGACCGTCACGATCATCGGCAGCATCTCGGGCGTTAAACCTACCGCTACGGCGACCGCAAACAACAGCGCTTCGAGCCAATTGCCCTTGGTCACGCCATTGATCACGAACACGAGCGGCGCCATCACCAGGATGAACCCGAGCATCAACCAGGTAAAACGAGTGATGCCCTTGTCGAAGCTCGTGAGTTGCCGCGTCTCGGCGATTGCGGTTGCCACGACGCCGAAAGCAGTTTGCGGGCCGGTCAGTACGACGACGCCGCAGCCGATACCGCTGACGACAGCGCTACCCATAAAGCAGATATTGGGGAGATCAAATGGCGTCTCGGCCGCGCCTTCGTGGGCTGCAGCGAATTTCTCGAGCGGCATTGCCTCGCCAGTGAGGGTCGACTGATTGATGAAGAGATCCTTGGCCGAAATCAGCCTGAGGTCGGCGGGGATCATGTCTCCGGCCGACAGCAGAACGATGTCGCCGGGCACAAGTTGATCGATCGGAACATCGGCGTGGTCGGCGCCCCCTGTCGGCGCACAGAAGTGGTTATCGATACCATCTTTTGCAATTCGTCGGCAGCATTGCTCGACCGATACTCCTGAAGGAAGCCTAGGGTGATGCTCAGGACTACCATGATCACGATCATGATCGCCGCGCGCTGATCGCCGAGAAAATAGGATGCCGTCGCCAGCGATAGCAGGAGGATATTCAACGGATTGATCGAGCGCGCAGCAAGCTCGCCGAGAACCGTATGACGCGCCTGTCGAGCAACCCGATTGGGCCCGACGGAGCGGAGTTGCTGCACGACCTGACCGGGCGTGAGGCCCGCCGCCGTGCTGGACAATTTTTGCAGTGCGTCGTCGGTCGATAGGCGAGCGACTTCGGCCAAGGCTTTTCCGCTCGCGATCGATGCTTCGGGTGCTGCGCCTGGCGGCTCCTGCCGCACAGGGGCTACGGCAGGGTTCGCCGCTTTGGGATCCGGCTGGTTCAAATTAACATCTCCTCGCATTCATGAGATCCGCTCAGATCAGCGAAAGGGGTCACTGGCACGGGTAAGCTTGCGATTCTTTTGAGTGCAGCGAGCCAGTGTTCGCTACGGCAAATAGGCGATTGAGGAAGCAGCCTGATCCTGAGAAACACGCCAGCTTACCCAATCGAACCAGCTCAAAGGATATCGGCCGAGAGTGCGCGCACTTTGACAAAAATCAAGGCCTACTCGCTCAGAACCTCGAGAGGCGGCCAACAACAATGCGATGCCGCTCATTCAGAGTTACGACGAAAATTCGTTTTCTTCTTATAGGGAATAATTTGTAGATAGCGGCTCAAATTTAGAAGCAACGGCTCCGCCGCTCGAGCAGATAGTCACCTACTCAACGTCATTCCCTTTCTTGGCTGTCATTGATCTATGTCAATGGGCGCGCCTAAAACAAATTCGTTTGTGCAGGAACCTTCGTCAGCAGACTCCATTTTTCCCCCGTTCGATGTGGAACGCATAACAATTGGTGAACACCATGAAGAAAATCCTCCTGGCGACGGCTGCCATCGTCGCATTCTCTGCCCCCTCATTCGCGGCTGAGACGGCAAAGACCATTGGCCAAGCGCCGCCATCATTCTACCTGGCTCAGGATACCGCGACTCTGAAATGTCAAATCGTCGAGACCCAGCCTGCGGCTGGCAGCAGCATGAAGGTTGTCGGTGCCGCGCACGTGACGAAGGCATCTGCAGAGACGGCTTTGAAGGCCGACAAGACTTGCGCCAAGTAGAGGGGTGACGGCGCGAGTTCGGGGACGGGTCTATTAGTTTGTTTACAATACCGAAAGACCCGCCCCGCGCTGCCGACCAACAAGCCACCAGCGCCGCCAACCACCAGCAAGAACCAAGAATAGTGCAATCAAGGCCCAATCGATCACTGGGCCGTTGTGCTGCGTGACGACGCAATACGAACTACTCCCAACTCAAATATCCTGAAAGAAGGACGTCATGCGAAAGACTCTCATTCTCGTTGCGACTGCGGCCTTGTTGACCGGTACGGCCATAACCGGGTCAGCGGTCGCGCGCGATCATTCGGATCGCACAGAATTGACCTCGAGCCAGATCACAGATCAGGCGTCGGCTCGCGCTGCCCAAATGAAGGCTGACCTGCGTCTCACTGCAGAGCAGGAGAAGAATTGGTCTGCTTTTGAGACTGCGGTGGTGGGTATGTGGAAGAAGCAGGCCGAACAACAGATTGCCTGGCGCAATGCACACGCCAAGGAACAAGGCAGCGTCGATCTGATCGACGAAATGCGCAAAGATGCTGATGAGGAGATCGACCGATCCAATGCGCGGAAGAAGCTCGCAGATTCCGCCCAGCCGCTCTACAGCAGCCTCGATGACCAGCAGAAGCGCCGGTTTTCCGAGGCGCTTTTCCGCAGGAATCGTGATCGCCACTCCTATTGAGCGAAACGCTATCTAGCAACGAAATTGAATTACGGGCGGCCGTCCTGGTTGCTCGCAATTCGACTAATCGCGAACAAGTCGCCGCGCCATGTGATCGAAGCAATTCCCGGCTTTGCCACTGTCATTCACGTCCATTCGAAAAGGCGGAATACTGTTGATCCAAATCAACGACGACCGCTGGTTCGCGCCGCAGCTTCAACTTCTCTCGCTCAGGGGTTTACTATTGGAGGACGGAATCATGGACAAGGACCGGGTCGTTGGATCGGCGAAGCAAGTCAAAGGCGCAGTGAAGCAGGCGGTCGGCAAGGCGGTCGGTGACACCAAGCTGGAGACGGAGGGCGAGGCCGACAAAATAGAGGGCAAGGTTCAGAACGCCATTGGCGGCGTCAAAGACACGCTTAAAGGAAAATAGGCATTGAGAGTGGGACCTTTTTCTTCTAACCGTCCTTAGCCAAAAAGCGAAGGGATAGTCATCCGAGGGGCATTCATGGTTTTTGAATCGGTTGAAATTTCTACCCCTGTCGCGGAAAGCCCAGCGATATCGTGGGCCGCGATTGCAGCAGGTGCCGTTGCTGCTGCAGCTCTGACCCTTGTCCTCCTTGCGTTCGGTGTCGGCATGGGCTTCTCGGTCGTACCCCCTGGGGCAATTCGGGCGTAGCTTCGACCACATTCGAAATTGGCACCGGTCTTTATCTGATTGTTGTCGCTATGCTCGCCTCTACCATAGGAGGTTATATCGCGGGGCGGCTGCGTACGAGATGGGTCAGCGTACATATCCACGAAGTCTTTTTTCGCGACACCGCTCATGGCTTTTTGGCTTGGGCATTCGCCACGGTGCTCAGCGCTGCGTTTTTGACTGCGGCGGCCAGCAACATTGTTGGTGGCGCATCACCGGGACTTGCACCCGCAGCCAGTATGTCGACAAGCCAATCAGCGGGATCCGGCGGTCCGGTGGATTATTATGTGGATGCGCTGTTGCGATCCAATCCTGCCGGAAAACTAGATACGACCAGTTTGGGAGCCACTCGCCGCGAGATCGCGGGTATCCTCACGACCGGCCTTCGTGATGGCGATATTGCTGCGCCTGATCGCACATATGTGGCACAAGTCGTTGCGGCCCACACTGGGCTTAGTCAGGCGGACGCCGACACGCGGGTTTCAAACGTCATCAACCAAGCAAAGACTGATTTGGACAACGCCCGAAAGGCAGCGGCCAAATTGTCTCTGTGGCTAACCGCCTCGCTGCTGATCGGCGCGTTTGCCGCCAGCCTAGCGGCCACCGACGGCGGGTATGTCCGGGAGCGGAACGCGAGTCTTACTGAACAGCAATTGTGAACTGAACATAGGAGGAAGTCATGGGTCGCGGAATTCTGCTGTGGCTGCTAGGAGTCCCAATTCCGATCATTATTCTTCTCGCTATCTTGCGGCATTAAATCGCCGAGGAGTTCTCCTAGATATTGTGCAGCTCCTTTAATTTGACGCCGTGCTTGCCATTTCGCAACGAAACCCGGTTCACTACTCCGCGTTCGGGAGTCGAGCAACTGTCGCAAAGCCACATGTGATTGCGACAGCGTTGCTGCAACTGGTTTTACTCGAGCCGACCCGCGCAGACGATGTAAAGGCGGACGAGTGCGGTCTTGCATCGGTCTATTCAAGCCTGAGCGAGGAGATGGCAAGCGGAGAAGACACCAGCGCAAAAAGACTTGACCGCCGCGCATCGGTCACTTCGGTTCGAAACAATGATCCTCGTCAAAAATAGAGAAAACGGTCGTTCGGCAGTCATCCGGATCACCGATCGTGGCCGTCACGTCAGGAACAATCGACGTATCGCAGGCTGCCGCACGTGAACTCGGCTTCGCGGATTTGACGAAGGTGTGTCTCACGATCCTGTCGATGCTGGAAGATCGACCAGCCGGTGAAAATTTATTGTTGCGACGGCTGGAATAGCAGCGCGTCGCGATCACTCGCGCCATCCAATCATCATCTTGGGTTGCGCACCCATTAACGTGGATCAATGACATCCTTGAATGGTTGGTTTGCTGGCAGTCCGCTGTTCTCAATATGCGGTATGATTGGTTGCTGTTGATCGGTGAATGGGCATCTAATCCGATGCCGGAACAATTAGCGATGATAAAAAAAGCAATTAATATGAAGCAAGAAATTCCAGCACCTGCCCATCCCTATAAAAGGCGTGACCCTCTGCCTTGGCAGCAGCCGAAGGCAACTGAGGAAGATCCCGAGGCCTTGCAGCGAGTGCAGGCGATCCTGAATAACCCCAGCTACCGTCGAGCTGACAATGACATTGATTTTCTCGCGCAAGATGGCGTTCGCGGCGTGCGCCTACAGATCGACTATCTCAAGCCCGAGTTGCTGCTTGAACAGCACAAGATTCACCAAACGATAGTCGTATTTGGGAGCACGCGAATTTGCGAGCCGGCTGCCGCACTTCGCGAGGTGGATACGCTGCGCGCATCGCTAGCTGCCGACGCAACCAATATGGAGCTGCAACGTCAGCTAGCAATTGCTGAGCGACTCTTTGCCAAGAGCCACTACTATGATGTAGCTCGCGAATTCGGGCGTCTCGTGGGCAGTGCGAATCATGGCGCTCGCAAACACCATACGGCCATCATAACCGGTGGAGGGCCGGGAATGATGGAGGCCGCCAACCGTGGGGCGTTCGACGTTGGAGCCAAATCCGTCGGACTAAACATTAGCCTCCCTCATGAGCAATATCCGAACCCCTACGTCACACCCGAACTCTGTTTGTTAGTCGGCGTGGGGCCCCGACGCCGATCGGCGAGCCAAGCTATTGATCTAAAAAGCAATGGAGGGGTCAATCTTGGATGCTTATTCACAGCTGGCGACCGCAGAGCGCCGGATAGCTGCGAAAAAGTCTCGTGAACTCACAAAAAGTCCACGCCAAATCGCGGCTTTTATGATTCCATCCGGGCATGGAAAACGGCCCTGGAAAATTGCCGGAAGACATCGAGGCGCTGCAGGCAACGTTGCTTGCCACACGCGCCGAACTTGCCGTTGTCCGCGCCCGGCAGTCCGACGATCAGGCGCTGATCGCACATCTGAAGCTGCAGATTGAAAAGCTGAACCGCGATCGTTATGGGCCGCGCTCGGAGCGGTCCATACGCCTGCTGGATCAGCTCGAACTGACGCTGGAGGAACTTGAGGCCAAGGCGACCGAGGACGAGCTGGCGGCAGAATTGGCCGCGGCCAAGGCCAAGAGCGCAACCACGCCCGTGGCGTCGTTCTCCCGCCAGCGGCCATCGCGAAAACCGTTCCCGGAGCATCTGCCGCGCGAGCGTGTGATCGTCCCCGGTCCGGTGTCTTGCGCCTGCTGCGGCGGTGCACGGTTGTCGAAACTCGGCGAGGACGTCACCGAGACGCTCGAAGTGATCCCGAAATCGTGGAAGGTGATCCAGCACGTCCGGGAGAAGTTCAGCTGCCGGGATTGTGAGAAGATCAGCCAGGCTCCGGCGCCGTTCCACGTTATCGCCCGCGGCTGGGCGGGCCCGAGCCTGTTGGCGATGGTGCTGTTCGAGAAGTTCGGCCAGCACCAGCCGCTGAACCGGCAAGCCGAGCGCTATGCCAAAGAGGGCGTGCCGATCAGCCTGTCGACCCTGGCCGACCAGGTCGGCGGCTGCACCGCCGTGCTGACGCCGTTGTTCCAGCGGCTGGAAGCCTATGTGCTCAGCGCCGAGCGGTTGCACGGCGACGACACCACGGTGCCGGTTCTGGCCAAGGGCAAGACCTCGACAGGCCGGATCTGGGTCTATGTCCGGGATGACAAGCCGTTCGGCGGACCGGCACCGCTGGGTGCAGTATTTTATTACTCACGCGATCGCGCAGGTGAGCATCCACAGGCGCATCTGGCCGGCTACAGCGGCCTGTTCCAGGCCGATGCCTATGGTGGCTATGGTAAGCTTTACAACGCCGGCCGCAACGCGGGCCCGATTTTGGAGGCCGCGTGCTGGGTCCATGCCCGACGGCCATTCTTCGTGATGGCCGATCTGGCGGAGAACGCGCGCCGCAAGGTGCAAGGCAAGAAGCCAGTGGTGATCTCGCCGCTGGCGCTGGAAGCCGTGCGTCGGATCGACGCTCTGTTCGAGATCGAGCGAGGCGTCAACGGCGAGACGCCCGAACGACGCAAGGCGGTTCGCCAGGAGTTAAGCGCGCCGCTCGTCGCCGATCTGGAAATCTGGATGCGCGAGCAACGCGCCAAACTGTCGCGAGGCAATGACGTCGCCAAGGCGATGGATTACATGCTCAAGCGCTGGAGCGCCTTCACCCGCTTCCTCGACGATGGCCGCATCTGCCTGTCGAACAACGCCGCCGAAAGGGCGCTGCGCGGTATCGCGCTCGGCCGGAAGTCCTGGCTGTTCTGCGGCTCGGATCGCGGCGGCGACCGCGCTGCGGTGATGTACAGCCTGATCGTCACCGCGAAGATGAATGATGTCGATCCGCAGGCCTGGCTCGCCGACATGCTGGCGCGCATCGCCGAGCATCCCGCCCAAAAGCTCGACGAGCTGTTGCCGTGGAATTGGCGCAAGCCGGCCGATCTTAAAAGGGCCGCCGCTTGATCGCGAAACGTCGCCCGATGGGCTTGTCGGAAACCGAAAAGGCCCTCATCACCGCCACCTGTCAGCGCTTTATCGACGAGGTGTTGAAGCCGAGGTTCTTGCCAATAATATGCCCCACGCAGTTTAACTACCCGATCGATATCATCGGCAAATGGCAGGGGCATCGCTATCGGTTTATCCAGCGCTATCGGTCAGGACAGCCAGAAACAGATGGCGAAGACTTTGACGCACCATTCACACGATTGGACTGGATCAGCCGCGACCGCTTCGATCTGCAATGGCATCGCCACACCGGAACCTGGTATCGCCTCCACCGTGGCCTGTCATTGGCTGAGGCTCTGAAGACCATCGAGACCGACGGTATCTTGCACCCCGTATAGCCCCCTCGCGCCGCCTCCTGACCGCGGTCATGCCTAGACCGCGCCCGCGGGGCTCACCGGATGCTTACGGTGAGCCAGCGGTAGATTCGGAATGTGGCGCGCTGGCTATAGATCGCCCATAACGGTCATTCGCGTCTAACGCGGGATGAGTTGGCAACGACGTTGTCAGCGCCTCATTACGTGACACTGCGTCCGCGCGGCGCCTAATCTTCTGCCGGATGTCGCTTATCACAATGCAAGGCAGATCTTCCCGAAGTGTCTTTGCGAAATCTGATGCCTAAACGCAGCCTCGATCTGATCCAGCGGGAATGTTGAGTCGATGATCGGCTGGATGTCGTTGGCATCAATCGCGGCGATCATTTCTTGCTGTTCCTGGCGGGAGGGTGGCGGTCCGGCGTGAAGAAGACCGCTGGTCGGCTTAACGTTCCATATCTCTGGAACGGCCCCGCTCCGGGCGTTCAGGCTGTAACGGATAATCAAACAAAAAGGCCCGCCGGAAGGCGGGCCTTTGGTCCATGACTGCGCCCTGATCAGAACGACGCAGTGCCATAATAGTCGTTGACGGCGCGTGTGCGGGTCGCATCGCCCCAGTTCCATGCATTGTCGTTGCCATATTTCGGCGCGCTCTTGAGCTGGGCTTCGGTTACGCCGGTAACGTACCCGCCGAGCGTGGTGTCGTACTTCAGCGATTGCCAGGGCAGCGGATAGTGATCGTCGCCGATGCCTAGAAAACCGCCGAATGAGAGCACTGCGTAAGACACCTTGCCGCTCTGCTTGTCGATCATCACGCGCTCGATCGAGCCAATCTTGTTGCGGTCCGCGCCATAGACGGCGGTTCCCTCAACCTTGTCGCTGCCGATAAGATTGCCTTGCTCGCTTACTTCCGTAACCATGAGACTTCTCCAAGTTTGAGTTCACAAACCAGAACGAAGAGCGCGATGAAACGTTCCTGCGGTTCACCTGCTTCAAATCGACGCATTCGTTGGGAATGGGCGACGTCGGTCGTTTACGCACCTCCGCAATAACGCTGCAGCGGTATCTATGGCAGGTGCCGAGAAAACGACGAAAGTTGTGAGAAGTCACAAGCAAGCACGTTCTGGTCGAATTTGGCCATGTCCGATACATTTGGGTCATTCGCGTCGTTTTGTCGGTCAGCCGCCCACTTCCGGTCTACCCCGGTAAGCGGACAAACGCGGACGTGGTTGGTTTGTCCGTTAAGTGCAACAACGGAAGTCGGCGCACGTGTCAGCGAGTTCCGCGTAAGGGGGATAACGGGCATGATCACGCCGGTCGGCTAGTCCTCTTCATCCTAAAAGCACGCAAGAGCATGGACACACGCAACGGAGCCCCGCTCCTCGAAAGGAACGGGGCTCTACGCATCGGTTTCTGTCCTGTTGGTAACGTGACCAGCCAGCTCATGAGCGGGTCGTTCCGGCAATTTGAAAGGAAGGGACCCCACCAGGTGGAGCCCTTTCCAGATGCCTTACCGGCCAATTCAGTTGTAGTCGGAGTACTTGAACTGCGGCAGCGCCCTGAGTTGATCCTTCGTCGCGCTCATTTCGGCGTGATCGGGGGTCCAGTCGTTGGCGTTGGCAGTGGTGGTCCGGGCCGGTGCCGTCGTGGTTGCAGCCGGTGCCGTCGTGGTAGCGGCGCCGGTCGTGGATTCCGGGTCGTCGTGGTCGTGGTCGTCGCGCTGGTGCGAACAGCCTCTTCCTTGAACTTGAGCTTGTCCATCGCAACGGCGATGTCGTGTTCGCCCATGCCGAGGAACCCACCGACGCCGATGACCACGGCGCTGACCTTGCCATCCTTGTCCAGGATAAGCTCATTGATATCGCCGAGCTTCTCGTTGGCGTCGTTGTAGACATTGAGCCCCATCAGCTTGGACGCTCGCCACTGTCCCTTGAGCATCAGCTTGTCGGCACTCTTCGACGTGGTAACGGCGGGGGTCGTGCGGTCGGCCGGCTGGGCCGTTTGCGCATATGCGGAACTGCTGAGTGCGGTGACGCTAAGCAGTGCGGCGGCTACGATATTCTTCATGTTGTCCTCCAGTGAATTGAAGCGGGCTCCTGAAACCGCCGACATGCATGGTGGTTCCGACCTGGGGGAATATTCGGCAATTTTTTCGCGTAAAGAAAGGTGACGCCCGCGAAGCAAAAAGCTGCTCGCCTAATCGACATCGAATACCGATATCGCTCAGAGCCGTGATCCAGGGCGCCGCAGGAGAATCCTATTGTGGAACCGGCCGGAAGATCCACTCGCGCCACACGGTGAGCAACGCCGCCATGATGACAGGCCCCAGAAACAAACCGAAAATTCCGAAGGCAGCGAGACCTCCGAAGATTCCGACAAAGGCGAAAAGAAACGGAAGACGCGCCGAGCCGCCGACTAGGGTCGGCCAGACGAAATGATCGCCGGCAAGCATGATAATCGCGCCCCAGCAAAACACCGCTGCGGCCGCAAAACCGCTGCCGCCGCCGGAGACCAGGACCAACGCCGCCGTGGTGAACGCGAGCCACGCGCCAAACGGCAGCATCGCGAATGCCGTCGTCAGAATCGTAAACATCACCGGATTCGGAACGCCTGCGACGAAGTAGCCAACGCCGATCAGCAATCCCTCGCCCACGGCGACCAGAACAGTGCCGTTCACCGTGCCGCGCGTGGCGTCGACCATTCTCTCGACCAGCCCCTCTCCGGCATCGCCAATAAGGCGGTCACACGTGTCCAAGAAGCGGCTCGCGACGGCGCGACCATTTCGGAGCAGAAAAGACAAGGTCAGGAGCGAGAATAACAACATGAACAGCCGATGGAGCAGCTGTCCGCCAAACGTTTTGAAAAATTCCGACGCATTGTCCGCATTGACAGTTTGAAGCCAGGCGGTGGCAGCTTTCGGATCCGAGAGGTTGGAGCGCCTCCATGATTGCATACTTTCGGCGGCAACCGGCAGACGAGCGACCCAATCCGGGACTTCGACCCCGCTCTCCCGGGCCTGCTTGAGCCAACTCACGAGCACGTTGTCATTCGGCCTGCAATATTGACCCCGTAAGCCGGGGGATCGGCGTCCAAAATTGACCCCCTAATCAACCAACTCGGCCATCAGTACATAAAAAGGTGGGTTGGGGAATGGGTCAGCAGATCAGGCCAACAATCTTCTCGTTTAAGATCAATGGGTTGGCTGCCGTATTGGCGGAGAGGGGGATTCGAACCCCCGATAGGCTTGCACCTATGCCGCATTTCGAGTGCGGTACAATCAACCACTCTGCCACCTCTCCATGGTGCCAAAAACCGAACGGTTGCCCGCAGGTGGTTGGCCGGAGTTCTAGGCGAGGTTCGCGGTCCAGACAAGCCGTACGGAGCGGAAATCTGGCGTCACGGGCAAAGGGCCCCGCCAGCTGTCGCCCAGTCGTGCCTTGCGGGGAGCAACGCGACGTCCGGCTCACGAAGCCGACCGAGGCGGCCTGAGGGGATCGCTGGCGCCCCGGGCGCCCCGCGGGATCGGCAAATCCGGCGCCAGCGGCCTGCGCCGGCCTCAATCCTTGGCCTTCTTGGCCTTGGACTCCTTGGTCTTCGTATCTTTCGCGTCCTTGTCCTTCTTGTCCTTGCGCCGGTTGGTGAAGCGGGCATTGCCGAGACCGGTGCCGATGGTCAATACGCCCCAGCGCTCGACTTCCTGCATGAACGGCACCTCGCTGAGCCCCTGCGCCACGCCGTCGTTGTGCATCAGCACCGCGGTGTCATGGCCGCCGATGTCGGGGATGCCCTCGGCGATCAGCCCCGGCAGGTTGAACTTGCTGCTCTCCCAGTTGCCCGGCAGGTTCTGCGCGCCCTTCTCGATGGTGCCGTCCTCGTTGATCACGCCAGGGCAGGAAATGCCGATGAACGGCGCCAGCTTGAAGCCTTCCTTCTCGGCCGCCGCGAGCAGGTCTTTCAGCATCTTGACCAGCCGCTTCACGGCGCCCTCGCGGGTCGGCTCATCCTCGGCATGGCGCCACAGGTCGGATTTCCAGACCGAAGCCTTGGACAGGTCCGGCGCCTTCTTCCATTGCGTCTCGACGACGCCGCAGCGGATGTTGGAACCGCCGATATCGACGGCCAGAATGCTGTCATGCCCCTCGAAGATCCAGGACGGTGCCAGATGCAGGCAGCCGAGCAGCCCGGCCTCGTCGGGGTGAAAGCGAATCGGAATCATGTCGACGTTGAGGCCCTCGGCCTTCAGGATCAGGTCGGTGCGGGCGATCGCCAGTTCGCCGATCCGGCTCAGGCGGAAGCCGCCGCCGACCACAATGCATTCGGTGTCAGCCCAGGCTTTGCTCTTCAGAAAGCGCCGCGTGACATAGGCCAGTTCCTGGGCGAAATCCTCGATCGCACCGTGCACCAGCGCCGCGGCGGCGATGTCGTCGCCCGTCAGCGCCTCGTCGAGGGCGGATTTGCCAATTTCCTCGGTCGCCTTCTTGCCCAGGGGATCGTCGCCGTTCTTCTGCAGCGGTTTGCGCAGGCCATCGAGAATCCGCTGGAACGCCCCTTGCTGGCGCGGTCGCCCAGGAAACCATCATCGTCCTTCAACTCGATGTTGAAGCTGTCCACATCTACCGACGGCAGGCGCGTCGCGCCATGCCGGGCGATGCCGGTCGTCGTCACTGTATCGTCAGCCATGTTTGCCCCTGGAGATCCCGAGAATCGAGTGACAATGCGCGGGGAACCGGTTGGTTGCATGGCAGAAATGCCGCGGCAGCCCAGGTGGCGGGAGCCGGCGCAGCCCGGCGGCTTCTAGGGGTCAGAAGCGGCTGGATGACCTCGGCACTCTCGCCGGCCACGATATGCGGACCGGTATTGACGTCGATCACCGCCGGCATCGAACTGTCGATGCCGCCGTCCCAGCCGCCGCCGAGCGCCTTGGCGAGAGCAATGTAGGACGTCGCGATGGCGACGCGGCTGACGATCAGGTTGTCGTCGGCGGTGTAGGCCGAGCGCTCCGCGTCCAGCGCTTCCAGAAAACTCGTCGAGCCAGACGTATAAAGCGCGCGGGACAGCCGTGCAGCCTCGCCGTAGCGGCGCGAGGCCTCGGCCAGCCGCTTGATCTTGATGCGCTCCTGGGCCAGCGAGACGAGCGCGTTCTCCACATCTTCGAGTGCCGTCAGCACCGAGGCGCGCCATGCGAGATAGTATTGATCGCGTTGCGCACCGGCGATATCGACCGCCGCGCGCAGCTTGCCGCCATTGAAGATCGGCACGCTGATGCTCGGGCCGATCGACCAGCCGATCGAGGATGCCTTGCCGATATCGCCGACGTTCAGCCCGGTGGTCGAAACCGAGCCGGTGAGGCTGACGCTGGGATAAAGCGCGGCCTCGGCCTGACCGACCTTCGCGGTGTATTGTGCGTATTGGCGTTCGGCCTTGCGCACGTCGGGCCGCTGCACCAGCACATCCGCAGGAATACCGGTCGGCAATGGCAGCCGCGGCGCCGGAATCCGGACGACGGAGCGCAGCGACTGCGCCAGGGCGGTCGGCTCGCGGCCGAGCAACACTCCGATGCGATGCACAGCCTCGGCATAACTGACTTCGTAGGTGGGAATGTTGGATTCCGTGGTCGCGGCGAGGCCTGCAGCCTTGGCGGCATCCACCGCGGAGGCCGAGCCGGCGTCGAATTTCTGCTGGGTCAGTTGCGCCGTCTGCCGCTGCGAGGCCGCGGTGCGGCGCGCCAGCGCGATGCGGGCCTGGTAGCCGCGCATCTCGGCGTAGTTCGACGCGACATCACCCACCAGCGTCAGCAGCGTCGAGCGCAGATCGTCCTCTGCCGCATCCACTCCATAGGTGGCGGACTCGACCGCGCGACGATTGGCGCCGAACAGATCCAGTTCCCAGCTCGAATCGAAGCCCGACTGGAACTGGTTATACGTGAACGGTGCGGTCGCTATGCCGCCGCTGGTGCTCGACGCCGACCGATTGTAGGTGGCGGAGCCTGAACCGTCGACCAACGGCAGCAGCGCGCCGATCGCCTGGCGCCGGGTCGCACGCGCTTCGCGAATCCGCGCTTTGGCGCTTGCGACGTCGATATTGTTCTGCACCGCCTCCTCGATCAGGGCGTTGAGAGTCTGATCGCCCAGCCGGTTCCACCAGTGCGCCAGCGTGACCTGCTTTGGCGATGCCGCCTTGGCATTGCCCCAGCCTGTCGGTAGCGTGATCGGTGTACCGAAATAGTCCGGCCCGACGGCGCAGCCGGACAGCATCGCGCCGGACATCAGCAGCGCAATGAGCCGCGACATACGGGAGCGGCGGGCCCGGTACGGCAACGCGAATCGCTTGATCATGTGGGTACCGAGGGTGATGCCGGTTTGACCTCGGCAGTTGCTTTGTCTGCTGGTTGCTTGCGCTTGAACAGGCGGCGGACCGCGACGAACAGGAGCGGCACGAAAAAGATACCGAGCAGGGTCGCGGCGATCATGCCGCCCATCACGCCGATACCGATCGAATTCTGCGCGCCGGAGCCCGCGCCGGAGGCGATCGCCAAAGGCGTGACGCCGAGGATGAAGGCAAACGACGTCATGATGATGGGCCGCAGCCGCTGGCGGGCCGCGTCGAGGGTTGCCTGGATCAGACCGATTCCGGCCGCCTCCCGTTCGATCGCGAATTCAACGATCAGGATCGCGTTCTTCGCCGACAGGCCGATGGTCGTCAGCAGCCCGACCTTGAAATAGACGTCGTTGGTCTGCCCGAACAGATAGGCCGCGAGCAGCGCGCCGAAGATGCCGATCGGCACCACGAGCAATACCGCGAGCGGGATCGACCAGCTCTCATAGAGCGCCGCGAGACAGAGGAACACGACCACCAGCGAGATCGAATAAAGCGATAGCGCCTGGTTGCTGGAAAGCCGCTCTTGGGCAGATAGTCCGGTCCATTCATGACCGTATCCGGGCGGAAGTTTTGCCACGAGATTGTCGATCTCGTCCATGCCGGCGCTGGAACTGACGTTGGGCGCGGACTCGCCCTGGATCTCGACGGCGGCCGAGCCATTGTAACGCTCAAGACGCGGCGAACCGAAGGTCCAGTGGCCGCTGGCAAAGGCCGAGAACGGCACCATGACGCCCGACGAATTGCGCACAAACCAGCGACCGATGTCGTCGGGCTGCATGCGGAAATTACTCTCGCCCTGCAGGTACACCTTCTTGACACGGCCGCGATCGATGAAGTCGTTGACGTAGTCGCTCCCCCACGCCGTCGACAGCGTGGTGTTGATATCCGACAGAGTGAGACCGAGAGCGCTGGCCTTTTCCTGATCGATATCGACGGAATATTGCGGCTCGTCCTCCTGGCCGTTGGGACGGGTATTGACGACGGATTTGCTTTGGGCCGCCGCGCCCAGCAACTGGTTTCGGACCGCGATCAGCGCGTCGTGGCCGGTGCCGTTGATGTCCTGCAGATAGAAATCAAAGCCGTTCGAATTGCCCATGCCCTGGATCGCGGGCGGCGCCAGCACGAATATCCTGCCGTCCTTGATCGTCGAGAAGGTCCCCATGGCGCGACCCGCGACGGCCTGGGCATTCGATGCCGCGGTCTTGCGCTCAGCGAATGGCTTCAACTGAACGAACGCAATTCCGACGTTCTGCCCAGCGCCGCCGAATCCGAAGCCCGCGGAGGCGAAGACGCCCTGCACGGTGTCCTTCTCCTGAGTAAGATAGAAGTCGGTCACCTGCTGCAGCACCCGCTGGGTGCGATCCTGCGTTGCGCCGACGGGAAGCTGTACGGCCGTGATGAGGATACCCTGGTCCTCCTGCGGCAGAAACGAGCCCGGCAGCCGCACGAACATCACGCCGGTCACGATCACCATCGCCAGAAAGACGAGCAGGAAGCGGGTCGATCGTCCGATCATGCCCTGTGCGCCGCTGCGGTAGGCATGCGAACCGCGATCGAAAGAACGGTTGAACCATCCGAAGAAGCCCTTCTTGTCGGCATGATCGGTCGGCGGCCTCAGCAGCGTTGCGCACAGCGCCGGTGTGAAGATGATGGCGACTATCACTGAAAGGACCATCGCGGACACGATGGTCACCGAGAACTGCCGGTAGATCACGCCGACAGCGCCGCCGAAGAAAGCCATCGGCAGGAACACCGCCGATAGCACAGTGGCGATGCCGACCAGAGCACCGGTGATCTCGTCCATGGATTTGCGGGTGGCCTCCTTCGGCGAAAGCCCCTCCTCCTTCATCACGCGCTCAACATTCTCGACGACGACAATTGCGTCGTCGACCAGCAGGCCGATCGCCAGCACCATGGCGAACATCGTTAGCGTATTGATTGAATATCCGAAGATCGCCAGCACGCCGAAGGTGCCGAGCAGCACCACCGGCACCGCCAGCGTCGGGATGATGGTGGCGCGGATGTTCTGCAGGAACACGAACATCACGATGAAGACCAGTATGATCGCCTCGATCAGGGTCTTGACGACATCCTCGATCGACAGCCGCACGAACGGCGTGGTGTCATAGGGATAGAACACCTCCACCCCTGCGGAAATGTGCTTGAAAGGCGGGCAATGGTCGTCTGCACTGCCTGTGCGGTGGAGATGGCATTGGCGCCGGTCGCCAGTGTGATTGCCAGGCCGGCGGCGTTCTTGCCGTTGTAGGTCGCGCTGGTGGTGTAGCTTTCCGCGCCCAGTTCGACGGTAGCAACGTCGTTGAGCCGCACAAGCGAGCCGCTGGTTTCGCTCTTCAGAATGATGTTGCGGAACTGTTCGGGGGTTTGCAGCCGGCTGCGGGCGGTGATGCTCGCGTTGAGTTGCTGGCCACTGCGCGCCGGAAGGCTGCCGAGCTGCCCTGCGGAGACCTGGGTGTTTTGCGCTTCGATCGCGCTGGCAATGTCGCCCGGCATCAGCGCATATTTCGCCAGCTTGTCGGGATCCAGCCAGATCCGCATCGAATAGCCCGAAGCGAAAAGCTGGGTCTCGCCGACACCGTCGATGCGCTTGATCGTGTCGTTCATCGTGCTGTTGATGTAGTCGGCGAGGTCTATCGAGGACAGTTTGCCGTCGGAAGAGGCGAAGGCGATCACCATCAGGAAGCCGGTGGCAGACTTGGTGACTGACAGTCCCGAGGTCTGAACGATCGTTGGCAGCAGCGCCGTCACAAGCTGCAGCTTGTTCTGCACCTGAACCTGTGCTGTGTCACCGTTCGTGCCGCTCTTGAAGGTGATCGTGATCGTGGCGGCGCCGGTCGAGGTGGACGTCGAGGTCATGTAGTCGAGATTATCGATTCCCGTCATGCCCTGCTCGATGACCTTGGTCACCGAATTCTCGACCGTCTCGGCGTTGGCGCCGGCGTAGGTGGCACTGATCTTGACCGTGGTCGGCGCAATCTGCGGATATTGCGCGATCGAAAGGCTCTGCAGCGCAAGAATGCCGCCGAGCATGACCGAGATCGCGATCACCCAGGCGAAGATCGGGCGGTCAATGAAGAAGCGTGACATCGATCAATCCTTCGCCGCCGCAAGTGAGCGGGCATCCTCGGCAAAGCGGGTCGCCGCAGACGGCGCCAGCGCGCCCTGCTTGCGGCCTCTGACTTCACCGCTGGTCGGATCGATGGTGACTTCCACGGCCGTAACGTCGTCGCCCGGCTTGATCAGCTGCGTTCCTTCGACAACGATGCGGTCGCCATCCTTGATTCCGGTGGCGAGCCAATTATTGCCGACATTCCGGCTGACCGTCAGGACGCGCTGCTCGACCTTGCCGTCGGCTGTGACGAACATGCCGGTCGCCTCGCCCTTGCTGTTCCGCGTCACACCGCGTTGCGGAACCGCAAAGCTGTCCTGGGCGATGCCCTGCTCGACGATCGCGCGCACGTACATGCCCGGCAGCAACAGCCTGTCGGGATTGGGAAACACGGCGCGTAACGTAAACGTCCCGGTGGTTTCGCTGACGTTGGATTCGACGAATTCCAGCTTCCCGTCGTGATTGTAGATCGTGCCGTTGTCGAGCTTCAGCTTGACGCTGACATCGGTGCCGGCAACCTTGATCCGCCCCTCGCTTACGGCGCGGCGCCAGTTCAGCAGGTTGGTACTGGATTCGGTGACATCGACGTTGATCGGATCGATCGTGCGGATCGTCGTCAGGGCCGTGGTCTGGCTCGCAGTCACCAGCGCTCCTGGCGTCAGCGACGACTTGTCGATGCGCCCGCTGATCGGGGCGGTGATGTTGGTGTAAGCGAGGTTGATCCGCGCAGTTTCGACGGCGGCTTGGTTCGACGCCACGTCGGCCTTCGCCTGCGCGAGCGTGGCGACGGCGTCGTCATAATCTTGTTTGCTGACGGCGTTCTGCTTGATCAACGTGCCGTAACGCTCGACCTTTGCCTCCGCGTTCGGAACCGCTGCGTCGGCCTTTTGTTTCGCGGCGACGGCGCTGTCATAGGAGGCCTGATAGCTCGCCGGATCAATTTGATACAGGCTGTCGCCGGCAGTAACCTCACCGCCCTCCTTGAACTTTCTGGTCTTGATGAGGCCGTTGACCTGCGGACGAACTTCTGCGGTGAGCGATGCGGTTGTCCGGCCTGGCAGCTCTGTGGTGATCGCGATGGATTGCGGATGCAGCGTTACCACGCTGACTTCGGGTTTCGGCGGGGCGCCGCCCATCTTGGACGCCATGTCCGGCTGCTTGCCGCAGCCGGCAAGCAGCAGTACTAGGGCGCAGGCCATCGGGACGCTCACTCTCGGACCGCCGATCGAAAAGTGGTGGTTGGCGGTCATGCGAATTTGCACCTTGTGATTACAGTACGATGCAGTACCGTTATTCGGGGCAATCGCCTGCGTCAACCGACGAACTGTTTCAGCCCGTATCCAGCACTTTTAAAAAACAAAATATGGTCACAAAGGACAAAACGATCGCACCTGAGGCCCGGCTTCGCAGCCGCGGGCGCCCGAAGCTCGTCTCGGACGAGTCGCAGCGCCTGCTGATCGTGGAAGGTGCACGCCAGCTCTTCATCGAAAAAGGATATGGTCGTACCACCACCGACGATGTCGCCGCGCGCTGCAATATATCGAAGCAGACGCTGTATCGGCTGTTTCCCGGTAAGTCCGCATTGTTTGCGGCGGTGGTCGATGCGCATCGGCACAGCATGCTGGCACTGCCAGGCGATTACGATGCGCTGCCGCTTGAGCAGGCGTTGCAACAGATCTTCCAGATCGACATCGACCCGAAACTCGACGCGGAGCGCATGGCGCTACTGAGGCTGGTCATGCTGGAAGCCCAACAGTATCCGGAACTCGCAGAGATCCTCTGGCTATACGGCGCAGACAGGTCGCGCGCTGAACTGGCAAAATGGCTCACCCGTCAGCGAGATCGCGGGCTGATCCAGTTCGATGATGCGGAAAGCGGGGCGCGCATCCTGATGGACATGATATTCGGTGCGCTCGTTCTGAAATCTGGCGAAATCTCGACGGGTTCGTTGAACCCGAAGCGCCGGCCCCACATCCAGACATGTATTTCGATATTCCTGAACGGCGTGAAACCCCGGTAGACGGACCGAATCCGGACAAAACACGGCGCGATCGGCGACAGAAGCCCCCGGACAATGGCAGCAAATGCGCCGTCCGAACCGCACGGAAGGCGCTAAATCCTGCCTGAATGGAGCATTTTTCGGGACCTTTTCCTTGACTCGCGGACTTGGCAGACTATAAGTCCCGCATCCGGCGCAGGTTTTTCCTCGCGCCGATTGTTTTTGCGCGTTGGTGGCAACGTCCGCTCTTCCGCAGAAATTCGCCGAAATCCCCATGGATCCGGCGACGCCCGTATCAAGAACAACAAAAAGCCGACCCATCGAGGTTGGATCGAAAACGAAGGAATATAACGATGTTCGCAGTCATCAAGACCGGCGGGCGGCAGTACCGCGTCGTCCCTGAAGATGTGCTCGAAGTAGGCAAGATCGAAGGCGAAGTCGGAACGATCATCCAGCTTGGCCAGGTTCTGGTGCTCGGCGGCGATACGCCGGTGCTCGGACTTCCGATGGTCGAGGGCGCCACCGTGGCGGCCGAGGTGCTGTCGCACAAGCGCGGCCCCAAGATCATCTCGTTCAAGAAGCGCCGCCGCAAGAATTCGCGCCGCAAGCGCGGTTACCGCGACGAGATCACGGTGCTGCGCATCACCGAGATCCTTGCCGATGGCAAGAGGCCGACAGTCGGACCGCGTCCGAAGCGCGAGAAGGCCGTTCCGGCCGCTCCCGTCGACGCTGAAGACGCCGCTTAAACGACATCGCATGTGGCGCCACGCGCGCCGCGAAAATTTGATCGGAATTGAGATCATTCCCGCAGGGACGTGATCTGGAATTTATCGAGATTGGAGACGGGCCATGGCTCACAAAAAAGCAGGCGGTTCATCGCGAAACGGTCGTGATTCGGCAGGCAAACGCCTCGGAATCAAGATGTATGGCGGCGAGCGCGTGATTCCCGGCAATATCATTGCGCGTCAGCGCGGCACCACCTGGCACCCCGGCCTTAATGTTGGCATGGGCACCGATCATACGCTGTTTGCGAAGGTCGAAGGTCACGTCGAGTTTCGCGCCAAACGCAACGGCCGCACATTCGTATCGGTACTCCCGATTCTCGAAGCCGCGGCCGAGTAGTACGGTGGACACATTGGAGTCCGCCGGGTCCTGTTGAACCGGCGGAGCGCCAAAAGTGGGCTCCAGGGGAGGCGGGAAACCGGCCTCCCCTTTTCTATGGTGCGCTGCTTCGGGGCGCACGCAGGAGCCCGAGATGCTGCAGGATATCCCAACCCCGACACGGCAAGAGACCAGAGCTTGCGTCCTCGAGACCGAACGGCTGAGCTTACGCAGGCCGACGCTCGCGGACGTAAAAGCCATTGCGCGCCTGGCCAATGACCGGCGCATCGCCGAAATGACCCGCCGGCTGCCGCACCCTATCTGGAAGACGATGCCGCGGCCTTCGTCAGCACGCTGGCTGATGCCGGCGGCGAAACCGTATTCGTGATCGAGCGCGACCATCAGCCGGTCGGCATGGTCGGCGTCGACTGGCGCGACGCGGAATCGCCGGAGCTCGGCTACTGGCTCGGCGTCGAGCACTGGGGCCGGGGCTATGCCACCGAGGCGGCCCGCGCGGTGATCGACTACACATTCGAAGAATTCAGCGTCGATCATCTCATGTCGGGCGCACGCGTCGCCAATCCGGCGTCGCGCAATATCCTGGAAAAGTGCGGCTTCCAGTGGAGCGGCGTGCAGTTGCACCGCTTCGAGGCGCTGGGCTCGTCGACCCCGGTCGACTGCTTCCGCCTGAACCGCACCGTGTGGTCGTCGCTGAAACACTGGGGCGACGCGACCCGAAGGTAGGCGACCGCTGCGTGCCTCTCCCCACGGGAGGAGCACAGCAGCACCGGTGCGCGCGCTGCCGGCGACCGTTAGCTGATCGCTTACCAAATCTTCCGGTTCTCTCCATACTCCGTACAAGTCCGGCTATCCGGCCTCGCAACCGCCCGATAGACCCAAGCTGTAACGGGGGAGACCGAGATGCCGGATCAGATGACGCAGTCGACGGCCAGAAGCCGCGACTTCCTGGATTCTATCCAGCAAGAGCTGGATCGCTTCGAGCGATACGAAAAAGGCCTGCTGGCCGACGACAGGAAAGAACGCGAGCAGCGGCTGGCCGCGCGATTCGCGACCTCCGGCCTGGACCTTTCCTTCAAATAGGGAATTCGCGGAGGTCGCAGCGCGCCATCTGCGCGCCGCCATGCGGGCTTCGCCACGTCCCTGTCGCGGCTACGAGCGGTGCCGGAACGCCGGTTCACACCACCGGCGGACTCACATCCGGCACGTGCCCGAGCTTGCGTTCGCGCAGGAAGATGTACAGCCCGGCGGCGACGATGATCGCTGCGCCTGCCAGCGTCGCCACCGACGGCAGGTCGCCGAACACGGCATAGCCGAACAGCACGGCCCAGATGATCATGGTGTACTGATAGGGCACCACCACACTGGCCGGCGCCAGCTTCAGCGAGCGATTGACGCACAACAGCGCCGACACCGACGTGACCCCGCCGAGCAGAAACAGGGCGTAATCCGCCGCCGTGGGCGCGATCCAGCCGATCGGCGCCATCACTGCGCCGAAGCTGAGCGAGCCGATGAACTGCGTCGAGGCCAGCACCACGTCCGGTGCGGCGCGCAGGCTGCGGGTCATCAGCATCAGGGTTGCGAACGACGCACTGCCGCACAATGCGATCAGCGCCGGCCAGGTGAAGCTGCTGGCGGACGGCTGCAATGCCACCAGCACGCCGCAAAAGCCCACGGCCACCGCGCTCCAGCGTCGCCAACCGACCGGCTCGCCGAGAAAGATCGCCGAGCCAGCAGTGACGAAGATCGGCACCGCGAGGTAGTAGGTGATGACGTCGGCCAGCGGCAGGTACGCGGTGGCGCAGAAGAAAGCGGCGACGTCGACGGTGGACAGCACCATGCGCAACAGCTGCAACCACGGCCGCTCCAGCCGCAGGAATTCCCTGCGATGACGCCAGATCGACGGCGCCAGCACCAGAAGCGCGGCACCGGCGCGCAGCAGCAACAGCTGGCCGACCGAATAGGTCGTCACCAGCAGTTTGCCGATAGCGTCGCCGAACGCGAACAGGCAGATGCCCGCCAGCATCAGGCCGATGCCGGCGAGACGGGCAACACGGTTGTCGGCGGCGGTCGAAATGGTCGCAAACATGCCTAGATGAGCCTGTACAGAACGCCCGGGATGAGCGGCTTGGTTAATGCGCTGTGTGTCGTCTACGACGCGCCGGAAGCCGCAGCAAGGCCCGAAAATGCAGGCTTTTTCGCGAGCAGCCACGCATCAAAGGTTGCCGCAACCACCCCCTGCGATACGGATACGACATGAAATTTCTCGATGAAGCCAAGGTTTATATTCGCTCCGGCGACGGCGGCAACGGTTGCGTGGCGTTTCGCCGCGAGAAGTATATTGAGTTCGGCGGCCCCTCGGGCGGCAATGGCGGGCGCGGCGGCGACGTGATCGTCGAGGTCGTCGACGGCCTCAACACGCTGATCGACTATCGTTACCAGCAGCACTTCAAGGCCCCCAAGGGCACCAACGGCATGGGCAAGGACCGCCACGGTGCCAACGGCAAGCCGGTCACGCTGAAAGTACCGGTCGGGACCCAGATCTTCGACGAGGATCGCGAGACCCTGCTGCACGACTTCACCAAGCTCGGCGAGATCTTCGTGCTGGCCGAAGGCGGCAATGGCGGTTTCGGCAACGCCCACTTCAAGTCGTCGACCAACCGCGCACCGCGCAACGCCAATCCCGGACAGGTCGGCGAAGAGCGCTGGATCTGGCTGCGGCTGAAGCTGATCGCCGATGCCGGCCTGGTCGGCCTGCCCAATGCCGGCAAGTCTACCTTCCTGTCGGTGGTCTCCGCCGCCAAGCCGAAGATCGCCGACTATCCGTTCACCACCCTGCATCCGCAGCTCGGCGTGGTCGACGTCGACGGCCGCGAATTCGTGCTCGCCGACATTCCTGGCCTGATCGAGGGCGCCCATGAAGGCGCCGGCCTCGGCGACCGATTCCTCGGCCACGTGGAACGCTGCCGTGTGCTGCTGCATCTGATCGACGCCACCTGCGAGCATGCCGGCAAGGCCTACAAGACCGTGCGCACCGAACTCGACGCCTATGAGGGTGATCTCGCCAACAAGGTGGAGATCGTCGCGCTCAACAAGATTGACGCGGTGACGCCCGAGCAGTTGAAGCAGCAGAAGGACCGGCTGAAGCGCGCCTCGAAGAAGACGCCGCTGCTGATCTCCGGCGCCACGGGCGAAGGCGTCAAGGATGCGCTGCGCGCGCTGGTCGCTGAGATCGGCGAGGCGCCGGTATCGGATAAGGCCAAGGCCGCAGGGGCTGCGGCGCCATGGGCGCCGCTGACCACCTGAGCCGCGTCGCCGCCTGATCGCTTCCTTTTCGCCAAAGCTCCGATATGTCGCTTCCTGAACTGAAAAACTTCCGCCGCATCGTCATCAAGGTCGGCTCGTCGCTGCTGATCGATTCAGGCAAAGGCGAGGTGAAGGCGGCGTGGCTGACGGCGCTGGCCGCCGATATCGCCAGGCTTCATGCCGATGGCCGCGACGTCCTCGTGGTCTCCTCTGGCTCGATCGCGTTAGGCCGCAGCAAGCTCAAACTGCCGCGCGGCGCGCTGAAACTGGAAGAGAGCCAGGCCGCCGCCGCTGTCGGCCAGATCGCACTGGCACGAATCTGGTCGGAGGTGCTGGGCCATCACGGCATCGGCGCCGGCCAGATCCTGGTGACCCTGCAGGACACCGAGGAGCGCCGCCGCTATCTCAATGCACGCTCGACCATCGCCAAGCTGCTGGAATGGCGCGCGGTGCCTGTCATCAACGAGAACGACACCGTCGCTACCAACGAAATCCGCTACGGCGACAATGACCGCCTCGCCGCCCGCGTTGCCACCATGGCATCCGCCGATCTGCTGGTGCTGCTGTCGGATATCGACGGCCTCTACACCGCGCCGCCCGGCGCCAACCCCGATGCGAAGCTGATTCCCGTCGTCGAGTCCGTCACCGCCGAGATCGAGGCGATGGCCGGCGCGGCCGAATCCGAACTGTCGCGCGGCGGCATGTACACCAAGATCGAGGCGGCCAAAATCGCCACCACTGCAGGCACCCACATGGTGATCGCCTCCGGTAAGGTCGAACATCCCTTGCAGAAGATCGCCGATGGCGGCCTCTGCACCTGGTTCCTGAGCCCCGCGAATCCTGTCACCGCGCGAAAGCGCTGGATCGCGGGCTCGCTGGAGCCGAAGGGCACGTTGACCATCGACGCCGGCGCCGTCAAAGCCCTGCGCGCCGGCAAGAGCCTGCTGCCGGCCGGCGTGATCCGGGTCGACGGCCAGTTCTCCCGCGGCGACGCCGTGGTGGTGCGCGGCCCTGACGGCGGCGAGATCGGCCGCGGCCTGGTCGCCTACGACGCCGACAATGCCGACCGGATCAAGGGGCACTCGTCGCCCGACGTGGCGATCATCCTAGGCATCAGCGGCCGCGCCGAGATGATCCATCGCGACGATCTCGTGATCGGCGCCGCGCCGGGCTAACCGGGCAATATCTTGTGGGCTCCGGGAGCCTGTTCGCAAACGGGCAACGTAAGACGCGCAATTGCTCAATCTGACACGCGATGCAAACGCAGCGAGTCACGGGGTCTATAGCGCTCGGCCTGTATTCCGCAACTTGCGAGAAGCACCGGGCGCGCTGTTCAAATATTCCTTACGCGCCTCAAACTCATGCCGTTGAGCGGGAAGGATGAATGCGCGGCGTGTAGCCATCGCGGCGGAAGAAGGCGACCCGGTCCATGTCCAGTTCGACGCCGATGCCGGGGCCCGTCGGCACCTGCAACACGAAGTCGCCGTAACGCAGCGGCGTCGCGAGAATCTCCTCGGTCAGGAGCAGCGGACCGAACAGCTCGGTCCCCCATGCCAGTTTCGGCAGCACGCAAAACGCCTGCGCTGACGCTGCAGTACCGACGCCGCCCTCAAGCATGGTGCCGCCGTACAGGCCGATGCCCGCGGCCTCGGCGATCGCCGCCATCTTCACCGCGTCGTAGAGACCTCCGGCCTGGTTGATCTTAAGCGCAAAGACGTCGGCCGCCCCGCGCGCGGCAATATCGAAAGCGTCGGTGGTGCCGTGCAAGGCCTCGTCGGCCATGATCGGCACGGCGAACCGACCGCTGAGGCGGGACTGGGCGCCGCGATTGTCGCGCGACAGCGGCTGCTCGATGAGGTCCACGCCGGCCGCTTCCAGCGCCGGAATGCCGCGCCGCGCGTCCGGCTCGCTCCACGCCTGGTTGACGTCGACCCGCACGCTCGCGCGGTCGCCCAGCGCCTTCTTGATGGCCGCGACGTGCGCCACGTCATCGTCGACGGAGCGCAGGCCGATCTTCAGCTTGAAAATGTTGTGCCGGCGCGCGGCGAGCATCTGCTCGGCCTCCTCGATATCGCGCCCGGTGTCGCCGCTGGCCAGCGTCCAGGCCACAGGCAAGGTGTCGTGCTGCCGTCCCCCGAGCAGCTCCGACACCGGCAGGCCGAGTCGCTTGCCGAGCGCATCGAGCAATGCCGTCTCCACCGCACATTTGGCGAAACGATTGCCTTTGACGCGCCGCTTCACCTCGTTCATCAGCACGGCGACGCGCGACGCGTCCTGACCGATGATCGCGGATGCGATGTATGTGCCCACCGTCAGCTTGATGCCTTCGGGGCTCTCCTCGCCGTAGCTGAGGCCACCGATGGTGGTACCCTCGCCGATCCCCACCGTGCCGTCCGAACACCGGATCATCACGAGAACGAGAGTCTGGCTGTTCATCGTATGCATCGACAGGCGATGCGGACGGATCGTCGGCACGTCGACCAGGATGGTTTCAACCGCCTCGACGCGAATGGCCACGGGGGTGCTCATGATCGGCATCTTCCTGCTATGCTGGGCTGCTCTCGAAGTGGATCGCGGCCCTATCGCCGGCGATCCGCCATTTCACGGACTACTTCTTGATCAGCGGGCAGCGCGAAGCTGCGAGCGGCTGGAACGCGTCGTCGCCGGAGACGGTCGCGAGCAGCTTGTAGTCATCCCAGCGCGCCTTCGATTCGGCGGGCTTCTTCACCTCGAACAGGTACATGTCGTGCACCATGCGGCCATCTTCGCGGATCCGACCGTTCTTGGCGAACATGTCGTTGATCGGGGTTTCCTTCATGACCTTCATCACGGCGGACGACTCGACGGTGCCGGCCTTCTTGACGGCGTTGAGATAGGTCGTCACCGACGAGTAGACGCCTGCCTGCGCGGACGTTGGCGCGCGCTTGGTGCGCTCCATGAACCGCTTGGAAAAGGCGCGCGTTTCGTCGTTGAGGTCCCAATAGAACGCTTCGGCAAGCAACAGGCCCTGCGCGGTTTCAAGCCCGACGCTGTCGATGTCCGAAATGAACGCCAGCAGCGGCGACATCTTCTGACCGGACTGCGTCAGGCCGAACTCAGCCGCCTGCTTGATGGCATTGATGGTGTCGCCGCCGGCATTGGCGAGACCGATCACGTTGGCCTTCGAACTCTGCGCCTGCAACAGGAACGAGGAGAAGTCCGAGGTGTTGATCGGATGCCTGACGCTGCCGAGCACCTTGCCACCGGCCTTGATGACGATGTTTGAAGTGTCGCGCTCCAGCTCCTGGCCGAACGCATAGTCCGCCGTCAGGAAGAACCAGCTGTTCAACCCGCGCTTCACCGTGGCGAGACCGGTGACGCTGGCCAGCGCGTAGGTGTCGTAGGTGTAGTGGACCATGTACGGACCGCAGGCCTCGTTGGTCAGCCGGACGGCGCCCGGACCGTTGAACATGATGATCTTGCCGCGCGCCTTGGCCATTTCGGCCGCGGCCAGTGCCGTGGCCGAGCCCGCCACGTCGACGATCGCCTCGACGCCCTGGTTGTCGATCATTTCCCGGGTGAAGTTGGCGGCAAGGTCCGATTTGTTGAGATGGTCGGCGACGACGATCTGGACCTTGCGGCCGAGCACTTCGCCACCGAAATCCTCGACAGCCATCTTGGCAGCAGCTTCGCTGCCCGGCCCCGTAATGTCGGCGAACAGGCCGGACATGTCGAGCACTGCGCCGAGCTTGAGCGGCTTGGTTTCCTGCGCCGATGCGGTCGATGCCGCGAACAGCACCACGGATGCCATGAAACCTGAAAGCAACTTCTTCACATCGTTCTCCATGAGCGCTCACGCGACTGGCGCTCGCTTGATATTTCTGAGTGATCGATCGTGTGGTGGGAGACGTTGCCGTTACTGGCTGCCGCGGATCCCGGCGGCATCGACCACCTGCTTCCACTTGGCGCTCTCCTTCGCCAGGTGTGCGGCCAGCTCCTGCGGCGTCGACGCGATCACGCGACCGCTGACGTCCGCGAAGCGCTTCTGCACATCCGGGTCGGCGAGGATCTTGCGGATATCCGCGCTGACGCGCTCCGCCAGTTCCGGGGGCATATGGCCCGGACCGAAAATGGCCCACCAGTTGGCAAGCTCGAAGCCCGGCACGCCGGATTCGGCGATCGTCGGCACGTCCGGCAACGCCGCAATGCGCTCCTTGGTGGTCACGGCGATAGCGCGGACGCTGCCGCCCTGCACCTGCGGAAGCGCCGTCGAGGCATTGTCGAACATCAGGTCGATCCGCCCGGACATCAAGTCGGTCAGGGCCGGCGACGAACCGCGATAGGGCACATGGGTCAGCTCGACATTGGCCTGTTGCCGGAACATTTCGGCGGCCAGATGCAGAGAGGATCCGATGCCCGCGGAGCCATAGGTCGCGCCACCCGTCTTTGCCCTCTCCTTTGCGAAGGCGATCAGGTCCTTGATGTTCTTGATCGACGAGGAGGCCGGCACCAGCACCACATTCGGTGTCTCCAGCGCCAGGGTCAGCGGCGTCAGGTCTTTCGCGGGATCGTACGGCATCGACTTGAACAGCCAGGGATTGACCGCCACGGCGATCGACGCCAGCACCAGCGTGTAGCCGTCCGGCGGGCTCTTGGCGGCGGCGTTGATGCCGATGTTCGACCCTGCCCCCGCCCTGTTATCGACAATGACCTGCTGGCCGTAGATCTGGCCCAACTTCTCGGCAATCGTCCGTCCGATGATGTCAGCGGCGCCCCCGGCCGCAAAGGGGACGATCAACTGGATCGGCTTGGTGGGATATTGCTGCGCGGCTGCGCCGGTTGCACCGATCGCGACACAACCGACCGCCGCCAGCACAATGGCGGCACGATCCAAAAAGGTCCGTCGTGACTGCATGAAGCCTCCCGTTCGATTTTGCTCGAGGATGGCAAAGCAGACGCCGCACCAAATCCAATGTTGACAAACAGTGGCATGGGGGGCGTCATAGGCCAATAGAAGAAAAGCTATCAATGCGATAGGAAGATGTAATCGGCATGGACCCGCGCCGCCTCGGCTATTTTCTGGCGATTGCCGCGCACGGGCGCATGGCGAAGGCTGCGGAGGTTCTGGGCGTATCCCAACCGACCCTGTCACAGCAGATTCGCGCCCTCGAGCAGGAACTGCATACCGTTCTTTTCGATCGAACACCCAACGGCATGCAACTGACCGCGACGGGCGTTGCGCTCCGTGAACATGCCCAGCGCCTGATGGTGCAGACCGAGGCCGCCCGCACCGCGATTGCCGAACTGGAAGGCGGCATGAGCGGCACCCTTCGCGTCGGTGTCATCCACACCTACAGCACCGCCTTCCTGCCGACCATCATCAGCCGCTTCAGCGAACAGTGTCCCAACGTTCGCCTGAGCGTCGAGGCCAACAACGCGCGCAGCATCGAGCAGCGCATTCTGTCCGGGCACCTCGACCTCGGGATCGCCTTCGATCCGCCACAGCACCCCGAACTGGGCGCCGATCGATTGTTCGAGGAGCGGCTGGTTCTCGTTCTCGCGAAATCGCAGAACCGCCCGCCGCAGCAATCCATTTCGCTGGTAGCGTTGGCGCGCCGTCCGCTGGCGCTGCTGACAACGGCATTCGCCACGCGGCGCATTCTCGACGATTCTGCTCGCCCCAGATATAAAGCTCGATGTCCGTGTCGAGATGGATTCGGTCGAGGCGTTGATCGAACTGGCAAAATCCGGGGCTTGCCGACCGTCCTGGCGGATCGAAGCCTGAATGCCCGGAAAGACCTCGCGATGATCCCGATCGGCCCGCCGTGGATCCGCCGTTCCGGAGCGCTTGTATGGGATGCTCACCGCTACCAGACCGCCGCCGCCCGCGCTTTCATGGCTATTGCTCGCAGCACGACCAGGAGCCTCTAACCGGGCGAGGCGCAGGACAAGCCGACATCTTCCGGGACGCCCTAATACGTCTCGACGTGGTAACGTCCGCTCGCCCGCATACCCGCTTTCAGCGTGCTCCAGTCGATGGAAGCCGCCCGGCAGACGTCTGAGAAGGCTTCCTCCACTCCGCTTTCCATGCCCTTGAGACCGCATATGTAGATGTGCGTCTGCGTCTCGTTCAGAAGCGCGGTCACGGCAGCTGCCTCACTGCGGATACGGTCCTGCACATAGACTCGCGCTTCACCAGGCACGCGCGAATAGCAGAAGTGTTTCTTGAGCAACTTCTCAGGAACCTTCTGCAGGGGGCCAAAATACGGCAGCTCTTCCGGACGACGCGCCCCGAAAAACAGCGTCAGGCGACCGGACGCACTCGGCATCGCGCGGCGTCGCCGTTCCGTGAAGCCCCGGAACGGGGCCGATCCCGTGCCGGTGCAGATCATGAGGATATTGGCGGCGGGATCGTTCGGCAGCAGGAAGGTGGCACCGAACGGGCCGGTCACCTGCACCTTGGCGCCACGCGGCAGATCGCAGAGATAGTTCGAGCAGACGCCGTCGGTCTCACGCTTCACGGTGAGCGCGAGATTATTGGCGTTCGGCTTCTCGCCATCGCGCGAACTGGCGATCGAATAGAGCCGGACCTGATGCGGCCTGCCCTCTGCGTCAGTGCCCGGCGGGACGACGCCGATACTCTGCCCTTCCAGAACCGGAAACGGTTGGTCGCCGAAATCGAGGATCATGTGCCGCACATCCGAATCCGCGTCGGCGTGCGTGAGCCGGAAGTTGCCCGTCACCGTGGCAATCGCCGGCTTGCCGCGGTTATAGAGATTGACGGAAGGCTTGCTCGCCGATGGCGGCGCGACCGGCTTGCCGCCGAGGCCCTTGCGGGCCTCTTCGAGCAAAGCTCCAATATCGTCCTCCAGCGCCTCGATGGCCCCGCCGTCGCCGGAGTTGTCGAGCTCCTGTTGAACAGGAAGATCGCTCCAGGAGAGCTGCTCCTCCAGAGAGTACGGCGCAGCGACGACGCGCCAGTTGTCGATCGCGCCCGTCGGACACGGCGAAATGCAGTCCATGCAATAATTGCAGATTTCGGCATTGACGACATAGTTGTTGTCGTCATGCGTGACGGCGTCGATCGGGCAGCTCTCTTCGCAGGTGTTGCACCTGATGCAGATCTCGGGGTCGATCAGGTGCTGTTTCAAAGGAGCGTTCATCACGTTTCTCGGGCGTTCTGTAGCAACGCCGGACGGTGGCGAAGCGAGTGACTTCGCACCGTCCGGCGCTCGTTATCAGGCGGCGATTTTGACGTATTCAAAATCACCAGGCTTGTTGTCGATGCCGACCTTTGGCGCGGAGATCCAATCTGCATACTTCCCGGGTTCGCTGACCGCCACCATCAGCGACGAGATGAAGTCACCGTCCTCCGTCGACGGGAGATAATTGCTCTTCGCCCGCGCCCAGTCCCCGTCGTTCAGAACGATGCCGGTCGGCGTCGCATTGACGTTGCGGAATTCGCCTATCTGGCGATGGAACGCGGTGTGCGGCAGTTCGAAACGGAAATTGACGCCTGCCTTCTCGATGATCTTGTTCCAGCGTTCGACGCCCTTGGCACAATCGGCCGTGTAGTCATCGCGCAGCCGCATGTTCAGCGCGGTGAGAGCCGGCTCATCGACCAGCTTGATCTCGCCGTCGACAAACTTGAGGACCTGATAGATGTCGTTGGTGAGCCGGTGATCGTCCTCGATCTTGGTTTCCTGAAACCGCCCCTTCAATCCGGAATTGTAGAAATTCGCAGCATTGGTTGACACTTCGGAACCGAACAGGTCGAGCGACAGGGAGTAATGCAGATTGATCTTCTTCTGGATGGTGGGCAGATCGATGACACCGAGCGCACGCACCTTTTCGATAGCGTTGGGATCTTCGATTCCTGCCGCCTTCATCGCCTCGCAGGTTCGCTGCAACACGCGGCCGACGCCGGTCTCGCCGACGAACATGTGGTGCGCCTCCTCCGTCAGCATGAAACGGCAGGTGCGCGATAGCGGATCGAAGCCGGACTGGGCCAGGCTTTCGAGCTGCATCTTGCCGTCGCGGTCGGTGAAGAAGGTGAACATGAAGAATGACAGCCAATCCGGCGTCGCCTCGTTGAAGGCCCCGAGCATACGCGGCGCGTCGGCATCGCCCGAACGGCGACGCAGCAGGTCGTCGGCTTCCTCGCGGCCGTCGCGGCCAAAATATTTCTGCAACAGATAGACCATCGCCCACAAATGACGGCCTTCCTCGACATTGACCTGGAACAGGTTGCGCATGTCGTAAAGCGACGGCGCCGTTTTCCCCAGATGGCGCTGTTGCTCGACCGATGCGGGCTCGGTGTCGCCCTGGATCACCACCAGCCGGCGCAGCATCGCGCGGTATTCGCCGGGGACTTCCTGCCAGGCAGGTTCGCCCATATGTTCGCCGAAGTTCACCTTGCGCTCGGTGTCCTGCGGCGCCAACAGCACGCCCCAGCGATATTCCGGCATCCTGACGTAGTCGAACTTGGCCCAGCCTTTCGGATCGACCGATACAGCCGTCCGCAGATAGACCAGCGACTCCTGGAAACCCTCCGGCCCCATGTCGTTCCACCAGTCGAGATAGCCCGGGTGCCAGCCCTCGAGCGCCTTGAGTACCTGCCGATCCTCGGTGAGATTCACATTGTTGGGAATCTTGGTGCTGTAGTCGACGTTCATGATGTTCATGGCGTGATCTCCCGTGGGGGTGTCGTTGATTGCTCGATGTACGGATGACTAAGGGCTGTAGACGACGCAGCTCTTGCAGCCCGCCGCTAGACGCGCGTCATGTCGAATTGTGCCTTCTGCCCGGTGCCATAGCGGCCGAGCGCGCCGTTTTCGCCGACGGCATTGGGACGCTGGAAAATCCAGTTCTGCCAGGCGGTCAGCCGTGAAAAGATTTTCGATTCCATCGTCTCGGGGCCGACAAAGCGCAGGTTGGCTTCCATGCCGGTGAGGCTGTCCGGCGAAAAGCTGCCGCGTTCTTCGAAGAACACGCGGACCTCGTCATCCCAATCGATATCGTCGAGGGCAAACGTCACGAGTCCCATTTCCTCTGCAGCTTCGGCATCGAGCGGCTCACCGATCCGGGCTTCGGCGCGGGCAACATCTTCGGGATCAGCCTGAAAGCGCGACTGCAGCCGTGTCAGGCCGTGGCTCATGGGATAGGGGCCGAAGTTCATCGCACTTAGCACGATGGCGGGCGGCGCGCGATTGTCGCCCTGCTTCTGCCCGATCAGCATGTAGGAGCGATCGGCGGCGAATACGAGCTCGGCCAGCGTACCGACGAAACAGGAGCCGGGCTCGACCAGCGTGACCAGCGTGCGCGATGTGACGTCGATCCGCTTCAGCACACGTTTCCAGTACAGCCTGATCTCGTTGACCAGCCAGTGCGCCTTGTCGGCTTCGAGGAAAGCATCATGGGCCAGCACATTGCTGCTGTCGCCATGGGACTTGAACACGAGCATTGCCGTTTCGAGTTCGTTGATGCGCAAATGCAGGATGGCGTCGTCCAGCTCGCGTGCGACCTGCAATGGCCAGAAGCTGGCGCCCTGCGCAATCATGGCATCGACATCGGCCGGAGCCGACTGGTCCGGCGCTGCGATGGAGATTGTCGCCACGCGATCTGTGCGGTTGATATCCACGCTCACCAGGCCATAGCGGAGTCCCGCCTCGTCCACGCTTCGGCTGATCGGTGACAGCGTGATGCCCTGCCCGTTGCCGTTGCGCTTCGAAGCGGCCGCAAACTCTTTCGTGCGCTCCGTGATCTTGGCTTCGAGCTTGCTGTTCGGAACGATCTCGTCCACCAGCCGCCAGGCGACGGCGCGCTTGCCTTTGATGCCTTCCTCGATCGTGCAGAAATAGTCAGCATGGTCGCGGCGAACCTTGCGCTTGTCCACGACGCGGGTCAGGCCTCCAGTGCCCGGCAACACCGCGAGCAGCGACACTTCCGGCAGCGACACGGCCGCGGAGCCGTCGTCGGCCATGATGATGTGATCGGTGGCCAGTGCCAGTTCGTAACCGCCGCCCGCCGCCGTACCGTTGACGACAGTGATGAAACGCTGGCCCGAGTATTCGCTGGAATCCTCGAAACCATTGCGGGTCTCGTTGGTGAACTTGCAGAAGTTGACCTTGTGCGCGTGGGTGGCGCCGGCGAGCATGCGAATATTGGCACCGGCGCAGAACACGCGATTCTTGCCGGAGCGCAGCACCACCACCTTGACGCCGGGATGCTCGAAGCGAAGCCGCTGCACGGCATCTGCCAGCTCGATATCCACGCCGAGATCGTAGGAATTCAGCTTGAGCAGGTAACCTTCGAATAGGCCGCCATTCTCATCCACATCCATTGTGAGCGTTGCGACGTCGCCGTCCACCTCCAGCTTCCAATGCCGGTAGCGCGACGGATCCGTTTGAAAGTCGATGAATGTCGCACCGTTCGCGAGAACGCGTTGCTCAGCAGCCATGGATCCACCCTGAATTTATCGGCGTCCCCGCCGCTGGTGATATGCACAATAATGCATGATGTCGCGCGGTCAAGCTTTCATGGCGCCAGTAACTTGTATTTTATTTCATGTTGAAGCGCGCCACCGTCGAGCGTTTCCCCGGGTCTCTCACACTGCTCTGCGATCGCGGCGCGGAGCGGTCTTCGATCAAATTGCGCGGCAAAGCTGGTGGCAGGCCCGGTCGGGAGCCGCGCCTCAAGTTCGATCAGATCGGCTAGAACCTCATTCAACAACTTGCGCATGGCGTTGGCCTTGTTCAGCTTCCGCTTCAGGTTGGCATTGGCGACCTGAATGCAGGCGCGGAGCAGGATCCGATCGCGGCCGCCCTGCGGGGCGGCCTTCCAGACCGCTTCGAGGACTTCATGAGCCTCCCAGAAGAAGCCCGCGTCGTTGAGCGCAAGGCCATAGCGAAGCGCGGCGTCATTCGCGGGAACGAAGCCGTCATCATATCGCGCCGGCACCATGGCCTTGGCGCGGTCCAGCGTTTCATGATCGGCAGACTGCCGGCCCTCGCCGGTTGCCCAGGCCCAGCGCGGGAGCGGCATGCAGGCGGTAACCATGCGCTGTCACGCGGCGCGCAGCGCGCCCTCGCCATGAAACTGAAGCAGCCTGTTTGCGAATTCCGTGACCGCCAGCAAGGTCGCATCCGCAGCCTCGCGATGCGGTGAATGTGCCGCGCCCGCAATGATCTCGACATCGACGGGGCAATAGCACTCCGCCTCGGCAATCTCGATCTGCTTCATCGTGCCGTAGTGATCGTCAGCGCCCTGCACGATCTGTATGGGGACGCGGACATAAGCGAGAAAGTCCGAAATATCCCAGTTGCGGAATGCGGGATCGAGCCACGCACCATTCCAGCCATAGAAGGCATTGTCGACATCGCTGTGCCAACGCGCCAGCCTGGGTTTCAGATCGCCCTGCTGGTAAGACTTCCTGATCTCGGCGATCGACTGCACCGTGATGTCCTCGACAACAAAATGCGGAGCGATCAGCGCGACGCCGCGAATACGATGATCCTGGATGCCGCCGGCATAAGTCGTCGCGATCGAGGCGCCATCGGAATGTCCGACCAGCAGTCCACGCCGAAAGCCGATCGCATCGAGCAGGCGGGGCAGCACCTCGAGCGCTTCGACATGCATGTAGTCCAGGGGCGCGGCAGTGTGACCGGACTTGAAGCGCCGTAGCCTGCGCGCGAATAGACGAATACGCCCGCGCCCGTCGCCTGCTGCAGCCTATCCGGAAAATCGCCCCACAGAGCGGCGGAGCCAAGCCCCTCATGCAGCAACACGATCGTCGGCGCGTCGCCTGGCGCCGGGCCTATCATGCGGTATTCAAGATTGGACGATCCAATCGTCAGCATGCCGACAGGCTTCAAAGCGCTCATGGGATACTCCATTCTCTTCTTCAGACAGCGGCGCCGTCGCGCAGCTTGAAACGCTGGATCTTGCCGGTGGCCGTTTTCGGCAGAGCCTCAACCACCTCTATCCACCGTGGATATTTCCACGGACCGATCTTCTGCTTCACGTGGTCCTTCAGCGATTCGTGCAGGCCATCCGACAGCGCCATCGGCCTCAGCACGATGAACGCCTTTGGCTTCAGCAGACCTTCGGCGTCTGCTTCCGGGATCACGGCGGCTTCAAGCACCGCGGGATGCGTGATCAACGCGCTTTCAACCTCGAAAGGCGAAACCCAGATGCCTGAAACCTTGAACATGTCATCGGCGCGACCGCAGAAAGTATAGCGCCCTTCGGAATCGCGGACGTATTTGTCGCCCGTGCGCGTCCAGTGTCCCTCGAAGGTGCGCCGGCTTTTGCTGCGCTGGTTCCAGTAGCCCTCTCCGGCCGACGGCGCATCGACGAGCAGTTCGCCGATCTCGCCATCAGCAATATCCAGCCCCGCTTCGTCGATCAGACGAACGCTGTAGCCCGGCACTGGCCGGCCCGAGGTACCGTATCGAACGTCCCCCGGCCTGTTCGACAGAAAAATGTGCAGGAGTTCGGTCGAGCCTACTCCGTCGAGAATGTCGACTCCGAAACGGCTCTTCCAGTTGTTGCCGACCGACTCGGGCAGCGCCTCGCCGGCGGAGGTGCAGACGCGCAGACGCGTGAATCCGCCTTGATCCTTGGAGGCTTCGTCATTCAGCATCGCCGCAAACAGGGTCGGAACGCCGAAGAAGATGCTGGGATTATAGCGGCGCATCAAGCCGAACATCGTCGCCGGGGTCGGCCGTTCGGAATTCAGCACCGTGGTGGCACCCACCGACATCGGGAAAGTGAGCGCATTGCCGAGACCATAGGCGAAGAACAGCTTCGCCGCAGACAGCCCGACGTCGTCTTCGCGAATGCCCAACACCTGGCGAGCATAGGTCGTGGCCGTCGCCTCCAGGCTGGCGTGCAGGTGACGGACTCCTTCGGCATTCCCGTCGATCCCGACGAGTACAGCCAAAATGCCGGTTCGTCCGCGTGGGTGGCGACGGTTGCGAAAGTTTCGCTCTCGCCGGCCATTTCGTCGACGAGCGACTTGTGGCCATCGACCTTGGTGCCGGCGACCACGACGTGCTCGAGATCCGGCAGCCGCCCGAGCATATCCCGCACCACCGGCAGCAACGCACTCGAAATGAAAAGCACCCGCGCACGGCAGTCGGCGAGGACGTAGGCGTATTGCTCGCTCGTCAGCAGCGTATTCAAGGGCACCGGGATGATGCCGGCCCGCATAGCGCCGAGAAACACCACGGGGAAATCGACCGTGTCCAGCATGATCATCGCGACGCGCTCTTCGCGCCGGACGCCGAGGCGCTTCAGCAGGTTGGCAAGCTGACAGCTCCTGGCCTGCAAGCCGCCGTAAGTGAGATCGGATACGGTGTCCGTGAAAGCGAGCTTGTCGCCACGCCCTTCTGCGATGTTGCGATCCAGCAGCCAGGTCACCGCATTGTAAGAATCGGACAGCCCACTCATGATGCCGCTGCACCCTTGGTGCGTTCATCGCCGTTTTTCACGGTCAACCCCTGACTTTTATGAATTATAATTCATATAAAGTCAGTTGAGTTGGTTGCTGTCAATTCTTTTCGGCATTATGTTTCATTGCACTCGACCAGAACCGAACCCGATGACTGAACAGCCCGATCCAGAGACCGAATTCCTTGTTGAGCTGGGTCAGCGCGTGCGCACGATGCGCGGACTCCGCGGTATGTCGCGCAAGGTGCTTGCCAAGGTGTCGGGCATTTCGGAGCGCTACATCGCGCAACTCGAGGGTGGCAAGGGAAACGTTTCCATCGTGCTGCTGCGGCGCGTTGCGCTGGCCATGGGCACACCTCTCGAAGACCTCATTCCGGTCGGGGAAACGTTGGAAGAGTGGCCGGTGATCCGCGACCTCGTCCGCGGCGCGACGCCGGCCCAGATTGCCCAGGCCAAGGATATTCTGGCCGGTCGCGGCCACAGCAAGCCGCATCTCCACACGCCGTTCAACGGAATCGCGCTGATCGGGCTTCGCGGCGCCGGGAAATCGACGCTCGGAAAGCTGCTGGCGCACAAGATCGGCTGGACCTTCGTCGAACTCAACAAAGAGATCGAACAGCGGAACGGGCTTTCGGTCGCCGAGATCATCGCTTTGTATGGCCAGGAGGGTTTTCGGCGCATGGAACAGGCGGCGCTGAACAACCTGCTGACAAGCAAGGAGCCGATCGTTCTCGCTACCGGCGGCGGAATCGTCTCGGAGCCGCTGACCTTCGACCGCATCTTGTCGTCCTTCTATACGATCTGGCTAAAGGCAAAGCCGGAAGAGCATATGGCCCGGGTCCGGCGCCAGGGAGACCTGCGCCCGATGGCAGACGATCGATCGGCGATGCAGGAACTGCGGACCATCCTGCTCAGCCGCGAGCCGCTCTATGCCCGCGCGTCGATGACCGTCGATACTGCGGGTCTCAGCGAGGACAAGGCGGCCTCGCAGTTGATCAACGCCGCGTCCCGCATGCTCAACGCCAACGCCGAAGCGTTCGGCCTGCGCAGCGCCGCGTCGTGACCCTAGGCGAAATACTGCAGGCGCGCGGCTTCGATCCCGATGGCATGATCGCGATCCGCAACACCTTGCACCCCGAAGACATGTCGGCTGATTTCCGCAGCATGGCCGACGTGATCGGCGCCAATGCGCTGCCGATGTATGACCGGATGCAGGACGGCCCGCAGATTGCCCACGAGGCTCTGGTCATGTCCTTCGCAGCGACTGAAGGCGGACGGGCCCACCTCACCGGCCTGCGGACCTTCCTGCTGCGTCGACAAGGCATCGTCCCCGGCGACATCGTCTACGACTACGATGCGGCGCATCTGCTTCACAGCTTCATCGCCCGCGCCGCGACGCCGTACTTCTACGATGCGATCGAGCAAAGCGGCCTCGACGACCTGTTCGGTCAACTCGTCGTGCAGTGGCCCGAGCCGCTCACGGACAATATCGTGGCGGCCAGTCATCGCGGCCTGACCGTCGTCGCGTCATAAGTGCTAGATGCCGAGATGGCGCTCAAGCAGGTCCTGCCGGCTTGCGAGCGCAGCGGGCGTACCATCGAAGACGATGCAGCCTTTCGATAGCATGAGCATACGATCGGCTACCCTGGAAAGGCTGCGAAAATCCTTGTCGACTACGAGCGTCGCGATCCCTTCGCCCCGGATAACGCCAATCGTCTGCCAGATGGCTTGTGCGACCAGCGGCGCGAGGCCTTCGGTCGCCTCGTCTATCATGATCATGTCGGGGTTGGTCATCAGCGCTCGACCGATGGTCAGCATCTGCTGCTCGCCGCCTGAGAGCTGATGGCCACCATTGTTGCGGCGCTGATGAAGACGGGGAAACAGATCGAAGACCTTGGCCAGGGTCCAGTCGTGACGCCCTTCATTGCCGGCACGGGCCGCCATGACGAGGTTTTCCGTGACGGACAACGAACCGAACACGCCCCTGCCCTCCGGCACCATGGCAAGGCCAAGGCGGGAGATCGTCTCGGGCGGCGCGCGCCGGATATCCTTGCCGTGCAGCCGGAGTGTCCCGCGGCAGCCAGGCAGCAGCCCCATCAACGAGCGCAACAGAGTGGTCTTGCCCATGCCGTTGCGACCGATTAGCGCCACCTGCTCGCCGCGCGCAAATTTCAGATCGATGCCGTGCAGGATCTGGCTGACGCCGTAGAAAGCATCGAGCCGTTCCGTCTCGAGCAATGACGTCATGGACTATCTCCGTGCGCACCGAGATAGGCCGACCGCACCAATGGATGCGCCCGCACCTCTTGCGGCAAACCTGTGGCGATGACCGAGCCATCCTGCATCACGGTGAGACGATCCGCGAGTTCGAAGACGGCATCCATGTCGTGCTCGACCAGCAGCACTGCGCGATCCACCTTCAGCGATGCGATTAGGGCAATGATGGCGCGCGCTTCCGACTGCCCCATGCCGGCGAGCGGTTCGTCGAGCAGGACGATGCGGGGATCGGTGGCAAGCACCATGGCAATTTCGAGTTGCCGCTGTTCGCCGTGGCTCAGACGATCCGCAATCACCAGCGAGCGGCCATGCAATCCGACCCTGTCGATGGCTTCTGCCGTCCGTCTTTCGCATTCGACGTCGGCATGAATGCCGCCAAACATGCGCAGCGGCGCGCCGGAGCGCGCTTGTGCAGCCAGCCTGACGTTCTCCTGAACGCTGAACTTCGTGAACAGGGTTGTCTTCTGGTAAGCGCGACCGAGGCCTGCGCGGGCGCGCCGGTCCGGTGCAAGCGACGTTACATCGGTCTTGCCGATCGATATGCGGCCGGAACTGACGAAGAGTTCGCCGGATAGCAGATTGATCAGTGTCGACTTGCCGGCACCGTTCGGACCGATGACGGCGTGAATCTCGCCGAGGTGAGCCTCGATCGACACGCCGGATACGGCGACAAGCCCACCGAAGCGCTTTTGCAGATGCTCGGCACGAAGCACGACCTCAGCCATGACCGACCTCCGCCGTCGCGGGCTTGGCATCGGGGCGTGGCCGGTCCGAAGCGGCATCGGAGGCCGGGCCGGCGATCATCGACCAGATTTGCCGGACCCCATTGGGCAGCAGGACGACGATCGCGATGATGACGAGCCCCTCGACGAGTTTCCAGTGCTCGATGTTTGCCTTCAGCACTTCCTCGAGGCCAATAAGAACGATAGCCCCGACTAGAGGCCCGGTGACCGACCGCAGTCCGCCGATCAGAACCATGACAAGCACCGTCGCCGACTGGTGCCATCCAAGCATCTGCGGTGCGACGAATCCGAACTGCGAGGCCGCCAGATAGCCGGCAACGCCCGCCAGGGCACCGGACACCGCAAAGGCCGTGAGCCGCAGACGGAAGATCGGAAAGCCCAGCGAACGCGCGCGCCGTTCATTGTCTCGGGCTGCCGCCAGGGCATGGCCGAATGGCGAGTTGACGATCATCGTGAGCAGAGCCATCACGCCGATAAGGCAGACCAGCACCACGAAATAGAACACGATCGGCTTGTCGAGATCGAGCAACTGATAGCCGCCGATCGCGACTTCCGGGCGGACATTGATCGATATGCCGTCCGATCCTCCCGCGACCCGGGTGTCGTGAAAGAAGAAGAACAGCATCTCGCCGAATGCCAGCGTCACCATGATGAAATAGATGCCGCGGGTCCGCAGCGCCAGGGCACCGATCACCAGCGCCATCGCAGTCGACGCGGCGACGGCCAGAGGAAACGACAGCAGAAACGATGCCGCGTCGTAGCCCGGCGACATCAACGCAAGGACGTAGCCGGCGAGTCCGAAGAAGGCGGCATGGCACAGGCTGACCAGCCCGCCATGCCCGACGGCGAGGTTGAGCGCCATCGCCAGTATCCCCATGATCAGCACCTTGGCGCAGAACTGGACGTAGTAAACCGGCGCGACGAATGGCAGGACGACCGCGATGGCAAGGCACGCTGCCATGGCCAGCAGCCTCGGCAGGCCGGATGCTTTCGACTCAGGCATTGGGCCGTCCGAGAATTCCGCTGGGACGCCAAATCAGCACGGCCGCCATCAGCACGTAGATCAGAATGCTGGATGCACTCGGAAAGAATACTTTTCCAAACGTATCGGTCAGCCCGATCAGCAGCGCTCCGACCGCGGCGCCCGCCACGGATCCGATGCCGCCGAGCACGATCACCACGAAGGACAGGATCAGCATGCCATCGCCCATCCCGGGAAACACCGTCGAGATCGGCGCGATGACGATGCCGCCCAGCGCTGCCAGCGCAATTCCGACGGCAAACACGTAGCGATTGACGCGATCGAACTTGATACCGAGCACGCGCGCCATCTCGCGATTCTCGGCGCCGGCCCGCACGATCATGCCGATCTTGGTGCGGCTGATGACCAGGAAGATGGCGACGGCCACGCAAAGACAGAAGATGCAGATCGCCAGTCGGTACACGGAATACGAAAGATTGTCCGTCAGTTGGATCGATCCCGACAACCATGCCGGCGGTGCCACCGCGTGGACATCCTTGCCGAACAGAAGTTGCCGGACCTCGTCGATGACCAGGATCAGGCCGAAGCTGAGCAGTACCTGCGCCAGATGATCGCGACCGTACAACAGCCGCACGAACATCGTCTCAAGCAGCATACCTGCGATGAAAGCGATCGTGACGCCGCCCAGCATGGCCAGCGCAAAGCTGCCGGTGACCAGCGTCAGCCAGTAAGCGAGATAGGCGCCCAGCATATAGAACGCGCCATGAGCGAGATTGATGACTCCGAGAATGCCGAACACCAGCGTCAGGCCGCTCGCAACCAGAAACAGCACCGTGCCGTACTGGACTGCGTTCAGAAGCTGAACGCCGAACGTGATAAGGTCCATCCTTGAGTCCAGTTCGTATGATGATGCCTGACGTCAAGGCCACTGCCGGCAGACGGCTTGCGTGCTTCGAACGACCGGCCGCGACGAGCGCAATACGGGGCCCGTCACGGCCGTGGCCTCACGATATCTTGCAGCCGCGCGCGGGATCGTCGACGTTGGCCTGGGCAATCGAGACCAGCTCATTGCGGCCGTTCCGGACTTCGCGCAGATAGATGTTCTGGATCGGATTGTGCGCCTTGTTGAAGGACAACGGCCCACGCGGACTGTCGATCTTGGCGGCGCCCATGGCCGCGAGCATCTTGTCGCGCGCCGTGAAATCGCCGCCGACGGCGGTCAGGCCGATATCGAGCAAGGCCGCAGCGTCATAGCCTTGCACCGCATAGATATCGCCGTCCTTGCCGGTCTTGGCCTTGAACGCCTTGAGGAAGGCGAGATTGGCCGGATTGTCGAGGTTGTCGGCGTAATGCAGCGTCGTCTTGATACCATCCGCAGCAGCCCCTTGCGCCTCGATGGTACCGTCCGTCAGGAAGCCGGCCCCATAGAGCGGAATGGTCTTGTTGAGGCCTGCGGCCGCATAGTCTTTCACGAACTTGACGGCACCGCCGCCGGCAAAGAAGCTGAACACCGCGTCCGGCTTCAAGGTGGCGATCTGGGTAATCAGCGCCTGGAACTCGACTTCCGGAAACGGCACCGTGAGGTCGGCAAGGACCTTGCCGCCATTCTTGGTGAAATTCTCGGCGAACGCGCCAACCATCTCCGCGCCTGCGGTATAGCGCCAGGAGATGGTGACGACGTTCTTGATGCCGGCGTCGGCCATCACCTTGCCCATCGGGTAGGTGCTCTGCCAGTTCGAGAACGAAGTGCGGAAGATGTTCGGCGCGCAGGCCGGGCCGGTCGCATCGTTGGCGCCGGCGTTGGGAATGATCAGCAGCGTCTTGGTATCGCGCGCGACCTTGACCATGGCCATTGCAACGCCGGAATGCACGGTGCCGACGACGACGTCGGCCTTCTCGCGGCCGACCAGACGGTTCATGTTGTCGGTGGCGGCTTCGGGCTTCGACTCGTCATCGACCTGCACGAAGGCGATCTCACGCCCACCAAGCTTGCCGCCCTTCTGCTCGACATAGAGCCGGAAACCATCGTCGATGAACTGGCCGAGCTTGGCGAACGTGCCGGTGTAGGGCAGCATCATGCCGACCTTCAGGGGCGCGTTTTGCGCGAAGGCCGCCGACCTAAACGGTCCTGCGGCGGCCAGAGTTGCGGCACCCGCCGCGCCCGACAACAGGCCGCGTCGCGACAGCGGCCGCATGAAATCATCGATGGCCATGAGCAGTCTCCCCTCAAAATATGAACCGTGGTCGGTTGAACCCCACCTATCGGCGACGTGCGGACCTGATCCGTCACATTCAGGCACCATATTTCATGAATCGGCCGCGTTGCAAGAATTATAATGCATGTCATTGATCGACATCATGAGGTCGTGACCACGAAGAGATCTCGTGGCGACTGTCGCAGCGACGATCCGCAGCCCTCGCGCCACAGGCGGCACCGGCCAGCACCGGTTACGTCGGCGTATGGCCGCCCCATGTCAAATCGTGCTTGTCGATACCGCTGATATCGTTCCAGCGGGCGGCGATGCTCGACACCGCTGCCATGCGATCGCTTTCAGCAAGCTTATGGCGTCAGAACTGCACACCCCGAGTCAGCGCGCCGTCGACCACAAGATTGGTGCCGGTGATGAAGCTCGCCGCCCGACTGGCGAGGAACACTACGGCATTGGCCATTTCCTGTGGCGTGCCCATCCGGCCGGTCGGATTGAGCGCCAGCGCGGTGTTGTAGAGCTCCGGATTGCCGTGCTTGATCTGGTCCCAGACGCCGCCTTCGAAATAGGTGTTGCCGGGCGACACCGAATTGGCGCGAATGTTCTTGCCGGCAAGCTGATAGGCCAAGCCTTGCGTGTAATGGATGATCGCCGCCTTGAAAGTCCCGTAGGGACCACAGGCAAAATCGATCTCGCGGCCCGATACGCTTGCCACCGTAACGATCGCCGCGGCGTCGCTGCGTTCGAGATAGGGCATCGCGACGTTGACCAGCCGTACCGTGCCCATCATGTCGGTAGCGAATTCCTTTTCCCAGCTTTCGTCATCCTGTCCGATCGCCAGCGCGCTGACATTGGCGACCACGACATCGATGCCGCCGAGTTGGTTCGCCATCGTCTCCACCCAGGCTTTCAGCGCCGTCGCGTCCGCCACATCAGCCACGCCGCCATAGGCTGCAACGCCCCTGGCCTTCAGCGCGGCAACGGTCGCCTCGACTTCCGCCGCGTTGCGGGCGCAGACGCCGACATGCGCGCCCTCGGCAGCGAAGGTCTCGACAGTCGCCCGGCCGATCCCCTTGGTGCCGCCGGTCACGAGCACCTTTGCACCCTTCAATCCCAGATCCATGTTGTGCTCCTTTGTCGCGTGTCAGGAATTTCCCGCCACCGCCTGGACCAGCGGCCGATAGCTGTGCGGCATCCGCATCGATACCAGGTCCTTCCGCCGCACCACATTGGTCGGATAGACGCAGTCGAGATTGCTGGTGTCGATCGTGACCGTGGCGACGCCCTCACCGTCTTCGACGATCGCTTCGCGGCGCGGAAAGGCAAAGGTGTCGGGGCCGAACACGCCGCTCAATCCCGCATAGCCGTGCACGGGATCGATGACATTGGCGAAGGCGAGGAACACATTGTTCTCGCCGGCGCGGACGCGGAAGTGATGCCAGTGATATCGGTCGGCGCCGGTCGGGATCGGCGCCGACTGCGCGATGGTCGTGCCGGCATGGGGCGAACTGAAACGGGTCGTGATTGCCGCGGGGCAGACGATGAGGTCGCAACCACGTAGCGCCAGCACGCGCCCTGCTTCCGGAAACATCGCGTCATGGCCGATCAGCATCCCGATCCGCCCGAGCGGGGTATCGGCCACGGTCCAGTCGTCGCCTGCGGTCGCCCAGCTGCGCTCGTCTTCGGTAAGATGAGTTTTGCGATAGGCCGTCAAGGCGCCGTCCGGCGCGATCAGCACCGCACTGTTGTAGCAGAGGTCGCCGGCTCGTTCGGCGATGCCGCAGACCAGATAGAGCGACAGCTCGTGGGCCAGCGCACTGAGCCGATCGGTGGCGACGCCAGGAACAAGCTGCGCGGCCGACGCCGGGTCGACCAGGCCGCCGACCGCCAATTCGGGAAACACCACCAGCTCGGCGCCGTCCGCCTTGGCCTTGCGGGCCAGCGCAACGATGCGATCGAGATTGGCGTCGACATCGGCGCTCGGCGCGAATTGCGCGACGCTGACCCGCGAGGCCTTGCCCTCCGGCCACGGCGCATGGCCATACAGCGTGAAGAAGTCGCGCGGATTCCAGCTGAAGGTGTCGGTCAGCAATTCCGGATAGAGCTCCGGACGGCGCCGCCGAAACACGGGCTCGCCGGCGACCCTTCGCGCCCGCGCCGCATCGAGATCGATCTCCGCCAGCGCCACGCCGTCGCCGCCGTCGATCACCGCGACGATCTCGCCGTTCGGCGCGATCACGCAGCTGCCGCCGGAAAACTGCACCGTGCGCTCCAGCCCCCAACGGTTGCTTTCGATTACGTAGCAGCCGTTCTCGAACGCCCGGCTGATCCAGTACGGCGCCGGCGTCCGCTCGGCCAGCCAGTTGGAGACGTGGCAGATGATGTCGGCGCCGCCGAGCGCCATCAAACGCGCTGTCTCGATGAAATGGATATCCATGCAGATCAGGATCGCAATGCGCCCGATCGGCGTCTCGAACACCTGGTTGTGCAGGTCGCCGGCCGCCGCCCATTTCGGCTCGGCGATATAGGAATGGGTCTTGCGGTGCCGGCCGATCAAGCCATCCGGACCGATCAGCACAGCGGAGTTGAAATAGATGCCGTCGTCGTCGACCTCCGGCAGGCCGACGACGATGTAGCAATCGTACTTCTTCGCAAGCGCGGCGAAGCGATCGGTGCTCGGCCCGGGAATGGGCTCGACATAGGGCGCGACCTCGGCGCGGTCGAACCAGCAATAGCCGGTGGTGCCCATTTCCGGCGTCACGATCAGCCGGGCGCCGGCCTGTGCTGCCTGCTCGCAGAGAGCCAGAAGGTCGGCGATGTTGCGCTCCTTTTCGAACATGGTGGGCTCGAACTGGACGGTGGCAACCTGAATCTTGCGCGACATCGCCGTTCTCCTCTCAGATCAGAAACGACTTCTTGATCGAAGCGCCCAGCGTGTATTTCGGATCGACCATGTTGCCGAGCCGGACCCGGCCGGTCTGGGTCAGCAGCATGTAGGCATCGATCTCCTCGAAGCCGTAATCGGCGGCCATCCAGCGGCACAGCTCGCGATAGGCGATGCGCGCGGCATCCTCCATCGGCCGCGCCGAGCCGATGCACATGATGAAGTCCTTGGTCTCCAGCCGCGGCCAGTGAATGTTCCAGCCCTTGATCAGGTCGATCTGCAGGGTGGTGACGGTGGGATGCTCGATCGCGACGCCGCACAATTCGCCATCGCCCTGGGCGGCGTGGCAATCGCCGAGATACAGCAGCCCGCCCTTGATGTTGACCGGCAGATAGATGATGGCGCCGACGCCGACATCCGGCAGGTCCATGTTGCCGCCGTAGTAATCCGGCACCAGCGAGGAAATCGCCTCGATTTCCGGCGAGGTGCCGATGGTGCCGATGAAGGGTTCATAGGGAAGCGTGATCTTGTCGTTCCATTTGGTGCCGGTCTCCAGATCGATGTGGAGCTTCTTGACCCGCTCCGGCAGCGCAGGATTGAGCAGCGCGGTCTGCCCGGTGCCGACCAGGCCGCCGAACTCCGGCATCACCACCGTGGTGCCGCGCGGCTGCGGCCCACGCGGCACGATGCTCTTGATCGAGACCGCCAGCACGTCGCCCTTCTCGGCGCCGTTGACATAGATCGGACCGTTCTGCGGGTTGAGGAAGGGAAAGTTCAGGATCTTCGACGGAATGTCGGTCTCTGACTTGATGGCGCCCTCGAAGGCGTCATGGGTCTCGGCCGACACCACCGCGCCGGGATCAACAGTCAGGATCGGGTCGACATAGGGCCCGTAGACATAGTGATACTTGCCCTGCTCGGCCTCGGTGATTGTGTAGCTCGCGCCGGCCACGCCCTTGGCGACGCCCTTCCGCGTCATGATCGAATCCGCTTGCCAGTCCATGATGAGCTCCTTTTCGTTGTTGATTTCAAACCGCGAGGTGGCGGCGCATTTCCGCTTCGTCGTCGAGCGCGCTGCGATCGAGATCGGCGACGATGCGGCCTTTTTCCATGACGTAGCAGCGCTGTGCCATGGCCCGGATCATGTCGAGGTTCTGCTCGACCAAAATGATTGTGACGCCGGTCTTGCGATTCAGCGCCACCATGTCGCGCGCGATATCTTGCACGATGTTGGGCTGGATGCCCTCCGAGGGTTCGTCGAGCAGAATGAGTTGGGGATCGGCGACCAGCACCCGGCCGATCGCCAGCTGCTGCTGCTGGCCACCGGACATCGTGCCGGCCGCCTGGCTCCAGCGTTCGCCGAGGATCGGAAAGGTCTCGATGATGTTTTTCCTGGCTTGGTCCGTGAGGCGGCCCTTGATCGCCGCGCCGACCGCGATGTTCTCGCCGACGGTGAGCCGCGGAAACACGTCGCGCCCCTGCGGCACATAGCCGATACCGAGCCGCGCCCGGCGGAACGCGGGCAACGTCTCGATCGCCTCGCCGCGAAACACGATCGAGCCGTCCATCGGCGGCACCAGCCCGATCAGGCTTTTCATCAGCGTGGATTTGCCGACACCGTTCCGGCCGATCACCGCGACGATCTCGCTTTCGCGCACCTCGATCTCGAGGCCCTGCAGCACCGGCTTGCCGCCATAGCCGGCGCGCAGGCCGACCGTATTGAGGATGACTTCCTTACGCATGATGAGCCTGCCCCAGATAGATCGCGGCGACGCGCTCGTCGGCAATGATCTGTTCGATCGTGCCCTGCGCGAACACTTGGCCGAGATGCAGCACGGTGACGCGCTGCGCGACCTGCCGCACGAACGCCATGTCGTGCTCGACCGCGAGCACCGTCATGCCTTCGGCATTGAGCCGCTGCACCATCTGGCCGGTTTGAAAGGTCTCCTCCGGCGACATGCCGGCGGTCGGTTCGTCGAGCAGCAGCATCCGCGGCTTCAGGCTGATCGCCATGCCGATCTCCAGCCACTGCTTCTGGCCGTGGCTGAGATTGCCCGCGGTCTGCTTCTGCTCGGCCTCGAGTCCGAGGAACGCCAGCAGCCGGTCGATCTCCTGATCGAGCTCGGCACCGCGATGGGTGCGTTGCAGGGCGATCTCCAGATTCTGCCGGACCGCGAGGCCCTTGAAGATGCCGGGCACCTGAAACTTCACCGACATGCCGCGCCCTATCCGGGCAAACGGTTTCAGCGCGGTGATGTCTTCGCCGGCGAAACGGATTGCGCCGGAGCCCGGCCGGTATTCGCCGAGGATCAGCCGGAACAGCGTGCTCTTGCCGGCACCATTTGGGCCGATCAGGCAATGGATCTCACCGGGCTCGAAGGCGAGATTGACCGCATTGGTGACGTGCAGACCGCCGAAGTGCTTGTTGAGGTCGTGCAATTCGAGAAGCGCCATCAGTTCTGCTCCCGCTTGCTGCGCGAGATCAGTCCCGCCACCCAGTTCATCGCACCGAGCACTAGGCCGTTCGGCGCGATCAGCACCGTCAGCAGCAACAGCACGCCCATCACCACCAGCGCGTACTGGCTGCCGTAGATTGTGAGTGCCTGAAAGCCGGCCAGCACCACCAGCGTGCCGATCAGGGTCGATGTCAGGTCGCTGCGACCGCCGACCGCGACCCAGATCAACGGCAGCGCCGCTGAGGTCATGCCCATGCTGGACGGCGTGATGTACTGCCCCCAAGCGGTGTAGAGCACGCCGGACATGCCCGCCAGCGCCGCGCCGATCACGAAGTTGATGAGCTGGTATTTCCGGATGTCGTAGCCCAGCATCTCGGCGCGTTGCGGATTCTCGCGGATCGCGACGATGACGTTGCCGAATGACGAGTTCACCAGAATGCGCAGGCCGAGATAGACCACGATGACGAGCGCCAGTACGAAGTAGTAGAGGCCCACGTCGGCGAACAGCACGATCGGCCCGTCGAACCACGGAATGGTGAGCGGCGGCATCCCGCTCATGCCGTTGAAGCCGTTCAGCCGCGCGCTACCGATCCGCCATTCCGGCCCGGCAGTCTGCGCCATGAAGCGCTCCAGCATCAGGGTGACCGCGAGGGTGACGATGCCGAGGAACACGCCCTCGATGCGGCCGAAGAACATGAAGTAGCCGAGCAGCACCGCCACCAGCGCGGCCACGCCGATCGCCAGCAGCATCGCCACCAGCGTCAGGCCATAGGCCGAGCCGAAATTGATCGTCAGGATGCCATAGAAGTAGCCGGCGATGCCGAAGAACGCGGTCTGGCCGAACGACAGCGCTCCGCCATAACCCCAGATCAGGCAGAGGCTGAGCGCGATGAACACCCAGACGAAGAAGTACACCGTGTTGCCCACCGTGTAGCCGTCGCTGATCAGCGGGTAGGCCAGCGCTGCCAGCGCCACCACGCCGAACAGCGACCAGAAGGCCGGACCGCGCCCCACCGTCTGCGGCCCCTCGAGGCGTCGGAACAGAGACATCAAAACACTCACTGTCGTCTTCCTCACGTCCGTTCGCGCAACAGAAATCCGGAGATGCCCTTCGGCAGCACGCGGACGACGACGATGACGGCAATCAGCAGGCCGATCTGGCCGAACAACTGCCCTTGCCAGGAAGTCATCACCGACTTGACTACGGCGAGGACTGCAGCCGCGGGTGCCGTGCCGAGGAATACATCCGCGCCACCGATGACCACGGTGACGAAGGCTTCCATGATGAAGGTCGCCCCCATGGTCGGCACCAGCGTCATGGTCGGCGCGTAGAGGCCGCCGGCGAGGCCCGCGAGGCCGGCGCCGCAGGCAAAGGTCAGGCTGTAAATCCAGCGTGTATCGACGCCTAGCGCGTTGGCCATGTGCGGCACCTGGATGGTGGCACGCGCCTTGACGCCGAACGAGGTCCAATTGAACAAAGCGTACAACCCGCCCAGCACGCCCAGCGCCGATGCGAACAGCACGATGCGGTAGATCGAATAGGAGTAGGCCCCAACCTGAAACGAGCCGAACGGCGTGCCCACCCCGCCCATGGTCGATCCGATCGCAATCAGCGTGCCCTGCGTCGCGATCAGACTGAGGCCCCAGGTCGCCACGATGGTGTCGAGCGGACGATCGTAGAGATGGCGCACCACGACGAATTCGACCAGCATGCCGACCAGCGCCGAAACCAGCGCGCCGGCGACGATCCCCAGCGGCAACGGCAGCCCCGCATGTACCGTGGAGGCCGTGACATAGGCACCGCACATGATGAACTCGCCGTGCGCGAGATTGATCACGCCCATCATGCCGAAGATGACCGCAAGCCCGCAGGCCGACAGCACCAGAAACGCGAAGGCGTCTCCAAATTGAAACAGTACAGAAAAGGCCAGCGTCGTGATGTCCATGTCAGGTCCAGCATCGTGTCGTTGGAGAAGACCGCAGCGGCGCTGCGGTGGTCGTCGAGGGCCGCTCCGGAGGGGGGGGGGACCTCCGGAGCGCCCCGCCCAGTTACGGCTTCGGCGGCGGATTCGACGGCGTGTACTGCGCCATCGGATCCTTCTTGGTCAGGTCGCAACCGGCATCACCCAGCCAATAGGGCTTGATGCCCTCCCAGACAGTCGGGAACGTGATCGAGTGATCGGCGCCGACCTTGGCCAGATAGATCGTGTGCGACATGTGCTGGCTCTTCGGGTCGATGCAGACCTTGCCTTCGGGCGCATCCATACAGACATCGCCCTGCGCGATCACCTTGCGGATCTCTTCACGCTTGGTCGACTTCGCCCGCTCCACCATCTGCTTGTAGAGATAGACCGCGAGATAGGAGTTCTCGGCTTCCTGGTTCACGTAGGGCTCGTTCGGGAACTTGGCCTTGAACTTCGCCAGGAAGGCCTTGGCGCTGGGCGAGTCGATTTCCTCGATGTAGTTGGTGGTGACGTACATGTCCTTCAGGCTCGGCGCCTTGAAGCGCTTGTGCTCGTAGCCCTGGCCGACATTGACCGACGACGCCATCGGCAGGTTGACGTTGGCGGAGGCTGCCTGCTCGTAGTAAGAGGCCTGGGCGGTACCGACCAGCAGCGTCACCACGAAGTCAGGCTTGGCTTTCTGGATGTTCTGGATGCTCTGCGAGAATTGCGAGACGCCGAGCGGGATGAATTCTTCGCCGGCCATTTCGCCGCCGTTTTCCTTGACGATCTTGCGAACCCACTCGGCCGAAATCTGACCGAAATTGTAGTCCGCTGCGAGCGTGTAGACCTTCTTGCCATAGGTCTTCATCATATAGGGGATCAGCGTCGAGAACTGCTGCTCCGGGACCGCGCCGGTGACGATCATGTGTCCGTCGCAGACGCCGCCTTCATACTGGTTGTTGTAGAAGGCAAAGCCGTTGAGCTGATCGACGATCGGGCGATAGGCTTCGCGCGAAGCCGAGGAGAAGCCGGCAAATACCACGTCGGCCTTGTCGCGCTGCAGGACGCGCCGCATGAATTCCTGGTAGCGCGTATTGTCCGACTGGGTGTCGTAGATCACCAGTTCGAGCGGACGGCCCATGACGCCGCCGGCCTTGTTGATCTCCTCGGCTGCGAGCTGGATCGCGTGCACCTTGCCGATCGTTGCCACCGCGAAATCGCCGGATTGGTCTTCCAGCACGCCGAGCTTGATCGGCGTCTGCGCGAATGCCATGCATGAGGCGAGGACAAGCGTCCCCGTGAGGACTGCGGCATGCAGTCCCCGGAATACAGTTCGGGTCATGTGTATCTCCTAGAGGGCTCGTTGATTTCCACGTTGCAGCGGCAAAGGGCCGATGCGGTCGGTGTCGTCGGGCGGTTTGGCCCGTCTGCTCAGCAGATTCTCGCAATAGAGTTCCACATTCTGCCTTGCACCCATGCTCTCCCGCCGCAGCTGCGCATAGGCGCCGTCCTCATCGAGGCCGGTGTCGCGCATTCGCTGAACCACAGCGTGCAGCACCGCGCGGCGTCCACGCCGGCGTTCCTCGAGACTCTGCACGCGCTCGTGCATCTCGCTGCGCAGGAGAAATTGGTTGATGCCCATGAACAGCGAGGTGTAGACCGCACCTCCATGCACCGGCTTGCGAAGAAACGAGGTGGCGCCGAGATTGACCAGCGCCTTCAGGCGGCTCGGCGCCTCGACCCCGACCAGACCGATCACCGGCACCGGCGGCAGCCGCGACTCCGGATTGATCTCGATCGCAACGGCATCGCCGAGATCGCCATCGATAAACAGGATGTCGCGATCGGCCTTCAAGCCGGCAAAGTCGATCTGCGCGCGGCCATGGACCATCGCGGGATAGTCACAGGACACCCCGAGCTTGGCGAGCGTGGTTTCCAATGCGCATTCCCTGCCCGAGCGCTCCATGATCACCAGCGCGCGGCCGCCCTTGAAATTCTGCAGAAGCTGCGAGTTCATGACTTCACCACCCTCAATAGCGGAGATCTCATTGCCGTTGCGAACCGCGGCGACGTCTGGACGAGATAGGGATCGGGAGCGACCGGGTGCTGCGCCTCGAGCAGCACGTCGAACTGTCCGTCGGCGGTCGAGCGACCGATCCGCGGCGTCAGCCATGCATGATAGGTCTGCGGATCGATCCGGACCTCTCCCTGCGGCGCAGCCAGCCGTTGATTGGCCACCGCGGCGCGGACTGCGCGAGCCTCATCGGTACCCGACTGCTGCAGCGCCGCTGCCAGCAGCTTGACCGCGTTGTAGGAGGCCTCGGCATCCGCCGACGAGGCCGGACCTTGCGGGAACGCTGCGGCATAGTCGCGGCGGAATGCGGAATTCGCTGCGCCGCCCAGCGAGGAGAAGTACACGCTGGAAGACAGGTGGCCATCGACCGCGTCCTCGCCGATCTCGGCAAGCTCAGGTTCCGACAAAGTACAGGAGGCCACCGGGATCGTGGCAGCCTGATCGATTCCGCGGGCACGACAGGCGCGGCGCAGCGTGCGGAAGAAGGCATAGGCGCTGGTGCCGATCAGATTGTTGAAGACGAAATCCGGCCGTTGCTCGATGATCACCTCGACCAAGCGATCGACATCGGTATCGCCGATCGGCAGATAGCGCTCCGCGGTCACGGCGCCGCCCCGCGCGATCAGCGCCTCGCGGAAGATCCGGGTGTTTTCCCAGGCCCAGATATAATTCGACCCGATGCAGAACGCGGTCTTGCCGACGCGTGCGACGAGATAGTCCACCAGCGGCAGCACATGCTGGTTCGGCGCCGCGCCGGTATAGATGACGTTATCCGAACTCTCGAAGCCCTCATAGTGCGACGGATACCAAAGCAGGCTGTCGAATTTTTCGAAGCACGGAATGACTTCCTTGCGGCTCGACGAGGTGTAGCAACCGACCACATGGCGCACGCCCGACGACAGCAACTCCTGGCTGAGCGCGCGGTAGCGCGCGAGATCGCCGTCCGGATTGACGATCACCGGCTCCAGCAGTGGCCCGCCGGCGGCAGCGATCTCCTCGAACGCAAGCGTAGCGCCATTGAGCATCGAGCGCGCCACGGCGCTATAGGAGCCCGTGGTCGAGAGCAGTACGCCGATCCGATATGTCTTCCGCGCCATCGTTCAATCCAAAAAACGCCCAGCGGCCGTGAAGCCGTGGGCGTTATCGCCACCAACCAGACACGCTCAGAAGCGCGGTGTTGGAAATCGTTGCATGTCGCTTGTCTCTGGGCGCATTTGCCCAATACATGACGATACGGTCACCGAGATTTTATCGCCAGTCAAGCGCATTGATGTGGCGGCCGCTGCCCTTCTTACGGCCTTCATGCATAAAATCCATGCAGTCGGTGAATCGCGAGACTTGTTTTACGCGGAGGTGATAGTTGAGCGCCGCATCTTGCACCGCATCATTGCTCGTTCGCGCTCGCAAACCTCATTATCAATGCCGTCACCGCGCATATAAACTGCGCACCGGGAGGAGGCACGCCCGTGCAGACGGGCGGCCTACAAGATCATGTTCTATGGACACGATCCCTACTTGGTGGATAGCTTATCACCGCGAAAATACTCACTGCATGATCCGAGGTTGCAAGGAAGCTGTCGACGAATTTGTCGACGTCGTCCGGCGCGACATAGACATGGGCCGTATCGTACTGCTCGCGGACTGCATCCTCTTTCGAGGGCGCATCGCGCAACAACGTCGGCTACGCCGTCAGCACTAGGATGGAAAGAGCGGCGGTGAGGTGAAGCAGGCGCATGGAATATCCTGTCGATCAATGGTTGGGGAGCGGTTCAGCCGTTTGGCCGGGATTGTGCACGTCCAGAGTCAGAAAATGCCGGACCACGGGGCCTTGCTGACCGGTGTGAAACTGCGCGGTCTCGCGCTGCACGTCGGCATCGGCATTGGAAACCCGATGGTGCTGGCGCAAATGTTCCGCCCAGGACTCCACCATGAACCACTCGACGATGCGTTCGGGATCGGCGGCATCCTCGGTGATGCCCCAGCCATAGGCGCCGTCGCGGCGACGCGCTTCGGAGAGCCGCTTCAGACATTCGAAAAATGGAGGCCGGCTCCCGCGGGGGATCCGATATTCGACCAGGATCAGCACCGGACCGCGGTCATGCTCGACCGCCTCCGAGGTCAACGGCTCCGGCCAGTAGTTGGATGGCGCCAGATCGGCCTCGCCAGTCGGCAGCTTGACGCGATTCAGAAGCAGCGCAACCACCACCAGTCCGGCGGCGCTGACCAGCAGTGCGCCGGGTACGCCGAGCGCTTCGGCCACTGCGCCCCAGCCGAGGCTTCCCGCCGCCATCGCGCCGTTGAACACCATTAGATAGACCGCCAGCCCGCGGCCGCGCACCCAGTTGGGCAGCACCGCCTGCGCGACGCCACTGAACGTCGTCAGCGCGGTGATCCAGGCGGCGCCAAGCAACAGCAGCGCGGGAATTGCGAGCCACTTTGGTGGCGCGAGCGATAGCGTCGCCATCACCAGCGCGGTGACGATCGCCGCCAGCAGCAAGAGATGGTCGGAGTCGAGCCGCGCCCGCAGCCGCGGCAATATCAGCGCGCCCCCGATGGCGCCGGCGCCGACAGCCCCCAGCAACACGCCGTAGAACCCGGCATCGCCCCCGAGCAGGTTTCTGGCGACAAGCGGCAGCAGCGCCCAGATGGCGCCGGAAAACGCGAAGAAGATCGCGGCGCGGAACAGCACCACGTGCAGCTCACGGCTCGAGCGCGTATAGCGAAGGCCGGCACGGAGAGCGCCGAAGAATTTTTCGGACAGCACGTCATTAGTGGCTGGCGGACGCGGCCACCACAGTAACGCAGCAATGACGAAGACGTAGCTGATGACGTCGGCGCTATAGGTGACCGCGGCACCGAACGCGGCGAGCAGCATGCCGCCTGCGGCCGGACCGATCGAGCGGGCGACGTTGATGCCCAACGAGTTCAGCGCTACCGCGCTCTTGAGATCCTTTTTCGGCACCAGCTCGGGCACGATCGCCTGCCAGGTCGGGCCGACCAGGGCCGCGCCGATGCCGCCGATGAACGTGAGGCCGACGAGCAGACTGACCGTCAGCAGGCCGTTCCAGGACAGAACCATCAGGGTCGCGCTAACGGAGGCGAGCAGCACTTGCACGGCGATCAGGAATTTGCGGCGGTCGAGGATATCGGCGAGCACGCCAGCGGGAATCGCGAACAGGAAGATCGGCAGCGTGCCCGCGGCCTGGATCAGCGACACCGCGGCCGGCGCGGCCGAGAGATCCGTGACCAGCCATGAACTGGCGACATCGCGCATGAAGCTGCCGGTGTTGCCCATCACGGTCGCGGCCCAGATCACCGCAAACACCGACTGGCGAAACGGCGCGAAGGCGCTGGTGGCCACCGTCGCGCCGTCGGTGTTCTTCACGGGCTCACTCATGATGGGCGCCCCGCGTGCAAAGTGATCTGGTTCAGGTCGTGCCATGCGATCAGCAGAAATCCGCCGCACAGGCCGATATGTTCAAAGAAGCCGTTCATCGCCATGAAGCGCTCCGGCGGAGCCATCTCCCAGAAGCGGTTGGCCAGCAAGGTCGCTAGCAGCGTGAAGCCCGCTAGCGAAAGCGCCCCCAGCCATCGGTAGAAGCCGCTGAGGATCATGAGCGAGGCACCGATCTCGAAAGCGATGACGATGATCGCCAGAGGCGCAGCCGGCGATAGTCCGAAATGGTTCATCTCGACGATCGCGCCGGGAAAGTCGAACGCCTTCACCAGGCCGCCCTGCAGATAGGCGGCACACAGAGCGAGCAAAGCCAGCCAGCGCACCAGCGGTGCGCCTACCACAGGGCGAAGAAGTGCGGCGATGCTCATACCGCCCAACAAGCGCAGCCGAGCGCGCCCCAGAAGCCCTTGAGATCGCTGATGGGCAGCTTGCTCGACCATGCCGTGGCATGGTCGTGGCCATGCACGGTGCAGGAATTGGCGCAGCCGCAGCTCATCGCCATCTTGCGCGCGACCGTCTGGCTATTGGCCGCGGGCTCCGCCCAGGCGCCGTAGCCGCCGAAGGTGCGCACCGGCGACCAATCCGGCATGGCCGGCGGCGGCGCATGGTCGTCGAAGCGTTTAAAATCACCGACGCCATACACCACGCGACCGCCGACGATGGTCAGCACCGAACTGATGTCGGCGATTTCGTTCTCCGGACAGGCGAAGAAATCGCGATCCGGCACCACGACATCCGCAAGCTGCCCGGCCTGGATGCGGCCTTTCTTGCCTTCCTCGTTGGAAAACCACGTGACGTTCTCGGTCCACATCCGGAGTGCCGTCTCGCGGTCCAGACAATTGCGCTGCGGATAGAGCTGCATCCCGCCGACGGTGCGGCCGGTGACCAGCCAGGACAGCGAGACCCAGGGATTGTACGACGCCACGCGGGTCGCATCGGTGCCGGCGGAGACCTTGACGCCCTTGTCCAGCATCTTCCTGACCGGCGGAGTCGCCTCGGCAGCGCCGTGACCATAGCGCTCGACGAAGTATTCGCCCTGATAGGCCATCCGGTGCTGCACGGCGATGCCGCCGCCGAGCGCCGCGATGCGGTCGATGGACTGGTCCGAGATCGTCTCGGCGTGATCGAAGAACCAGTTCAACCCTTGCAGCGGAATGTCCTGGTTGACGCGCTCAAACACGTCCAATGCGCGGCTGATGGTTTCGTCATAGGTGGCGTGCAGCCGCCACGGCCAGCGATTCTCCGCGAGAATGCGCACCACGCCTTCCAGCTCGCCTTCCATCTCCGGCTCCATATCCGGGCGCGGCTGGCGAAAATCCTCGAAATCGGCGGCGGAGAACACCAGCATCTCGCCGGCGCCGTTGTGACGGAAATAATCATCGCCCTGCTTGTACTTGGACGTCTTGGTCCAGTTCAGGAAGTCATCCTTCTCGCCCTTCGGCTTCTGGGTGAACAGGTTGTAGGCGAGGCGAATGGTGAGTTGGTTCTCGTCGTGCAGCTTCTGGATCACCGCGTAATCTTCCGGATAGGTCTGGAAGCCGCCACCGGCATCGATCGCGCCGGTGACACCGAGGCGATTGAGTTCACGCATGAAATGCCGCGTCGAATTGACCTGATAGTCGAACGGCAGTTTTGGGCCCTTGGCCAGCGTCGCATAGAGGATCGCGGCATTCGGCTTGGCCAGCAACAGGCCCGATGGATTGCCGTTGGCGTCGCGCACGATCTCGCCGCCGGGAGGCGCCGGCGTGTCGCGCGTGTAGCCGACCGCCCGCAGCGCAGCCCCGTTCAGCAAAGCGCGGTCATAGAGATGCAGCAGAAACACCGGCGTATCCGGCGCCGCCGCATTCAACTCCTCGATGGTCGGCAGCCGCTTCTCGACGAACTGGTGCTCGGTGAAGCCGCCGACGACGCGGACCCACTGCGGCGGCGGCGTCACCGCGACCTGCCGCTTCAGCATGCTCATAGCATCCGACAGGCTGCGCACGCCGTCCCAGCGCAACTCCATGTTGAAATTGAGCCCGCCGCGAATGATGTGCAGGTGATTATCGATCAGCCCCGGCAGCACGCGCCGGCCCTTGAGATCGATCATCGTCGTATCCGGTCCGGCGAGCGGCACGATCTCGTTATCGTGGCCGACCACTGTGAAGCGCCCATCCTTGATGGCCACTGCGCTGGCCACGGGATTGGAGCGGTCCAGCGTTGTGAACAGGCCGCGGTGAAGGATGAGGTCGGGATGCTGTAAATCAGTCATATCTGCTCCTGAACGATGCTCGAACCGTCGGTATGAGATGGGTGGCGTCAGCCCTCGACCGGCGGCCGCGCGGGGCCGGCCGCAGTGTCGGAGCCGCGGCCCTTCGGCAGATGCCCGAACATGTGCGGCTTGACCTGATGGAGCCACGACTGCACCGCCGGCTCCTTCTGCCACAGCGTACGCACCAGTGGTGGGATCTGCTCGCCAACGAGAATGCCGAGCAGACCGACCAGCGCCACCACCGGCGGCGCCGGAGAGCGCACGTTGATCAGGCTGTAAATGACGCCGACCAGCAGGCCGGCACCGACGGAGATCAGGTGCGCTCTCATGTCATGTCCTCACTTGCGATGGTTATTTGGCCGGACCGCCTTCGGAGGCGTGCTCGCCGAGCGCCCACTTCGAGAAGCGAATCTGGATGCCGTAGGGCGAATGCGCGCGCTGGATGTCCATCATGCCTTCATAGGTTTCGCTGCGCGCCCAGTCCTGCTGCAGCTCATAGGCATATTGTGATGAGGTGATCGGCACAGCGCCGGCCTGGATGGCGCGCTGCATCGCCCGTTCATGGGCTTCCGGCGAAAGATCGCCGCAGGCATCGGCTGCGATGTAGATCTCATAGCCTTCGCGCAACATGTCGAGCGTCGGGAAGATCACGCAGGCTTCGGTCCACAGACCGGCAATCACGAATTTCTTGCGGCCGGTGGCGGCGACGGCCTTGCGGAAGTTGGGATCGAGCCAGGAATTCATCGAGGTGCGGTCGATGACATCATGGTCCGGAAACAGCGACGTCACTTCCGGCATGAACGGACCGGAAAACGAATCGCGCGCAACGGTGGTCAGCACGGTCGGAATCTTGAAGAGCTTGGCAGCCTTGGCCAGAATCTGCACGTTGTTGACGGTCACAAGACGATCGTGTGACTGCACGCCCTGAAACATCGCGGGCTGATAATCGATCAACGCGATGGCGCTGTTTTGCGGGGTCAGCATTTCTTGAAAGGACATTGGCAAGTCTCCATGAAGGCGGCGCGACGGCACGCGCAGGAAGTCAATCGATGACCGCAAGCAACTGATCGATGGTTGCGAGTCGGAGTGGCGCAGGCGACCAGGTGCGTCTGACCTGAGGCACGATGCCTGCGCGGAACTGAACCGATGTCGGGCTAGTGGTCTTGTCTGTAAGTCAGGTTCCGCCACGCGAACGTGCTGGCGATGGGTTGAGCGCGGCTAGTCCTAGGTCTAGTCGTCCATCACCTTGTCGAAGCCGAGCCGGTCGGCCATGCGCACCAGGTCGGCGATGGAGCCGGCGCGCATCTTGCGCATCACCGAGCCGCGATGCAGCTTCACTGTCGCTTCGCTCAAGCCGAGCACGGCGGCGATCTGCTTGTTCATCAGGCCGCATGCGACGTGCTTGAACACCTCGCGCTCCCTGCTCGTGAGCGTCTCGAAATCACGATTGAGACTGGCGGCGCGCCGGGCCTGCAGGCGCGCGGCACGATCCTGCGCCAGCGCGGCGTCGACAGCGTCGAGCAGGTCCTGGGCGCGCACGGGCTTGGTCAGGAACTCGACCGCGCCAGCCTTCATGGCGCGCACCGACATAGGCACATCGGCATGGCCGCTGATGATGATAACCGGCGTAGCGACGTTCAGCTTGGCGAGGTCATCCTGGAAATCGAGCCCGCTGCGCCCCGGCAGCCGCACGTCAAGAATAATGCAGCCATAGCCGTCGAGCGTCTCCTCGTCGAGATAGTCCTGCGTCGATGCGAACGACACCACCTGCAACCCCACCGAGCGTAGCATCCCATCAAGCGCGTCGCGGACGCCCTGGTCGTCGTCGATGACCGCAACGATAGCGGCGGATGGTCTGGAATTCTCGGTCACGCGCCCCCCTACGCCTGCAACGCCGGCAACGAAAACAGGCACCGTGTGCCCTGCGGCACCCGGGGGTCACCCGCAGTTCTCCACCATGGCCTTCGATAATGGCACGACAGATCGACAACCCCATGCCAATGCCCGACTGCTTGGTGGTGAAGAACGGGTCGAAGATCTGGCTGGCGACTTCCGGCGCTATGCCGATGCCGGAGTCCTCGACGGTGACCCGGACCTCGCCCGACGGTTCGCGCCCGGATTTCACGATGGCGCGCCGATCCCGGCCGTCGGAAGCGTTGATCGCATCGGCGGCATTGGACAGCAGGTTCAGCATCACCTGCTGCAACTGGATGCGATCGCCGACTACCGGCAATGGCGTCGGCTGCAGGTCGATCTCGACGGCAATATCCTGGTGGCGAAACTCCAGCCGCACCACCGCGAGGATGCCCTCAATCAATTCGTTGAGATCCAGGGTCTCGAACGCCACCGGGGTGTTGCGCGCAATGGCGCGAATTCGCTCGATGATCTTGGCGGCACGGTGGCCTTCGGATATCGCGCGCAACGCCGCCGCTCTGGCTTCGTCGAGATCCTTATGGGCGCCGTCCATCCATTTCAGGCAGGCTTCGGCATTCATGACCACCGCCATCAAAGGCTGGTTGACCTCGTGGGCGATGGACGCCGTCAGCTGTCCCATGGTCGTGACTCGCGACATGCGCGCCAGATTGGCCTGAACGGCCTGCAGGGTGTTCGCCGCCTTGCGGCGATCCGACGTGTCGGAAAACACGAGCACCGCGCCGCTGACAACACCGGCGTCGCCGATGATCGGTGCGCACTTCTCGTCGATCGGAAATTCCTGCCCGTTGCGGGAGATCAGGATCACCTGGTCGGCAGACTTGCAGGACACGGACGAGACCAATGCGCGCGCCATCGACGTCTGCTGCATCGGACGCCTGTTGGCGTCCATGACCCGATAGATCGATGCCAGCGACATACCGATGGCATCGTCACTGGCCCAACCGGTCATCGCCTCGGCAGCGGGGTTGATGAAGGTGACGCGACCGCGATCATCGGTTGCGATAACGCCGTCACCGATGCTCGACAATGTCGCCTCATAGCGACGCTCGCTTTCGCGCAGCTTGCGTTCGGCACTGTGCTTGTACAGCGCCATTTCGATCACTGTGCGCAGTTGCAGGTCTTCGAACGGCTTCAAAAGATAGCCAAACGGCTCCGCCTGGCTGGCGCGCCGAACCGTTTCATCGTCGGCATAGGCGGTGAGAAAAACCACCGGGATGCGGCATCTGATGCGGATCTGCTTGGCGGCGTCGATGCCATCGACCTCGCCCTCGAGGCGGATATCCATCAGCACCAGATCCGGCTGCGTGCTGATCGCCAGTTCCACCGCCGCTTCGCCGCGCGACGTGATGCCGGAGACCGAATGCCCGGTCCGCGCCAACTGCTCGCGGATATCGCGCGCGACGATGCGGTCATCCTCGACGATCATGATCCGCGCGGGGGTCATCATGCCGGCACCCCGATATATCGGTGGTCTTTGAAGGTCAGCACGAACCTAGTCCCTTCGCTGCGTTCGACGAACAGCACGCCGTCCAGCTGTTCGACAAGATCGCGTACCAGCTGCAATCCCAGCGACGTCGTGTCTCCGACATCGACATGGCCTGGCAGCCCGATGCCATTGTCGGCCACGGCGAGGTTGCATGTGCCGTCACGCTGACGTCGGAAGCTGATGGTAATCTGGCCGCTGCGTCCGGCAGGAAAAGCGTGCTTCAGCGCATTGGAAACAAGTTCGTTGACGATGAGCCCGCATGGTATCGCACGATCGAGGTCAAGCGCAGCGTCGTCGCTGTCCGCCACGATGCCGATCCGGGAGAGACCGTAAGCGCGGTCAAGCTGCGCACACAGACTCTCGATGTGCCCCTGCATCGCAATCTCGGCGAAATTGCCGGCGCGGTAAAGATTCTCATGCACCATCGCCATTGACCGAACGCGGTTGCGGCTGTCGGCAAACAGCGACGCCGTGGCGGGATCTGCAATGCGCGATGCCTGCAGGCTCAAGAGACTACTGATGAGCTGCAGATTGTTCTTGACGCGGTGGTGCACCTCCTTGAGCAGCACTTCCTTTTCGTCCAGTGACGCCTGAAGCCGGTCGCGCGCGGCGTTCCCCTGCGTAATGTCGAGTACGGCGCGCCGCAGTTCGAGTTGCGTCATGATCTGCCGGGCGAGCGCCTGCAAGGTGAAGCGCTGGCGAGGCGAAAGGCCGTCAGGCCGTGGCGTGTGATCCAGTACGCATACCGTGCCGATACGAAGGCCATCCGGCGTTTCCAGCGGAGCGCTCGCGTAAAAGCGCAGCTTGGGACTGCGCTGTACCAGCGGATTGTCTTGAAATCGGCGATCTGCCGAAAGATCGGGAACTTCGAACATATCGGACTGAAGGATCGCGTGCGCACAGATCGAGTGCTGAAGCGGAAGCTCCTGATCACCATGGCCGACACCGGCGAGCGTCCAATGCCGGTGACCGTCGATCAGGTTGATGGCGGCAATAGGCGTGTTGCAGATGTCGGAGGCGATCTGAATGAAGTCGGAGAAGTCTGCGTCGGATGCAGAGTCGAGAATCTCATACCGAAGCAGCGCCGCGACGCGATCGCCATCGTTCCACATGTCAGGCACTTGGGTAGGCTTCATGTCGCGCTGTCAGGTCATGGATCGGCATTGGAGCTGCCTGCACAATCTATTCTATGAAAAGCTCAATGAGAACAGTTCATTACAACGTCGCCGGACTTGGGTCCGGCGGCAAGCAGCAGCGTTAACGCGCATGGCTTCTGCCATTTGCACTGTCTTGTACAGAAGTCCGCCGTCGTCGGCGAACTGCTCAGGCAGGTGACGGTGTCGGGCGGGCTTTTTGCCGCCGGCAAGTGCGACCAGTCGTCATCGGACATTCCCAATGCCACGCTCGCCGCAGCGCTCGGCCGCTTCTTGTCGGATATCCTGGACCAGGGCGAAGCGGCCGTGGCGCGCTGGCGGCCCGGCCTCGCCGGCGCAGTCGGCTCCAACGGCGGGGTCTCGACCGAATCGCCCGGTCTTCAGCTTGTGGAAGATCTCGCTGATCAACTGCACGGCAATTTGGTCATCGATTCAGCCACCGAAACGCGATTCGCTTCACGCTGAGCGGCGACTGACCCCGCTTAGTTGCGCGTTGTTCTCCGCCACTGACCTGGCGAGGCGCCGACCATTCGCGAGAACACCCGTGTGAAATGGCTTTGATCGGCAAATCCGCAGATCAGGGCGATCTCGGCCAAGGACCTTTCGGAGCTGCAGAGCAATTCCCGCGCCTGCTCGATCCGCCGCGACAGCGCCCACTGATGCGGCGTGACGCCCGTCGTGCTCTTGAACGCATGGATGAAATAGCCACGCGAAAGCCCGCACGCTTCGGCAAGCTCGGCGATGGACATGTTGCCGCCGGGATGGGCGCGTAGAAGTTCGCCGGCAAGCGCCATCTGCTTTTTGGACAACAGCGTGCGGCGACCGTCCGCGGGATGCGCGACGCCGCCGTAGCACTCGAACAGATAGACGCCGACCGCGATCCCAAGCTGGTCGACGAACAGCGGGTTGGGGTTGCCGCTCTTCTCCATGGCCGGCTGCGCGGCGCGTAACAGGTTTGTCAGGATCGGATCGTTGCGCTCGAACACCGGGCACAGTTCGCCCCGATTGTGCCAGCCATGTTCGTCCGACAATTCCAGCAAGAAACTGCGCGACAATTCCATCAGCAGGAAGTCAAACGCGCCCTGCAGATCGGCGCGGTATGGGTCCGCCAGATTGCGGACGTAGACCGAATGTTCTGCAAAGTCGTGGGACGTGGTCCGATTGGCGTGGAACAGGCGCCGCCGATGGCCGCGCGTCTGCGACACGCCGACGAGGAAACCGCGATTGTCGCCGTCGGTCGCGATCTGCCCGAGATTGCGATCATCGCTGCTCTTGCGGAAAAACTTGATGCCGGTGCCGGAAAGTTCCTGGCTCTTGCCCAGCTTCTTCATCGGACAGCCGAAGATGTCGATCTCCGGTTTGACCGGACCACGCGCCAGGTGACCACTCTCGCTAAGCATACTGTGCGCCCCTTTTGGTAGGCGCCGCGCATCATTAAAATGCGAGCGGACAGGCGCTGCCTGACGCCGCCAAGATGCGAAACGCAGGAGGCGAGAACAACTGGCCATTGGTGGACCGCACCTAGCCTTAGGTCTAGTTCGTCGCTTCGGGCGACGATCGCATGGCCGGCAACGGCAACAGCGGGCTTCGCGTCGGCGACAGCTGCACCGAACTTTTATTCAAGACCGCGGCCCGCGACAGCCATAGCTCTGAGCACAGGCCGGCGTGGCCATCGCCGCCCCGGCGAGCACCGGCATCACCATCCAGGACGCCCACTCTCATGACCTCAGCGCCCACCTGGAACACATCTCGCCGCGCACTGCTGATCGGGGCATCCGCCCTCGGCGTCGCCACCGCGCTGCCCGCCGCCGCCCCGGCGGCGGGCGATCGATTGTCATCTTCATCCCTCCCTCGAAACCGCAAAGCGATCCACCCCATGAGCACGATCACCACCAAGGACGGCACGGAAATTTTCTACAAGGATTGGGGCACGGGCCAGCCCATCGTCTTCCACCACGGCTGGCCGCTGAGCGCCGACGACTGGGATGCCCAGATGATGTTCTTCCTGGCCAAGGGATATCGCGTCATAGCCCATGACCGTCGCGGACACGGCCGTTCCACCCAGACGTCCACCGGCAACGACATGGACACTTACGCGGCCGATGTCGCCGAACTGGTCACGGCGCTCGGACTCCGCGATGCTATTCATGTCGGGCATTCGACAGGCGGCGGCGAGGTCGCGCGCTATGTGGCTCAACATGGCAAGGGGCGCGTGGCGAAGGCAGCGCTCATCAGCGCCATCACGCCGGTAATGTTGAAGTCCGATAAAAATCCCGACGGCCTGCCGATCGAGGTCTTCGATGGCTTTCGCTCGGCGCTTGTTGCCAACCGCGCTCAGTTCTACCTGGACGTCGCGTCAGGTCCGTTCTACGGCTTCAATCGTCCAGGTGCCAAGATATCGCAGGGCTCGATCACCAACTGGTGGCGTCAGGGCATGATGGGCGGCGCCAAGGCGCATTACGATTGCATCAAGGTGTTCTCGGAAACCGACCAGACCGAGGATCTGAAGAAGATCGACGTGCCGGTTCTCGTCATGCACAGCGAAGACGACCAGATCGTGCCGTTCGCCGCCGCCGGGCCGCTCGCCGTCAAGCTGCTCAAGCACGGCACGCTGAAAGTCTACCAGGGCTTCCCCATGGCATGCCGACCACCAATGCCGACGTGATCAATGCCGACCTGCTGGCTTTCATTAAAGCCTAGAAGACCAATGATCGAGCCGATCGGCACCTCACGCCGATCGGCTCGAAGCAAATAGCGCGGATGACATAATCCCTCACGCGCCGCGGGCCGCTCACGATTCGTGAGAACGCCCTGAAACTGGGAAGAGCCCGCGCTTCAGCGCTGTCAGTCTGGCGCCGTCCGCCACGGATTGGGCTTCTTGCTCTCGAAATTTCGCTTTTCTGCTAAATCAGAATGCCGCACACAGGAAACAGGGGCTTGCAGAAGCCGCTGATTTCGATGGGATTTTATCCACTACTTTGCGGCTGGCGGAGGGAGAGGAGCTGGGGTCGAACCTTCTCCGCGTAAATCGGGGTGCCAGCGGTCGACCAGCGTCCACCGCCACTTCGCGAACTGAGCGAGAAGATCCGGCCTCCCCGACGGAGGTACGGTTCAGATCCATCCGACAAGGTCCGGTATTGGCCGTGTGCGAAAGGCCCTCAACCTATCGCTACTCAAACCCTCCGGTTGCCTAGGAGTGATTCCTGCCCCCTCGTCCCACAGCCCCTCGCACCCAAATGCGAGCGAGAGCTGGCCCTAGGCTGACGCCTCCTGCCGGACAGCTCGGAGAATCGCAAGATCTAATCCGCTGCAGACCCACGAAAGCTTCAGCAAGATCTCGCAGGCGTCTCTCAGTCACAATATTTTGTGCCTGAGTAAGTCGCATCGCCCCTCGTCAAACCATCGAAGCAAAGCCTCATCGCGAGCCAAGATCAAAGTAGCTCGCCACTCGGCTCGTCGACCTCCGGCATCACGATGATGGTGACCCCGCCCTGCCGGCTGGCTACAAAACCTTTATCAAACGACGTCAGCCAGTGATTGACCATGAAGGTCGACGCTCAATCCGTCGAGCGCCAGATCATTGAGTTCGCCGCCCATCGCCTTGATGCTTTCCTCGCTTATCAATGACATCAGTTCACCGCGCAGAGCGAGGAATTCCGGCGACATCATCATCGACTGCTGCCGCGGTCGCTCGAGCGGAATCTTGATCTCGGCCTTGATCGTGCCCGGACGCGCCGTCATGCAATAAACGCGATCCGACAGGAAGATCGCCTCGTCGATATCATGAGTGACAAACAAAACGGATATCTTGAGACGCTGCCACATATTGGTGAGGATCTGCTGCATGATAACCCTGGTCTGCGCATCGAGAGCGCCGAAAGGCTCGTCGAGCAGCAGCACTTTGGGGCCCGTGGCGAGCGCACGGACGATGCCGACGCGCTGCTTCATGCCGCCGGACAGGCTGTCGGGATACTTGTTCTCGAACGCCGTCAGGCCGGCGAGGCCGAGCAGCGTTCGCGCCGCGCGATCGCGGCTGGACTTGTCGAGGTGCTTCATCTTCAAGCCGAACTCGACGTTGCCTTTTACGGTCTTCCAGGGGAACAGCGAGTATTGCTGAAACACCATGCCCCGATCGGCGCCGGGGCCATCGATATCCTTGCCGTCCAAGGTCACATCGCCGCCGGTCGGCTTGAGGAACCCGGCAACCGCGTTGAGCAATGTGGACTTGCCACAGCCGGACGGTCCCACGATCGACACGAACTCACCGGGATCGACATGGATGGACGCGCCGGAGACCGCCTCGACGGGCCCGTCCAGCGTGGGATAGCTGAGCCTGAAATTGCGGACGTCGACGAACCCTCTGCTTGGAACGGGGGCAGCGCTCACGTTACTCATGTTCGGCTCCATGGCATCAAGAGGCGGCCGAGGCCACGGATCAACGCACTCGATCCGAGGCCGAGGATGCCGATACAGATCATTCCCAACGCAATGTCGGCGTACTGCACCAGTGAATATGCTTCCCACGTAAAGTAACCGATGCCGAACTGTCCGGAGATCATCTCTGCGGCGATCAGTGACACCCAGGCAACACCCATTCCGACGGTCAGGCCGGTGAAAATGTGCGGCAATGAGGCGGGGAAGTAGACCTCACGAAAGATCGCGAGTTCGCGGGCACCGAGGCATTGTGATGCTCGTACCAGCACTGGATCGACCAGCGTCATGCCGTGCAGGCTGTTGACAAGAATCGGAAAGAAAGCGCCGAGAAATGTGATGAAGACGATGCTTTGCTCGTTGCTCGGCCACAGCATGATCGCCATCGGCACCCAGGCGATTGCCGGAATCGGGCGCAGGATTTCAGTGATCGGAAACAGCACCTCATGAACGAGCTTAAACCGGCCCATGATCAGTCCGAGCGGGACGGCAACGAGAGCGGCCAGAACAAAGCCGAACAGAATGCGACGGCAGCTCAGCAGCACGTGCATCAGGAATTTGCTGTCATGCGCTGCGCGGGTCATGCTCTCATACACCGCTGCGGGGGATGGCACGTTGGTAAAACGCACGAAGAATACGACCCGATGGGTGGTGAGCAGGTGCCACGCCAGCAGGAACAGCAGCAGCGACACCGCACCGATTGACACGGCGCGCAGTCCTCCGCGGTTAACCCGGTACCAACGCGTGAGATAGGGGACAGGCGCCGGCGCAGCTTCAGCTGGACGGACGTGTGCTGCCTCCCGGCGCGCAGCCGCCGTGGCGAGATCTGGATATATGGCTGCCTGCTCGCGCTGTCGGAGGGCGGTGCGCACCATCTAACCTCCACTGACGGCTGATTTGAGAGCCTCGTCGAAGTTGAGCACCTTGCCCTTTATCTTGGTGGCGTAGGCCTCGGCATCCTTCTTCAGCAAGAACGGGGCGATCTCGCCCTTCTCGGTACCGACGGCAAAGTAGGCCTGGTCGGCGAACAGCTTGATGCCCCGCGCTGTATCGAACACGTAGGCAACATTGACTTTGCGGCCCTTGGCCTTGAGATCCGCATAGGCTCCAAGGGTGCAGGCGGCACTGCTGAAGGGCTCGATCGCCCCGCCATCCACCCAGACCTCCCCGGCCGTGCGGGGATTGCTGATCGGCTTCTTGCAGAACGCGTCGTCACCCTTGATCTCGTAATTCTGCGCGCTCTTGAGCTGCGCCTCATAATCAATGTTGAGCTCGGCAAAGGCCTTGCGCAGGTAGCTGTCGTCGACCCACTTCTTCGGATCGAACTCCTTCACGCGGCCCTGCGACTGCAGCACCTTGAGATCGACTGCCGCGGCATCGATCAGCGCCGGCTTGATCGTGGGATCGGTCGTCATATTACCGCCGGGACCAAGAAAGATGTAGACGACTTCCTTGTTGATGCCGGTCCATTCCTGGATCTTCTCGGCGGCCAGCTTCGGATCGGCGCGCAGCCAGGCGTTGGCGGCAATGACCGCCTTCAAGTAGGCCACCACCACTTCCGGATACTTTTCCGCAAAATCGGTGCGCACCACCACGCCGTGCCAGGTCGGCAAATTGGTCTCGACACCATCGAAGATCTTTCGCGCAAAGCCGCGAAACGGCAGCAATTCGGCAAACGGCACGAAGTCGGCGTGACCGTCGATCTTCTTTTCCTGCAGGTTGGTCGAGCCGACCTCGGGACTCTGGCTCACCAGCTGGAAGTAATCGGCCGGCCAGCCTTTGTCCTGCATCGCCTTCAGCACCATGCCGTGGGCGGCGGAGCCGAAGGGGACGCTCACCAGCTTGCCCTTGAGATCGGACAGCTCATAGTAGGGCGAGTCCTTATGCACGACGAGGCCGTTGCCGGAACCGTCCAGGCTGTACGCGGCCACCGCGATCAACCTGCTCTTGCTGTCCGGATTGCTCTCAAAGGTGAAGCCGTTGACGACCAGCGGATAATCGCCCATCGCGCCGAACTGCAGCTTGTTAGCCATCATGCCATTGGTGACTGGCGGCCCGGACGTGAAGTTTTGCCACTCGTATTCGAATTTGATGGAGGCGTATTTGCCATCCTTCGGCATGTACTTATCCATCAGCTTGAGCTGACGAATGATCACGCCGGTGGTCGCGGTGTTGGTGGTGGTGTCCTGGGTACCGATACCGATCGTCACCGTGGTCTGCGCATCTGCCCTTCCGGCGAGCAGCAACCCGATCGCGGTCAGCGCCACTGTGGATAGTGCGCGAAACTTCAGATTGCCAACCATTGGAGCCCCCGGTGGTGATGCGCTTGGGTGTCTAACCCCGACTTCGACATCCTTTGTCGATCCCGGCCACCGAGCAAACCTCCTCGTGTGGAAGCGGTCGATTAGTTGCCGTAAAAGGACCTAATGCTTAGTCCTTGAGCATCCGGACGCGGCCAAGCCGTATCGAGAGGCATGGATCAGTCGCCCAAACCCTTCATCTCCTGCAACAAATCGGGGCGTCGCACGACAATTCGGGATTTGCGGGAGGTGACGATATCCTTTTCGTGCATCCGCTTGAGGCTGATCGTCACCCACTGGCGCGTGGCGCCGACCATGTGCGCAAGATCCGCATGGGTGAATGCCGAGGCGATCAGGATGCCGTCTGGGTTGTCGACGCCGTACAGTTCGACAAGGTGCAGCAGCAGATGCGCAAGTCGTTCGGTGATCGACCGTGTGCCCAGCATCTGCGCCAGCGCCGAATAGCATTTGCCCTTGAAGGCCAGCCCCTCGATCAGCCCGATCGCGAGGTTGGGGACCTGCACCACCAGCGCGCGCAATTCCCTGCCCGGCAATTGGACGACGCTGCTGTTGCTGGTGGCAACGCCCGACCATTGATGCGCGCCGCCGCCGAATACTTCGGGGCCACCGACGAAATTGCCGGGATGCCAATAGGCCAGAGTGATTTCGCGGCTCGACGGTGCGGTGTAGAAAACCCGGATCCGGCCGGTCTCGATCAGGTAGATGCCGTCGTGCCGGGCGCCCTGGTTGAACAGCGTCTGACCGCGGTACAGCACCTTGCGCCGCCCCTGCTTCAGGACCGTCTCGCGTTCGGACGGCGACAACGATTCAAAGAACGACGGCGGGCCGCCCAGCGCCCCCGCACTTTCCGTCAACAGCAGCGACTGACCGCCACCACCTGCCGCCGCCGCATGCGCCGCCATTTTCTTAGTATGAGCAGACGCCGCAGTATTAGTTGCATTAAGTTGCATCGTGCGCTCCAGACCTTGAAACCAGTCTAAATGCGCAGCAAGCCTTGTGCCAATCCAAATCCAGCCGATTCCGTGACAGGCGCGACTACGTCGGAGCGAGATCGAAGCACATCAATGCTGTTGTGCGTCGGGCGCACCTTCGACCAGGCCAAGCAGAAACGCCCACGGGTAAATCCCGCGCGCATGGCCGTCGGAGAACGAAAGATTGATGGCATAGCCGCCGACCGGGGCCACGGCGGTGATCGCAATACCTTCAAAGCGGTTCGGAAACGCGCCATCGATCCGCGCGCGCAGGCAATGCGCGCACTTGCACGCGAGGCGTAATCGCTCGGCGCCCAGCCGTTCGACATCGCCGGCTGCCGTGGTGACCTCGAGAAAGCTCAGGTCATCGCTCACCGCGATTTGTGTCGGCACAGCGCCAGGTTTGGCGACAAGCGTCGCCGGCAGATCGATCCGGGTCATCAGAAGTCTCCAATAACTGCATACGATCACGCCGCCCATCCGCTGCAGAGCAATTAATTGCGGACGAAAATCTCCCATCAGGGGGAAGATGCCGGCAATTCCTTGCTTGTTCTGCTGGCGAACGGAGAACCATCTTGCCTGGCGTTGGCAGGCTTCCCGCCGTGCCAACGAGAGTTTGGCATCATGCTCGCACGCCTTCGGCAATACTCCGCCGCCCCTTACTGGACCCAGCACCCCGCGCTGGGAGTTCTGCTCTGTGCTTTACTTGGGGCTGTGGCTTCGGCCATGGCGACCGTCGCCGGCAGCGCGGTCGCGTGGGGTCTGTTGCTGGGGCTGGGCGCTGCGTCACTGGCGCCGCCAGCCCGCGCATTTTTGCCCGGAATCGGTTTTGCCGGCAAACATCTCATGCGCACAGGTGTCGCCCTGCTCGGATTTCAGATCTCGGGGGCGACGCTTCAGGTCCTCGATATCACGACCATTGTGATGCTCGCTGCAAACGTCGTCATAATCCTGTCGATCGGCTGGGCGCTGGGCGCGCTGCTGGGGCTGAACCGCAACCTGTCGCTGGTCTCGGCCGCCGCCGTCGCCATCTGCGGCGCATCGGCGGCGGCCGCATTCGCGATTGTTCTGCTGCGCGACGACGCCGACAAGCGCGATGTCGCCTGCACGATCGGCGCCGTGAGCATCCTGTCTTCGATCGCCCTCCTGGTCTATCCGCCGCTGCTGGCCGTACTTGGCCTCGACGCCGGCAACGGCGGAATTCTGCTCGGCGGTACGATCCACGAGGTCGCGCACGCGGTGGCAGCAGGTTACAGTATCGATCCCGCGACCGGCGAGGTGGCGACCGTTGCCAAACTGCTGCGCGTGGCCATGCTGGCGCCTGCCGCGCTGCTGGTCTCCATGTTACCGGTGCGGGGCGCGGCGCCTTCCGCCGTCGACAAGGCGGCGGTGCCTCTGCCACCGGCGTTCCTGATCGCCTTTGTCGCGTTCGCTGCGCTCACGATTGCGGGGGCGGTGCCGCCCGCAGCCACCGCCGTCGCCGCACCGCTGTCGCGCTTTCTGCTGGTGATGGCCGTTGCGGCGATCGGCCTTACTCTGCCGTGGCGGGCAATCCAGTCGTTCGGGTGGCGGCCCCTCGTGCTGTTGCTGCTGTTGTCTCTGGTGCTGCTGGCGAACGTCACGATTTTCCTGATGCTGCACCGCTGACACGCTGCCGCCCGGCCGCCGCGCATTCTTTCGCTGCGCTGACAACTAATTGCTATCGCCCCCGACACCTCCGCCTATCCTGACCATCGCGCCATTCGAACGGATGGACGGAACCTGCTCCTCATCAGGCGAAGGATCGAACGATGGCAATGGACGAAATTCTGGATGGCCTCTCGGAGGTGTCCTGCGACGTGCTGGTGATCGGCGGCGGCACCGCGGGCCCGATGGCCGCGCTGAAGGCCAAGCTGAAGAATCCAAAGGCCAATGTGGTGCTGCTGGAAAAAGCCAACGTGAAGCGGTCCGGCGCCATTTCGATGGGCATGGATGGCCTCAACAATGCGGTGATCCCCGGCTACGCGACGCCCGAGCAGTACACAAAGGAAATCACCATCGCGAATGACGGCATCGTCGACCAGAAGGCCGTCTACAAATACGCTGAAAAGTGCTACTCGATTATCGAGGAACTCGACAGCTTCGGCATTCGCTTCCTCAAGAACGAGAACGGCGACTACGCCGTGAAGAAGGTGCACCATATCGGCACCTACGTGCTGCCAATGCCCAATGGCGAGACGGTCAAGAAAGCGCTCTATCGCCAGTTGCGTCGTGCCCGCATCCTGATCTCGAACCGCTACATGGCGACGCGCCTCCTGAAAAGCGGCGACGGCCGCATCGCCGGCGCCGTCAGTGTCAACACCCGCACCGCTGAAATCCTGGTGATCAAGGCCAAGGCCGTGATCCTGTGCATGGGCGCGGCCGGCCGCCTCGGCCTGCCGACATCCGGCTACATGTTCGGCACCTACGAGAACGCCGCCAATTCGGGCGACGGCTACGCGATGGCTTATCACGCCGGCGCCGCGCTCGCGAACCTCGAGTGCTTTCAGATCAATCCACTGATCAAGGACTATAACGGTCCGGCCTGCGCCTATGTGGCGGGGCCCTATGGCGCCTTCACCGCCAATAACGAGGGCGCACGCTTTATTGAATGTGATTACTGGTCCGGCCAGATGATGCTGGAATTCTATAACGAGCTGCAGTCGGGCAAGGGCCCGGTGTTCCTGAAGCTCAACCATCTGCACGAGGACACGATCAGCGAGATCGAAACCACCTTGCACAAGGTGGAGCGGCCCACGCGCGGCATTTTCCACGAAGGCCGCACCACGGATTATCGTCACGAGCCGATCGAAATGCATATCTCCGAAATCGGCTTCTGCTCCGGCCACAGCGCGTCGGGTGTATTCGTGGACGAATTTGCTCGCACCACGGTGCCGGGCCTTTACGCGGCCGGCGACATGGCCAGCGTACCGCACAACTACATGCTGGGCGCCTTCACCAACGGTTCGGTCGCCGGCGAACATGCGATGGAGTATGCCGACAACGTCGATTTCGCGACGTTCGACGCAAGCGACGTGGCGATCGAGCGCGACCGCGTGATGGCACCGACCAAGCGGGAGGACGGCATCCCGCCCAACCAGATCGAGTACAAGGCGCGACGCCTCGTTAACGACTACCTGCAGCCACCGAAAGTAACAAGGAAGTTCGAGATTGGCCAGAAACGACTCGGCGAAGTTCGCGACGACATGGAAACGCAGATGATTGCGCGCAACTCGCACGAGCTCCTGCGCGCGCTGGAAACCCATTCGATCCTCGACTGCGCGGACATGGCCGCGCATGCCTCACTGTACCGCACTGAAAGCCGCTGGGGCCTTTACCACCTGCGCACCGACTACCCGGAGAAGAACGACGCCGACTGGTTCTGCCACACGCTGTTGAGCAAAAAGGACGGCAAGATGAGCAGCGAAAAGCGTGCCGTCGAGCCCTACATCGTCCCGATCGCGGACGACGAGAAGGACCTGTATGATAAGCAGCGCGTGCGTGCCAGCGCCTGACGTCCGCAACAATTTCAAGGATTCAAACGATGCCCCTCGCCAGTTGTGAAACCTCCGTTCCGGTCGTCGTCGACGACGCCAAATGCATCGCTGACAAGGGCTGCACGGTTTGCGTTGACGTCTGTCCGCTCGACGTGCTGCGCATCAGCGACATGACCGGGAAGGCCTATATGGCCTATGACGAATGCTGGTACTGCATGCCGTGCGAAGCCGACTGCCCGACGGGTGCCGTCAAGGTCAATATCCCCTATCTCCTGAGGTGAATCATGGCCGATCCGTTTGAATCCTACGACGACCTCGACGACATCGACGATCGCCTGCATGCCGCCGATGCCGGTGAGCGGCGCGTGGCGATCATCGCGCTCGGCCATTCCGGCGATCCGGCAGCCGTCGCCCACCTCGCGGGCATGATCGACGATCCCGACGCCGGGGTTCGCCAGCAGGTGGCGCTGGCGCTCGGCGAATTCGACGGTCCCGCCGCCGCCGCCGCTCTGGCCAGGGTGGTCGTCGATCACGAGCAAGCCGTCGCAACAGCCGCAGCAGACGCGATGGCCGAGCTGAAGGACTCCGCCAGCGGCGACGCCATCCTGCCGCTCGTCGCCCATCCGCATGCGTTCGTGCGCATGGCGGCGCTGCGGTCGCTGAAAGAATTGCGTCGTCCGGATTCGCTCAAGCCAGCGCTCGAAGCACTTCACGATGTCGACGCCTCGGTGAGGGTGCAGGCGATCGGCGTGATCGGATTTCTCAAGCTGGAGGAGGCCATCCCTGCCTTGACCTCGGCGACGTCGGATGCCGATCCACATGTCCGCCGCGCCGCCGTCAGCGCGCTGGCATTCTCGCATATGAAACCCGCGACGGAATCGATCACCCGCGCGCTGTCCGACCCCGACTGGATGGTCCGCGAAATCGCGGCCGAGACCCTCGGCACCAATATCAACTGCATGCAGGCCGCGGATGCGCTCATTCTCGCCATTGCGGACGACTACTGGCAAGTGCGCCTGAAGGCGGTACGCAGCCTCGGCAAAATGAAGATCGCGCGCGCCGTGTCCGCGATCGGCGCGTGCATCGGTCACGCCCAAGCCAACCTGCGCAAGGAAGGCGCGGCGGCACTCGGTGAAATCGCCAATCCCGCTGGACTCAAGTTCCTCGAGCCAATCGCCAATGACGCCGACCCCGAGGTCCGAAAGAACGCGCGCTGGGCGATGCAGCGCATCCACGCCAATCAGAGCGCGACCGGATCCTGACCGATCACCCCTGGTTACGCTGCGAACTCGCAGCGCAACTCTAGCTGATCGCCTGCTGTTCGAAGGAACGCCGGCTTTCGGTGCGAATGAGGTCTAGGCACTCTTTTTCAAGCCGATGTAGGCGCTGTCCAGCACGACTTCGCCGGATCGCGGCCGCGGCAGGTCGATACGCAGATCGCGCAGGATTCGGCCGGGACCGGCACTCATGAGCAAAACCCGGTCGGCCAGGAAGATGGCCTCGTCGATGTCGTGGGTGACGAAGACGATGGTGGTGCTGACCTGCCCCCAGAGCGCCAGCAGACTCTCCTGCATGACAATCCGGGTTTGCGCATCGAGCGCACCAAACGGCTCATCCATCAACAGCACAGCCGGCCGGTTGGCCAGGGCGCGGGCAATTGCGACGCGCTGCTGCATGCCACCCGACAGCGTGTGTGGATAGGCATCGGCGAACCGGTTGAGGCCGACCATGGCGATTAGGTCGTTGGCGATCGCGGTCGCTTCCCTGGCCGTCTTGCCCAGCATGCTGGGCCCGTGGGCGATGTTGCTGCGCACCGACTTCCAGGGAAACAGATGGGGCTGCTGGAACACCATGCCTCGGTCCGGGCCCGGTCCCGTCACCGGGACACCGCCAATTCTCACCTGGCCGGAATAGGGCGTCTCGAACCCTGCGATCGTATTGAGGACGGTGGACTTACCGCAGCCGGACGGGCCGAGCAGGCAGACGAATTCGCCACGCCTGATCTGGAACGAGACACGGTCGGCCGCAACGAGCTGACCCTTCGCCGAGTCGAAGACAATGCTGACGTCGTCGACATCGATTTCCAGCACCGCAGACGCCGTGCTGTCTTGAACCTTCAGGGAGTTAGTGACCAGTTGCAATGTCATCGCCACCATACCAGACGCTGGGTCAAGGCGGCGAAGCCGCGATCAGCCAGGAAGGAGACGGCCCCCAGCGCGACGAGGCCGCCCATCACCTGCCCGGTCTGCAGGTTCTGCTGGGCAATTTCGATGCGGTACACGATCCCGGCCAGCGACCCGGCGAGTTCGGCGGCCACCAGTGTGTAGAAGGAAATGCTGACGGCGTTCCGCAGGCCAACCGCGATATAGGGCAAGGCCCCGAACAGGACGATCTCACCGAGCATGCGGCGCCGGGGCGTACCCAGCATCAGCGCCGCGCGAATGAGGCCGCGATCGATCTTCTGCACGCCGATGTGGGTGGTTAGCCAAACCGTGAAGAACACGCCCCAGAACACCAGGAAGATCTTTCCGGTCTCGGACAACCCGAACCACAGGATCACGATCGGTACGAAGGCTATCGGTGGGATCGGCCGCAGGATATGGAAGATCGGGGAAAACAGGCTGGAAAACAGCTGGAACTGACCGGTCAAAACCCCGAAGACGACGCCGACAGACGCCCCGAGAAGGAAGCCGGCCACGACCCGATAGACACTGACCGCAAGGTCAATGGCGAACTGGCCGCTCTTGATCCACTCGACCATCGCCACTGCGACCACCGAAGGCGGCGGGAACAGCACGATGTTGACGATGTGGGAACGCGAAACCAGCTCCCAGACGCCGAAAAACAACGGAATCGACAATATCGAGATCGCCGTATTGAGGCGCTGCGCTTGCCCGCTGGTCATCGCCGATCTCTAGCCGCCGCGCTGGCCGGAGTAGGTCACGCGGGTCGGATCGAGCTTCTTCAGCGGACCAGGCTCCAGCACCTTGAGAAAGTCCGGCATCGTTGCGCCCGGCGGATGATTTCCGCTCGCGAGCCGCCAGGCCGCATGAGCCTTGAGAATGTCGATCTGCTTGTCGTCCAGCGTGACCTGATAGACATAGTCCGTCCAGATCGGTGCCAGTTCTTCGCGCTTGATCCCAACGGCCTTTGAGACGACCGTGATCGCCTCCTCCGGATTGGACTTCATCCAGGCTTCCGCATCGAGCATGGCGGCCAGGAATTTCTCAACCAGAGGGCCGTTCTTTTCCAGATAGTCACGCATCACGACGATATTGAACGTCTCCGAATAGATGCCCTTGGTGTCGATCTGCGCCACGTCCGGTCCCAATGTCTTCTTGGCATTGGCAATGTGCGGCTCCCAGGTATCGAAAGCATCGATGCTGCCGGCCACCAGCGCTGGCAGCATCTCCTGCGGTCGCAGGTTGACCAGCGTGACATCCTCCTTCTTCAACCCGGCACTCGCCAGCAACGCCAACGTATAGACCTCGCTTCCGGTCCCGGCGGTGAACGCAATCTTCTTGCCCTTGAGGTCGGCCTTGCTCTTGACGCCCGCCTTGCTGGCCACGATCGTCTTGAGGTCGGAATATTCCATGCGGGCGAGGAAGGCGATCGACTGACCGGCCATCGCCGCCGCCGTCACCGGGGCCTCCGCCGTTGTGGCAATGTCAGCACCGCCACCGACCACGGTGTCGAGGCATTGCTTCCCGGAGGTGAAGTTGCTGACCGAGATATCGAGCCCGCGCCTTTCGAAAAAGCCTTGCTCCCTGGCGACGATGACGACGCCGGAGATCGGACCCAAATTCTGGGCGAGCCTTGCCTTCAGCAATTCGGCAGACGCCGGATCCGGTCGAAAGACCGACGCAAGCAAGATCGCAGCAGTGAAGGCGGCCGTTCTGACGTCCAACATACGAAGCTCCGGACCATTCGAGGTTTGGTAGGCGGTAAGCTAGTTCACCGCCAAAAATGCCAAAGCAATTAATCGACACCGGCCGGTCGAAGCAGTGACGCCGACTGGCAAAAGCAGTCGCCGGCACGCCTGGCGATGCGGCACGACACGTTCGTTCCAGAGCCGCAGCATGTCGTGGAACTATTGTCCCGTGGCTGCGACCTGTCGTTCGAACGTGCGCCCGAGCGTCCGCACCAGGCCATCAGCCCCTGAGCGTGCGACGAAGCAAAGTGAAGAGCGCAGGCCGTCGGCGCGAGCCTTGCCGGGAACGGCCACTGCGCACATGTCCAGCGGATTGACGAAATAGGTATAGGTGCCCATCGCAGTATTGAGCGCCATCGGGTCCGCCAGCATCTGATCGATGGTGAACACAGTCGGCACGGTCGGCACCACCATGGCGCTGCATCCCTCGAGCAGCAGGAGTGCTTTGCGCTGCAGCGCCTTGATCGCATACAGCGTCTCGAAGGCGTCCATCGCGGTGTATTTGAAGCCGGGCTCGACCGCAGCCCAAACCGCCGGATGAATGGCGTCCCGATGGTTTTCGACGACGTCCTTGTAGTCGATCAGGCGTTCCGCGACCATGGCGCTCTGAAAGACCAGACGGCCCGCCGCCTCGAACAGCGTGAAGTCGATGGGCCGCAACTGGTGCCCCATCGACTGCAGCAGCGCGAGATTGACCTCGTACGTCCTGCGCGCTTCCTCATCGCCGAAGAACGTCATCTGGTCCGCACGCGGAACAGCGATCGTCAGCGGCTCCGACGGCCGGGCCTGCAGGTCGATGGCATCCGCATCGCTGCGGCTGAGCGGGTCCTCGACATCGAATCCGGCGATGTGTTCGAGAATTTCGTAAGCCTCGTCGCACAGTGTCGTAAACACCGGAATGCAGTCGAACGAACGGTTATTGTATAGCAGTCCACGCGAGCTCACGAGACCGATGGTCGGCTTCAGGCCAATGATGCCGTTGCAAGCCGCGGGCACCCGCCCCGAGCCACCAGTGTCCGTCCCGAGCGAAAACGCGACGATACCACGCGCCACAGCGACCGCAGAGCCGGAACTGGAGCCGCCAGGAATGTAGGCCGGGTTGATCGCATTGCGGCACAGCGGCTCGGGGCTTCGGGTCCCGTTCAGGCCGGTGGCGAACTGGTCCAGCGTGTTCTTGCCGATCAGGACCGCGCCGGCGTCCTCCAGGCGCGTGACGGCAAAGGCGGAGTCCTCCGGCTTCAATTGCAGCGCCGCACAGTTGCTGGTGGTGATCATCCCGGCAACGTGAATGCTATCCTTGACCGAAAACGGCAGGCCGAGCAGAGGCAGATTTTCACCGGCATCGGCCCTGGCTTGCAACTGCCGGGCCCGCTCGGTGGCCTGCGCCGGCGGGACGAGCGAGGTGAATATGCCATCCTCCGCGCAGGCTTGCGCGCGGCGGCAGGCTTCCTCGACGATCCTATCGGCCGATACGCCGCGCGCCAGTGCCGAACGAACTGAAGCAAAACTGAAGTCGATCAACGCGAGGTCCATGTGGAATTTCCTTGGGCAGGCTGCCGCACATATTGCGATTTAATTGATCATGGCGAGGGTCGCCGTAACAACGGCAATGGTCATGGCGACGGCGAGAAGCGAGAGCGAAATCGAACGATAACAATGGCGCGGTCCATAGGAGAAGGCGAACAGGCCAAGCGCACAGCCCGCTGCCGCCGCCGGCGCCATCATGAGGCTGATGCGCGCGACATGCAGCGAATAAGCTCCGTGCGCGGCGGAGAGAACGACGCCAAACCCTGCGCTCATCGCGATGAAGGCAATTAATGTGGCGCGCGCCGCGATCACCGGCATGTTGCTGCCGAGCAGGGAAACAATCACAGGCGGCCCGCTCAGACCCGTCCCGCCATTGAGGCAGCCCGACAGGAAGCCGATTAAGGCCAGATTCGAGGGGTTCTCGGCCATGGTTTCCCGCATCCCCCGCCAGGCTCTGAACGTCGCCGCCCCGACCGCCAGAGCGACGGCAAGACGCATCGGGTTTGCCGGCATCAGAGACAAAACGCCGATGCCGAGCGGCGTGCCGATCAACGACCCGAGAGCCAGCCATTTGAGCACGCTCAGATCCACGTTAACCTGCTCGCGCGGCAAGGTCGAAAGCCCGATCAGGCACTCCAGCGGGAAGACCGCAGGCACCGCGATAGCCGGAGAGACCACGATGGTCAGGATCGGCATCGCCGCCAGCGCGAAGCCGAATCCCGAGTAGCCGCGAACAATTCCTCCGAAGATTCCTGCGATGAAAATGACCAAAAGATCCCGCTCAATCGATATTTCGATCATCAACTGGTGGCCGAAAACGATCTGCCCATGGCGGAAGAACGCATGTCCCTCCCGGCGGAACGGTGGGATACTTCCATGGCAAAAAGGAGCAATTAATTGTCAGGCCGGTCGCTAAAGTCGTCGTGCCGGCGTCAGGCACTCGGATCAATGGCCCGCCTCGCGCCTCAACTCGGCGATGTCGTTAACGACCATCGTTGTCGCGTGCGCAGTAATGACGCCTTCGTCCTCCAGACGATTCAAGGCAAGGCTGATCGATTGCCGCGTCGCTCCGATCATTCTTGCTAGGTTCGCTTGTGTAATACGCCCCAACGAGACCGAGTTGCCGCCCAACGTGGCGGCGTTCTCGCACAGATTGAGGAGCAACAGGGCCAGCCGCTCGCCGACTTTCTGGCCGCCCAGCATCTGGGCCAGCGCGGAATAGGTTTCGCCCTTGAATCCAAGGCTTTCGATCAGCGCTACGGCGAACGCCGGTGACAGCCCGATCAGCCTGCGGATGGCGCCCTGATCGAGGTGCAGCGCCTCGACCCGCCCCAGCGACCTTGCCGACCAACTGTGGCGGTGATCGCCGAGCACATAGGGTGCGCCCACAAAGTCTCCCTCATGCCAGGTTGCAAGCATCAATTCGCGGCCGTGTTGGCCGGTAAAGGTGCTCTCCACCACACCGCTCAGGATGATATAGATGCCGTCACCGGTTTCACCCTCACGCAGCAGATAGTCGCGATTCTCGTAGGTGAAGACGGCGCCCGTCGACATGACCAGATCGAGATCGGGCCTGGCCAACGCCTTGAGCAGGTAACGATCAACCCTCACATCGCGCGCATCGCCAGGACAAGCGGCTCCATGGGCCAGATTGCCTGCGTTGCGAACCATACGTTCTCCAGATCAGCGTGATCGTCCGAAAGGCTATGAACTATCCCCCCACTTGGCAAGGCGGAGCACGTCGTCGCGTGCCCCGCCCGATCGATGTTTCCGGCGATTACTTGCCCAGCACTTTCTCGACATAGCCGGGCACAATAAAGGCCTCAAAGTCCTTGCGCGGCAGCAGCTTGGGCAGCCTTTCCTGCTTTACAAGAAAATCGGCGGTCGCCAGCAACGTATCGACAAACTCACCCTTTTTCGCGGACGTCCCGAGATAGGGCGCAGTCAGTTGCTTGTCGCACGCAACCATCGACGTCCCTTTCATCATTCGCGTTGCATCCGCGATCGGCAACGAAAGCTCGTCAGCGATGATTTCGGCGGTCTTCTCCGGATTTTTCAGCCAGAAATCGATCCCCGCGCATTCCGCCCTGACAAATTTAACGACATAATCTGGGTACTTCTCGGCAAATGCATTCATGACCACACCGATGTCCCACGTCGGGTAGCCTTTCCGGAGCATGTCGCCGGAGGTGATCAGGATATTGCCGTCGTTCTTGACAGTCTTGTCGAGATTGGGCTCCCAGAACCACGCGGCGTCGAGGTCGCCGCGGAGCCAGGCAGAGGCGATGTCCGCCGGTGGCAGGTCCAGGATCTTCATCGACGATGGATCGACGCCTTCCTTCTTGAGCGCCTGCAATAGAAGGTAATGGGTCGTCGAGCCGAATGGCGCTGCGACCGTCTTGCCTTTCAGATCCTTGAGCGACTTGATATTCTTCGAAGTCCGGACAACCATCGACTCGACGTAGTCGAGCATGTTGAGCACCAGGATGCCCTTTATCGGCAGCGCGCGCGTGGCGCCGATTGCAGTCGGCGGATTACCGAGGCCACCGAAATCGACGTCGCTGCCAGCGATGGCCCGCAGCATATCGCCGCCGCCGCCCACCTTGACATATTTGATCTCGACGCCCGGCATCTCCTTGGCAAGCAAGCCAAGGTTCTTGGTGACGAGCTGCGCGTTGACCAGGTTGAGATAACCGACCGTCACTTTGGTTGGCTTGTCGGCCGCGAATGCCGCGCTGGTCAGAACGGCCGTCGCAGTGGCGAGTGAAGCGAGCAGTCTCTTCATCGTTCTCTCCTGAAATACGGGGACGTTTTGCACCGGGCCACCTCCCCTTTCGGCGGCCCGGAATTTAGCTAAGCGAGCGGTAAGTCCAGGGCATCAACACGCGTCCGACACAGCGCATCGCGAAGTCCAGCGCGACGCCGGTGAGCCCGAGCACGATGAGGCCCATGATAACGATGTCGGACATCAGGAACTTGGCGGCATCCCAGATCATCCAGCCGATGCCGGCGGAGGCGGCGACAATTTCCGCTGCAACCAGCACGGTGTAGATGAAGCCCAGTGAGATCCGCATGCCGGCAAGGATCATCGGGCCCGCGGCAGGCAGGTAAACCTCGAACACCAAGACGCGTCGCGTGGCACCGAGCGATTTGGCGGCCCGTACGTAAATCGGATCAATCGTCGAGACGGCCTGAATGGTCGAGATCACGATGCCGGGCAATCCCGCTAGGAACAGCAGCGATAGTTTGGATGTCTCGCCGATACCCAGCCACATCACCAGCAGCGTGTAGAGCCCGAGCGGCGGCAGCGGCCGGTAGAATTCGATCAGCGGATTAAGCAACGATCGCGCATCGCGCGACACGCCCATCAGCACCCCCAAGGGGATCCCGACCAGGCAGGCGAGCGCGAACGCCACCAGGATGCGGTACAGGCTGGCGCCAATGTGCTCCATCAACGTCGAGCCTTGATAACCGCGCGTCAGCGTTTTGACGAATGCCGCCCAGACCGACTGCGGTTTCGGTAGGAACAATTCGTTCGCCCAGCCCATCTCGGTGACCAGAACCCAGGTGCCGAGCAAGACCGCAACCGACAGGGACGACAGCAGGAAGGACCGCGACACCTGCGGCATTCGCAACCGGCCAGGGCTGTTGGTGCGCGGCCCGCTCAAGGACGCTCCAGGATCCGCCATTACATCCGCAGCCCCAGCACTTTCATGATGGTCAGCGCGTAGATCTTGGTCGCCATCACCGCCTTGGTGATGGAGATGTTCTCGTTGTCGACCGCCCAGCCATCTTCGCCGGGACCGAAGGTCACCGCATTGATGCCGGCCTCGCGAAAGCGGATCGTGTCGTTGAAGGCGTTCTTGCGGTTGACCCCGGGCTCGCGGCCCATCAGCTGGCGGTAGACCGCACGCAGCGACTTGCAGGGTTCTTCCTCGATCGGTACCGGTTCGGTGGCATTGACGAACAGCGAGCCCGGCACCTGCCGGACATCGACGCCGATCTCGTTATGGCCCGCGAACGTGTCGCGGGCGGCCTGCTCGATGTCGGCAATCACGCTGGCCAGCGTCATGCCCGGCACGATGCCGACCACGGCCAGCGTGATGGTGCAGGCATCCGGCGAGAATTGCATTTCGCCAGCCAGACCGCCGCGAATTCGCACAACCGAACAGCAAGGCGGGGTGTGCCCCATGAAGCCGGCCGGCACGTGGGTAAACGCCATCGCCTTCAACTGCGGCAGCAGCCGGCTGGCCTCGGTGATCGCATTGATGCTGATATCGGGACGCCAGATGTGCGATTTGATGCCTTTGACCGTGACCTCGATCAAGCAGTGACCAGAATTAGCCACCGACAGATTCATGCCCCAGTCGTCCGCCACATCGCCCCACGCGGTCGGCTCCGCAGTGATTTCATAATCTGCGGTGAGGCCGACCTGCTGCAACATGTAGATGGAGCCTTCGGTCCCGTTGCGCTCCTCATCGACGGTGTAGCAGCACATCAGCGTGCCATCGAGGACGACACCGGCCTCGACCAAAGCCTGGACTGCGAGCAACGATGCCGCCAGGTTGCCGCGCGTGTCCGACGTTCCCCGCGCATAAAGCAGGTCGCCATGTCGTGTGGCCTTAAACGGATCAAAGTCGGTCATGTGCCACTTTTCCGGCTCCACGACCGGATAGGTGTCGAGATGGTCGTTGATGATCAGCGAAGGCGCCCCGTCCCGTCCCTTCAGAACGCCAAGCACATTGGGCCGATGCGGCTGCGCCGAATGCTTAGTGACCTCCATCCCGATTGCTTCCAGCTTACCGGCGACTAGCATCGATATCGCTTCTTCCTCCGCCGGCGGCAGATCAGGATCGAGCGGGTTGCCCGAGCGCGGCTGACCGGTACGGATCAGCTCCGTCGTCAGTTCGAGCCACCGCTCTTCGGTGATCCGCGACAAAACATCGGCTTCCATAGAGCTGAGGATAGGGGGACCGTCATATTCATGAGCCATTCGACCAGCAGGACGCCGAAGGGCGTCACAGGAGACCACGCATGTCTCAATGCACTCCGCATGCCACCAGCATCGCCGCGCGGTTTGTGCAGGATTGTGTCCGAATTCCAATGCCTTAAACCCGTTGCAAGGAATGCAAATTTTTGCGCTTGAACTCACGTTTGCCAACCGAGCACCACCGGCTGCGCTTGGTAGGGCGATCTACCGGCAACTCTCCGGCTTTTGACGCGGGCGACGCGTCAATCCAGCCAACCCGCCGTATCCCGAGACGCGGTCGCGGCCTGCAAGCGAAGGAGGCACTGATAAAACCACGATTTTGATACCGTCGCGCTGCGGCGTGAAGGTCGGCGATAGGCCGATAGAGCAGCCGCCCACGCAAAGCATCAGCATTCGTCCATCAACTGTTATGGAAGATTCAATGCTGTGGACGGTCGTGAATTCTGTGAATGCAGCTCGCCATCTTCACAGACCACTGCGTCCACCGAACGCCCCCTGCGCTTGTAACATTAGCAGTCTGCTGAAAAACTCAATTCCGCCGCAGTTCGATTCCGTTCCAGACTCTTTTAGATTCCGTTTTGTTCACGGTTTTGACGCCCGGCGCCGGAGTTTTTCAGCAGACTGTTAGAGCTCGCTAACTGGATGGCAGCTTTGCGTCAGAAGCGACCGTATGAAACGAACGACCGTTGTCCCTCATGGAGGGGGTCTACAATTTTCTTGCGGCCGTCAATAACATTTGATTTGGACCTTCCCACCCGGTGGCCGTTTCATATCGACTGAGAACTTGCTCCATATCCGCCCATGCGGCTTCAGCCTTAACGCCGTCAAGGCTCTTCAATATCTCGACGATCGGCCCCGCCGATGTTCGTACGAATTTCATGTAGTCCTTGACGGTCGGGAGGTGAAACGGCGCTGCAACGCTGGTGGTCGCGACCTCGCGGAATCCCGCCCCCTTGAACAGGTCATCGATCAGGCCGAGCTTGCCGAGACTGAGCAGTCCGCCGGGCTGAAACGGATCGCGCGGCGGCAGGCCGGCGTGCCCGAGCGCCGTCGACATCAGCGTCGTCACACAGGGATTGGCCTGGGGCGACCCGAACACCATGGTACAGACGCCGCCACCGGGTTTGAGCACCCGCGCCATTTCACGCAATCCCTGTAACGGGTCGCCGAAAAACATCAGGCCTAGCCTGCACACCACCGCATCGAATCTGGTGTCCTCGACCTGCAAGTTCTGTCCGTCCGAAACGCGCGTCTCGACGTTGCGATGACCCGCGGCAGTAGCCTGCTGCGCTGCGAATTGAATAATCTCGGGCGATAAATCCGTGGCCAGCACGTAGCCGTCTGGACCAACCCGCTCGGCGATATCAAGGGTCTGGTCTCCGGCGCCGGCGGCCACATCGAGGACATGGGCGCCGGGTTTAACGCCGGCCATTCCAAGCATGGCCTGCGTCGCCTGCTGCAGCCACGGCCGAATGACGGCGCCGGAGTCGCGCCAGCCCCGGGCCGCCTGGTCCCACTGCGCGCGCATCGCCGCCGTGGCAACATCAGGGTCGACGGAAAACTCTATGTTCATGGCACGCGCTTTCGAACTCGTTTCAGATCGGATTATTCAGGTTTGATGTTGCCGTCGCGGACGATAGCTTTCCATTTGCTTAGCTCGGTCTGCAGATGCGCCGCGAACGCGTTCGGCGAGCCATTGATCGGCGTATATCCAAGCCCTGCCAACCGATCCCGCACGTCCGGCAACGCCATGATCTGACCAATTTGCCGATGCCTGAGTTCGACGATGTCGTCAGGCGTTCCCTTCGGCAGCAATATCCCGTCCCAGAATCCGACCTCGTGGTTCGGTATGCCTGCCTCCTCCAGCGTGGGAATGCTGGGAAATTCTGGAGCGCGCGTCTTGTCGGCAATTGCGAGCAAACGAAGTTTGCCGTCGCGCACCAGCGGGGCAACGATCGGAAGGGTGAGGTGCAGAATCTGGGTGTGACCGGCAACCGTTGAGGTCACGGCCGGAGGCCCGCCCTGGAACGGGACGTGCACGACGTCGAGCCCGAGCGTGTGTTTGAATAGCCGCTCGCTTGCGAGATGCGGCGAAGAACCATAACCGGGCGAAGCGTAATTGTACTTGGCGGGGCTCGCATGCACCAGCGCAACAAGTTCCTTGATGGTGGTAGCGGGCACGGACGGGTTGACCGAAATCGTTTCGGGCGCCGCGACCAATAGTGTGACCGGCGTAAAACTGTCGGGAACCTCGTAGGCAAGCTTTTCGCCGATCGCGGGCTGAACGACGAAGTTCTGATTGACGATGACCATGGTGCAGCCGTCCGGCAACGCCTTGGCGGCCGTCGCGGTGCCGATCATCCCGCCGGCGCCGGGGAGATTCTCGACATAGAACCGCCCGCCCGCCTCGGAGAGCTTTTGCGCCATGATTCGCGCGATCACATCGTCTGGCGACCCCGGCGGGTATGACACGATCATTTTGACGGGCTGCGAGCATTCAGCCCTTGCTGGCTGCGCGACGGCCGACGATACGAGGGCGGTCGTCACCACCCCCAATATCAGCGGGTGTACAAGGCTCTTCATCTCGATCTCCCGGATATCTAGGCCGCCAGGGAACGCCTGTTGGCGTCCTCATAAAAAGCCTAGACGTCCAATGCCACCGTCGTAAGCCGCAGGATTGCGGTCCCCCGCCGCAGAAGTGCATAATCGCACCATGTTCGATTGGAACGATTTGAAGTATTTTCTCGCCGTGGCCCGACACCACAGCACGATCGCCGCCGGGAAATCGTTGGGGCTTAGTCAATCGACGGTACAGCGGCGCTTAGTCGAACTGGAGCGCGCGATCGGGCAGCCGCTGGTGAAGCGTCACCCGTCAGGCTATCGCCTGACAAAATTCGGCGAGGAGTTGTTACCCCACGCCGAGCGCATCGAAGCCGCGGTGACCGACTTCGAACGGCGGGTCAACGATGAGGCCAACGACCTGACCGGTGTGATCCGGGTGACTTGCCCAGAACCGATCATCGGCCGCATGACTAAATCCGCCCTCATCGAGCGCTTCCAGACCCGCCATCCCAAGCTTCGGATTGAATTTGTAACGAGCGACCGATACCTCGATCTGTCGAAGGGCGAGGCCGATGTCGCCTTCCGGTCCGGCGATACCGACGACGAACTTGTCGGCCGCAAGGTCGCGGATTCGATCTGGGCGGTCTATGCGAGCCGGGGTTACGTCGAACAGCACGGCCAGCCTACGACGGTGAATGACCTACCAAATCATCAGCTTGTCGGCTTCGATGAAACGCTCAGCATGCACCGCGCATCGGTATGGCTGCGGAACGTGGCGCCGGACGTCAAGATGTCGGCGCGCACGAACAGCGTGTTGGGTCTTATCTATGCCGTGAAGTCGGGATTGGGCCTTGGGCCCCTCCCCGCGTCCCTGGGCGACGCCGAACCCGATCTCGTACGCGTGCTCGGCCCAATTCCGGAGCTGTCTCGAAGCTGGCGCCTGCTGGCGCATCCTGACCTCCGTCAGGTCCCGCGTATTGCGGCGTTCTTCGATTTCATTCTTGCAGAACGCGAGTTGGTGAAATCCATTTTGGCCTGACCGATCGAAATGAGAGTGACGGGATGAGACCCGACCGTCGGCTATTTGTCCCGATGCCTCATATTACTGATGGCCGCTGGAATTCGCCGCCAATAAGGAAGGCGCATCAGAGGTGGCGCCTAACTCCCGTACTCCGCATCAGCCGCAATGTCCGAAGATGGCACTTGGCCCTTCACCAAATGCCCGCTCCGCGCCAACTCCGGTCGTTCGCTCATCAGACGTTATGGAATGGCTCATCGACGGCAAAGGACGCGTTAGCTGAGCGTAGAATAAGTGTTCCTAAGAGGCCGACATTCCGCTCTAGAAGGCTCTTTTCCGGCGCTTTCAACACCAAATCATGCCGCGTTTCGCGAGCATGAGATCGGGAAGGCTGACACTTATCGAAATGTGGCCGCGACGCGGGCCGCGCGGCGCTACCACGCATACCGCACGACGCCCTTGCCGGCGTAGCTGCGGCTGACATCGGAGAACTCGCCATCGAAGGTGGCCGCCACCGACCAGCCGCCGGCGAGGGACATTTCGGCCGAAGCCGAGGTCAGCGCGGCGTTGCGGGCGGCGCTGGCGCCGTTGACGATGAAGGTCGAGCCGGGCAGCGACTGGAACACGGCGCTGACATTGCGGTCGGTTGTGTAGTCGTGCGCCCAGGCGGCGCGGCCGCGCAGCGTGAGCAGCCCTTCCGCCAGGGCCCACGACTTGTCGCCGCGCAGACCTAGTTCGGTGCGGGTCGCGGTGACGGTCTTGCCGGCATAGGTGAGAGCGAACCCGCCGGCACCGCTCGCCGAGGTCTCCGTATAGCCAGGCAGATCGAAAGCCGTGACCTGAACGGCCGCGTAAGGCGTCAGGCCGACGCCACCGAGCTCCGGCAGTAGCCAGCGATTGCCGGCTTCGATGCGGCCGGAAAACGCATTGGCATTGAAGTTCGCGCGCAGTCGCTCGGTGCCGACCGCGGTGATCAGGCGATCGGTGCTGATGTCCTGCCAGCCGTAAGCCGCGGTCGCGGTGATATAGGACGACGCGACGCTGTGACGAACGAAGGCGCCGGCCTGGAACAGGTCGGACTGGCCGCTGCCGCCACCCGCAACCGAGAAGCCGGTGCCGCCACCGGCCAGCGCGAAGCCGGCCACGGTGGACGGTGAGAACCAGTAGTCGGCGCCGACGGCAGCCGCCGCGATGTTGCCGGTGGTGCGGTTGGAGCCGAGGGCGGTGTTGCCATCGGTGGTGCGCGACCCGCCGAAGCCGGCAGCCCAGACGTTCCAGCGCGCCTCATAGGCGCGCGGCGGCGCCTTGGTGAACATCGCAAAGACGTCACGTTCGGTGCGGGTGCGCTTGCGGCCGTTCGGCGCATAAGCGAGCGCGTCGTCTTCGGCGAATGCGAGAGGCGTCGGCGCAGGACCACCGCGACCGGCGGTGAAGGGATCGGACAGCACGCCCATGAACTGGGTCATGGCATCGAAGGTGGTCTGCTGCGAACCGGTTGAGGTCTCGCCCGAGATCTGCGTCAGCGCATTGAGCAGATTGTTGCCGCCCAGCAGGAACAACCCATTGAACGACGCCGGCATGGCCGCCCCGCCCTCCAGCGCATTGTCGATGCCGGCAGCCACGTTCCTGTGATTGACCGAGGCATTGCCCGGCAGGATCGGCGACAACAGGCCGGGATCGAGGGTCAGCAGCACGTTGTTGCCGGCATAGCTCAGCCGCGCATTGCGGCCGAAATTGTTCGTGAGGGAGACGGTGTCGAATGTGCCGGTCAGGGTGCCCGCATTGATGATCGTATAGGTCGTGGTCGATGTGAGGCGCGCCAGCGGATCGACACTGACCTTGCCGGCGATCGCGGCAGTCCCGGTGATGATCGTCCTGTCCGATGCGGCACCTTCGACCTGCACCAGATAGGTCGAGGCCGCCGTCATGGTCAGGCTGGCGATGGTCAGCGTGCCGATGGAATTGCCGGGCGCCAGCGTGCCGCCATTGATGGCAGTGACGCCGACAATGCCAGAGCCGCCGAGGATGCCGCCGGGATTGACGGTGAGCAGGCTGGCGGAAGCGAGATTGCCGTTCACCGCGAGCGTGCCGCCATTAACATTGACGGGGTAGGCATAGGTCGAGGCGCCGGTCAGCGTCCACAGCGAGCTGTCGACCTTGTTGAAAGTGATGAAGCCAGAATATTTATGTGTGGGGTCAAAGCCGAGTTGCGAGATATCAAAATTCGCCGCGCCAATGCCGCCGAGTTGCAACGTGTCGCCGAAGCCGACGACATAGCCGGAGATGGCGGAGCCCGGCGTCAGCGTGAGTGTATTGCCGCCGGCGCCGAACCAGATCGCGGCTGTACCGCCGCTAATGCTTCCGGAGTTGACGATCGATGCGCCACCGCTTCCAAAAATTCCGTACACTGACCCGCTGATGCTGGCTCCAACATTGTTGAACAGTTGCAACGCGCCGCCCGCGAAAACGCCGTAGCTCGCCGCTGCTGCACCTGAAATCCTTCCGGAATTGATGATGGACACATCGAGATTGGCATGAACGCCGAAGGTCTCGCCAATGATGCTGCCGCCGGCGAGATTGGCGATTGTGTCGCCGCCGTTCATCACCCGTATCGCACCGGTGGTGCCGCTGATGGTGCCAGCGTTGACGATCGACGCAGGGAATCCGAAAAACCCTTGAATACCAAACGTCGAGCCGGCGATGCTTGCTCCCGCATTGTTCACGATTTGCGAGTTGCCGCTCACCGTTATGGTCCCAATCGTCCCGAAATTATCGACGGACATGTCCCCGGCACCGACGCCTGCTATGTGTCCGCCAGCGTGATTGACAAGACTGCCATACCCGACAACGTTGCCCATGCTTCCGCCGGCGCGATTGACCACACTGCTCGTCCCGACGGTGTTGATGTCGGCCACCGTTCCGGAATTGTCGATATCGGCGCCCCCAGGCCGAATATGTTGCCAATCGACCCCGTCCCGGTATTGACCACCTTCAGATTCGGGCCACCGAGGATGTCGATGTGTCCGGAATTATTCACGTCAACACCGTTGGCTCCAATGATGCTGCCGCTGATGGTTGCTCCGGCCCGGTTGATCAGCGCCACACGATCGAAGGCGGAAACGGTCGTACCTGCGCTCGTGATGCTCCCGGCATTGTCGAGGGTGACGTTGCCACCGCGTGCGAATATGGCGCTTGGCCCACCGGAAATGACACCGCCAGCGCGGTTGATCACCGTGATGTCGATGAGGGCATCGATGGCGGCCCCACTTGTTGCGGTGATGCTTCCTGCATTATCGACCGTGATGGCGCCGGCTGTCGAAACGACGCCATTGGTCCCACCGGAAATGCTAGCGCCCGCTTGATTGGTCAGCGTCACGTTCGAGGACGAACTGATGCCGCTAAGCCCGCCTAGAATCGAAGCGCCAACACCGTTGCGGATCGTGGCATCTCCGACCCAGATGCCGCGGCCGGCGCCCCCGTTCCTTGCACTGTCGCGCCATTGAGGACGTCGATCGTGATGCCCGTTTGAATGCCGGTGCCATAGCCCGAAGAAGGATTCTGATCGATGGTCGTCAAATCGCAAGTCACCGTGGTGCCCGGCGCAGGCGTCGGTGCGGTGGCTGCCGGCGTACATGCGGCCTGCGCCAGTGTTGCCATCGAGACCGACACCCCGAACGCCAAAGCCGCGCCTGCAGCGCTGCGCATCCACTCTTGTCCACGACCAAACTGCATGTTCGTCCCCGTCACTTCCACGCCGTGGCGCATCTCAGGATGGGAGTTCAACACCGGACCGGGGCACCTTCACAACCAAAAATCAGTGTTGCGCGGCAAAAGACAATTCGTAAGTAACTGAAAGAGCACGCTTTCTAACAATTGCTGAACAATTCATAACATTGCCGCAACATTCCACACGCGATGCGTGTGGCAGAGAAAAAGCGTGAGAATGCCGATACGCGGTTCCGCACATGTCGTGCGAGACGCTGGCCTCGATTCGACGTCGTCGACATTGCCCTGCGCTGAAACACGCGACAGAGATGCGCCTCCCATGACCGAATTCGTCAGTCAGAGCATCGTCGCCGCCCTATGCGGCCCATGGCCTTAGTCGGCACCATCGTGCTGGGTGTGCTCAGGGGCCGTGCCCTCCCTTGCTTGCGAGCAGTGAAGGCCGGCCGGCAAAATCGGGCGGCCTTCGTGTCGACCTGGAACCAAGGTGCGCAAGACAACGGACCGCATCCTGACGGTGGCAGGATAAGGTATAAGCGGACAAGCGCAGAATCGCCCGGTTCGAAACCGAGGCCCGGTTTCGGTGCCGGTCCAAAAGCGCGACTGGAGTTTGGTATGAGCAAGGCGCAAGGCCTCTCGTTCGGAGAGCTGATCCTGGACGAGACCTGCCTATTCGCGCGACGAGGCAGCAAAACTATCCAGTTCACCCGCAACGAGCGGGCACTGTTGCTTGCCTTTTCGCGCAACCCGCATCAGTTGATGTCGCGCAGCCGGCTGATCGAGGAGATCGCGTCGCCGGAAAACGAGTCTTCCGACCGCAACATCGATTTCCTGGTCAACCGTCTGCGCGCCAAACTCGGCGACAGCGCCAAGTCGCCCCGCTACATCGCCACGCAATATGGCGAGGGTTATGTCTGGATCGCCGAACCATCGGCGGTGCCGATCATGGCGTCACCGCTGTCGGGACCGATCGATGCCTATCTCGCAGTAGTTCCGGCCTTTGTCGAGCAACGCGACCGCATCGACACGCGGGCGTTATCGCTGCTCGATCACTTGCGCGACGGAATCGCCGCCGGCATGTCACCCGCGCAGAAAACCGTCATCGTCGACGACTGGCGCCACAGTGTCTCAAGCGGGCTGCGCTATGTCTTGCAGGTGAGCTTTCAGACCACCGACGATCGCCCCGATTGCACGGCGACACTGCGCGAGATGCCGTCGAAACGCATCGTCAGGGCGTTCCGCCTCGATCTCGCCGACAGCGCATCCTTTGCGTCGGAAGCGACGCGGGTTTCGCAGGGCACGATCAAGGAGCTGCGAAACGCGCTGGCCCATGCCTCGGCGGGGCTCGGCACACCGTCCGACCAGCCGCTCGACATCCGCCTGCGCAAGGCGTCGACTTTGCTGTCGTCGTCCAATCCAGCCTGGCTCAAGAAGGGCCAGGAGCTGAGCGCCATGCGTGCGCAAAATCCCGCCAATCCCGACATCGCGCTGCAATGGTGCCTGCATCTGTTCGCGCGCCTGGTTCTCGCCAGTCCCTTCACGGGTGTCAGCAGCGAGGAACGCGACGAGCTTGAGAGCGAGATCGAGGCCACCGTGCTGGATTGCTTGCCGGCCATCGAGAACAATCCGCTGCTGATGCTGGCGGCCGCCAAGCTGCTGTATTTCATTCATCGCGGTCATCTCGACCTGGCCGAAGATATCGCCGAACGCGCCTTCGCACGCACGGCCGACTTCGCCGCCGCGCTGCCCGTGATGGGTCAGTTGCGGCAGGCGCGGGGCAACTTCAAGGAAGCCGTCATCCTGTTCGACCGCGGCATCGAGATGGCCGATCCGGCGTCCGATTTCATGCTGCATATGCGCGTGCTGAAATGTATCACGCTACTGGCGTCGGGCGACCGCGCAGCGCTCGATGCCGCCAACACCTTCGCCTACGACATCCCCTACAGCCCGCCCGCACTCGTCGTGATGATGGGCATGACCATGACGGCCGCCGATCAGCCGTTGTCCGAGGACGTGACGAAGGCGCTGACCGCGGCTGGTCCTGTCGGCGTCCGCAATGCGCTCGAATACGTCTATTTCACCTCGGCGCGTCATCTCATGGCACGAACAGCACGCGCGAATGTGATGCGCGGGCTGGTCGCCCATGCACTGCGCCTGCACGGCGCATCGGCGATCCCGCCCATCGTCCCGGCCGGCACCGGCCTGATCGCCGATGCGTGACCGCGGTTCCGATTGGCGGACCTCCGACTGATGACAACAAGGTAGGACCATATCTCAAGCGGCAAAATGCTGCGTCGCACTAGCGGTTACTCGGTCTGCCGCCATGAGCGCATGACATCTGCCCGCACAGGTTGCTACATGCATCGAAACCATATCCGAAAACGGCTGGGATTCAGATGGCTAGAACAATGCGATATTATCGGATCCGCCTAGATGGCGGGCGAAGTCACAAATGCTACTTCGACTGGCTTTCTGCTACCCAACAGATCGGAAAGCGTTGCGGTTGCGTCCCTCAGGAGGCGCGATTCTTCTCGTCCGCGATGCGGACCTTGGGCCAATCTTCGCCGAAGGTCCCGAAAGAGAGCGATCGCTCTTTCGTCAGCTCGTCGACGGGGAGAATTAGACTTTCATGGGCGCTACGCCCCATGATAAAGCCGGATAAAGCACCGGATTTTGAAATGACAGGGGCCCCGACGCTTTGCTTGTCCGCGAACGATCGACCACGGGACGTCACAAGTCCGCAATACGGAAGTGAAAGATGGTCGTTGCCGTCCCTGATTTTCACGTCGAATATTTCGCCAGCCACGCGGCCCAGCTTATTGTTCTTCGGTCGATAAGCTATATTGCGGCGAACGCCCGTCGGACTTGGAGAGAGATCTTCGGCATTGACGCGCCGAACCCTGAAGTTGGGCCGGTCCCACAGGTTCGTGCGAAAGTCCCGGACCGTCACGAGCTTTTCCGAGGCCTGCACCGGATCATTAAAGAGCGGAGACGCTTCGAGCTGGACTGCACGGAAGCCGACGTCTGGTGACTTCTCGCCGAGGACATCGGTGACGCGAACGAAGTGGCCGAGACCCGGAGAATTTGCTCAAACTGAGTGCCAAGTTTGGGCCGCAGTGGCGATCGAACCGAGTCTCCAAGCGCAATCTCTCCAAAACGGGAATTTTGAAACTGTCCACCGGAGACTTTCGGGAATTCGCGGTACCCACGGTCAATTTCGCCGCGAGAGACTTTTCCGAATACGCAAAAGCCCGCCATTGGCGACCTTTCTGCGGTTTGACCGGGAGAATCTCTAACCCTCGGACTGGCTGGCTGGGGCGAGAGGATTCGAACTTCGATATGGGGAATTGGCCTTAGGGGCACTCCCTCGTCCGACAGGGATTCGAACCGTCAGCAAGACCTTAGCTGCAGGCACCTAAAATGGCTGCCTTTCAAAACCGTCGCAAATCGCAGTACTAGTTCGAACGTTCGCCAGCGTCCAATATCCATGTTCGATCAGTAAACGTGACATACATGCGCTCTTGGCCAAGCGCAGCGCCCAGCTCAACAGCGAGCTCGTTTAACATCGCCTCAATTGCATCGTCGGATAAGTGCCCCAGATAGGCGTGCACAGCCTCTCCGGTAAAAAGCGCAATAGGTTCGCGATCAGAGCCCACCGACCCGTCGAGACGTGGCCAAGCGTAAGCGACTTCTGCACGGGTGAACATACCGGAAAGCGCGGGCTGGCCTGCCTCTACGCGACGTCTCATCCAGGCATGAGCAGTGCGGACAGCTTCGGAAACGTCGAAGACGCGGCCTTCGGCGTCCCACCCCTCTCGTAATCCGACACTGATCCGAAAGTCACGGCGGGGGCCCATCGAGCCTGCGACGACCGAATAGTCTTGAGCTTTTGGCCCGGTCCGAGTTGTCATTTGATCCGTTTCATTGGTGGCCCGTGATTGCTCAAACTGCCAACTGAGCGTGGCGTGCTCCCTTGCCCGACAGGGATTCGAACCGTTAGCAAGATCGCAGCTGCAAACACCTTAGATGGCTGCCTTTGAAAACCGTACCAAACCGCCGCAGTACTAAGCTTTGGGAAAAAAGCCGTCTCCAGCCTGAAATCTCAGAAATCGGCCGTTCTCTCGTACGGTACCACTACGAGGGAGTTTGTATTTATTGGGCTTTTTGGCGACTTTGGCCACGGGCGGCATTGAAAGCGGAGCGGCCGTGGCGGAGGGAGAGGATCTGGGGTCGAACCTTCTCCGATTAAATGCGCATGTCGGGCGGTACAACAGCGTCGATCAAGGACCATCGCAGCGCCTTTCGCCGAGACATAACAGGCAGGTGGTTGCATAGGCTGCTGTTAAATGCTTCCTGACGCCGCGCTATTTACCGAGGCAGACTGTTCCAGATCGTTCAGGATGACGCTCGGGCGCGCCGCCCTAGTCAACGATCTACAATGTCTCCTTCCATTTGCGCTTCACGCGATCCCGGCTAAGATGATCCCATTGCAAGGTGAGGACCATGGACCATTTCGTCCATTGCATGAGATCGCTGGCTCATATTGCCGCGCTGGTGATGGCGGCACTTTTGACGACAGCCGGTGCTGCGCGTGCCGAAAAGCGCATTGCGCTGATCGTCGGCAACGCCGCCTATCAGAGCATCACCCGCCTCGACAATCCCAAAAACGATGCAAAGCTGATGGGCGAGACGCTAACCGCGCTCGGCTTCACGCTGGTCGGTGACGGTGCGCAACTTGATCTCGACAAGGCTGCGCTGGACGCCGCCGTGCAAAATTTCGGCCGCCAGGTCCAGGGCGCCGACGTCGCGCTGTTTTATTATGCCGGCCACGGCGTGCAGGTCTCCGGCGCTAATTATCTGGTTCCGGTCAACGCCAACCCGTCGCGCGAGGCAGATGTCGACTTTCAGATGGTCGACGTCAATCTGGTGCTGCGGCAGATGCAGGGCTCTGGCACCCGTCTCAATATGGTCATCCTCGATGCCTGCCGTAACAATCCGTTCGGTTCCCGCGGCCTGCGCGCGGCCGAAGGCGGCCTTGCCCAGATGCGCGCGCCGGAGGGCACACTTATCTCCTACGCTACCCAGCCCGGCAGCGTTGCCCAGGACGGTACCGATGGCAACAGCCCCTACACCAAGGCGCTGGCGGCAACGGTGCGCCGGTCCGGGCTCGATATTTTTCAGACCTTCAACCAGGTCGGCCTTGCGGTGAAGCGCGCCACCGGCGGCTCGCAGCAGCCATGGGTGTCGTCCTCACCAATTGACGGCACCTTCTATTTCGTCGCACCGGCGCCCGCCGTGCCGCTGATCATTCCGGAATCAGTGCAGGAAGCGCGGCTGCCCGACGCGGCCCGTATCGATTTCGATCGCCTGCCGGTCACCGACCCCATCAAGCTGACCGAGATCAGTGATCGACTTTACGAGCTGAATTTCGATCCTGCGCCACTCAACAGCAAGAATGGTATCGCAGTGGCGATCCGTGATTTCCAGCTCAAAGGCAACCTACCGCCCACCGGCGAGGCGACCGAAGGCCTGCTGCAACGACTGCGCTCGACCAGGGACGAAAAGCCATGGGGCTCGATCGTGTTTGACGTCAAGGACAAGAAGTGGGGCATGTCGTGGGACCAGCCGTCGCGCAAGTCGGCAGTCGCCAAGGCGCGCGCCAAATGCGGCACGGCCGCCTGCCCGCTCGAACTGTCGTTTTTTGGCACCAGTTGTGGCGCCTTCGCGGCAATGGGCGGCAACTGGTCGCTGGTGCAGCGCCCGACGCTGGCGCAAGCGCGCGATGCCGCTATCGATCAATGCAGCAAGACTGGCAAATCCTGTCCGGTCGTCGGCGCAATCTGCGCCAACACCGTCAATGGTCCCGACGCGAAGTTGTAACTGAGCCATTTTGGAGAGTATTTTGACATGTGCCTTCGATCCGGACTGATGATCTGCGCGGCACTGCTTCTGTCTGGCGCGGCCTTTGCCCAGGGTGCCACCGGCGGCAGCCTTGGCAATGACAACAAGACGTTATCTGGTTCATCCCCGGAACCGCGATCGGCGGCCCCTGCCCGCCGCGAACGCTCCGAACGCCGCGCGCGTCGCAGTCAGGCCGCGCCACGTGATCGTGGCGACAGCGTTGGCAGCGGTGGAAAATTCGACGGCGTGTGGTCGATATCGAGCGCAGGCACCTCCGGCTGTTCAGATACGCTCACAGAAGAATTCGTCGTCACTAACGGAAGGATGATGGGCAGAAACGGCAGCGGCAGCGCTGCGGTGAGCGCCAACGGCGCAGTGAGCGGAAGCGGAAACTACAGCGGCATTCGCGTTACCAGCCAGGGCCGCCTCTCCGGCCGTGCCGGATCGGGAAGTTTTCAGCGGTCAGATGGATGCGCAGGGCGCTGGGTCGCAACCAGGCAGTAACCGCCCAACGCGTACCCCGCAGGCTGTGGCGGCCTGTCATGCCGGAATAGGCAGCCGATCCGACCATGCTGCTTTGATCAGCCTGCCCGCATCTTGACCAATCACGTGGTCATTGGCGCTTTTGCATCTTAAGGCAGTATGCTTGCAGTCGCCGTCGTTCCGCACAAATCGCTGGGAGCTTTCAATGGCAGGTGTTGGACGGCGACAATTTTCTGATGAGCGGCGCTAGGCCATCACGGGATGCCGGCCTGACACTTAGCTTCCTTGTGATGGCCCCAGGCGGGCCCCTGCCGGCCAGAAAGGCTTCGTTCCGGTGCACCCCGGGTCGGCCCCGAAAGCCGAGCGGAAGGCCGCCTTGGCTGCCAATGTAGGGTTCGAGCCCCTATTCCGGTGTCAAACGCCGAAGGGCCTCTGCAAGCTCTCGGATGCGCCGCTCCATGTCGGATATCTTATGTCCGACCATCAGCTCCCGTCGATCCATAATCACGATCATCGTGTCCAGAACCTCGTCGCAATGTCGGGCTAAGATCAACAGATGCTCGCCACTCGGGCCATAGGTCCCTGCAAACCAATTTTTCACCGTTCGTTCGTTGGCCCCGGTCCAACCGGCAACGGTTTTCACGTGAATGCCATGCTCGGCGGTAGCCTTTGTCAGCGCCGCTGCTATTTCCTGCGCAAAAGTCGTACCGCGCGGCGGCACGCTAACATCAGATGGCCCCGGAAAGAACTTGCCCTTTTTTGGAAACGACATTCCAGAGCCTGCTTGCTTATCATCGTACTAGCGAAAGGAAGGTGCCGTCGGGGGAGGCACAGCAAATAGCAGTACAGGTGCCCTTTGATCAGGCGAACCAACCGCTCTGTTGTCAGCACAAGCCCGACGGACAGGCTGTCGCCGGCCGCCGCCTACGTCAGGATGTCAACTGACCACCAAAAGTACTCGACGGAAAATCAACTCGAGACGATCTCGTCGATATGCTGAGCAACGTGGTTTCGAAATCATTCACATCTACGAAGATTCCGGCCGAAGCGGACTTCGCATTGATGGCAGAGAAGGCCTGCAACACCTGATGCGGGATGTGCAGTCAAAACAGGCAACATTTGAAGCGATACTTGTCTACGACGTAAGCAGATGGGGGCGGTTCCAGGATGCCGACGAAGGCGCTTACCACGAACATCTCTGTTCCCGTGCGGGCATCCGGGTCCACTATTGCGGAGAGCAATTCGATAACGACGGAAGTATCGGGTCCATTCTGCTGAAGAACGTGAAGCGCGTGATGGCTGGCGAGTACAGCCGCGAGCTCTCCGTTAAAGTCTTTGCGGGCCAATGCCGACTGGTCGAACACGGCTTTCGCCAGGGCGGCCCGGCTGGGTTTGGATTGAGACGGCTACTGATCGACGAGAGCCGCACGCCGAAAGGAGAACTCGCGGCCGGAGATCGCAAGAGTTTGCAGACAGACCGGGTGGTGCTGACGCTCGGCCCATCTGAGGAAGTCGAGCAGGTCAATCGGATTTATTCTCTGTTCGTCGACGATGCTTTGCCCGAGCGCGAAATCGCCAATCTTCTCAACCAAGAGGGGATCTCAACTGACCGCGGCAGGCCTTGGACGAGGGCCTCGATCCACGAAGTCCTGACCAACGAAAAATACATTGGCAACAACGTCTTCAACCGAGTTTCCTTCAAGCTTAAACAGCGGCGCGTGGTGAACCACCCCGACACCTGGGTCCGCGCCGAGGGGGCCTTTCCATCGGTCGTCGATGTCGCGCTGTTTGAGCGTGCCCGCTCCATCATCGATCAGCGCAGCCACTATTTTTCCGACGAAGAACTACTGGCATTGCTTCGGTCGGTGTTAACTGAAGAAGGTTCCTTGTCGGGGCTGGTCATCGACGAGCGCGACAACATGCCATCGTCGAGCACCTACCGGTACCGCTTTGGCAGCCTGACGCGCGCTTATGAGCTGATTGGTTACGAACCGGATCGCGATTACAGCTATATCGAGATCAACCGCTCGATCCGACAGTCCTATCCCAAGCTTTTGGCTGACATCACCGTTGGATTGAGAGCGGCCGGTGCCGGGGTCATATTCGACGAGGTAACGGATCTCCTGACCATCAATGACGAGTTCACTGCCTCGCTGATCATCGCACGGTCCTTCCAGACCCAACGTGGCGCCTTGCGCTGGCGCCTGCGGTTCGACACCGGTCTCGTTCCTGACGTGACCGTCGCGGTGCGCATGAATCCCGCCAATGAGGCCCCACACGATTACTATTTATTTCCAAGCATCGATCTCAACACCCAGCAGCTGCGCCTGCAGGAGGACAATGCGCTGGCACTAGATGCTTATCGCTTCGAATCCCTCGATTTCTTCTACTTTCTGGCATCCCGCACCAACTTCCTGGAGGACGTCGCATGACCACATCCGCGCCTATCCCAACCGGCAAGCATGTCCAGAATATTCCGATCGACCAAATACGGATGCTCAATCCACGCGCCCGTAATCGCCGCAACTTTCAGGAAATTGTCCGCAGTATTGCCAATGTCGGGTTGAAACGCCCGATCACGGTCAGTCCGCGCAGGTCTGAAACAGACCATGCAAGCTATGATCTGGTGTGTGGGCAGGGACGCCTTGAAGCCTTCATTCAACTCGGTCAATCCGAAATACCCGCAATCGTCACCGAAGCCGACGAAAGCGACTGCCTGGTCATGAGCCTGGTCGAAAATTGCGCCAGGAAGCAGCACCGCGCCGTCGACCTTCTGGAAGACATCAGCACGTTGCGCGGGCGTGGCTACACCGACCGTGAGATTGCCGCCAAGATCGGGGTTACGGCAGAATATGTCCATTCGATTGCCAAGCTGTTGGAGAATGGCGAGGAGCGGCTGGTGGCGGCCGTCGAAAACGGCACTTTGCCGCTCAACATGGCGATCGAGATCGCCAAATCCAGCGACGAGGAAGTGCAGCATGCGTTGACCCAGGCCTATGCCGAGAAGAAGCTGCGCGGCCGCAAGCTGGTCGCGGTGCGGCGGCTGATCGAGCAGCGGCAACGGCGCGGCAAGCACATTCACGACAGCCACTTTGGCCGCCGCGATAAATCGAAGCGCCCGCTGACCAGTGAATCGATCGTTCGGGTCTATCGGCAGGAGGCGGATCGCCAGAAACTGCTGGTCAAGAAGGCTGAGGTCACCCAGCAGCGCTTGCTGTTTGTCGTCGAGGCGATCCGCTCGCTGCGCGGCGACGGCAATTTCACCACCTTGCTGCGGGCGCAAAAGCTCGACTCCATGCCGGCGTTCTTGCAGGAACGGCTGTTGGCGGGGCCTGCTGCATGATCACCTATGCTGAACCCGGACCCATTGATGCCGTCGCGCAAGGGTTTGACGCGGACTGCCGGACGATCCCACTTGCCGCCCTGTTGCCGGTCCGGGCGATCGGAAAGACCGTCAAGGTCAGCCACAAGTACAAGCAGATCGCAGCGTCGATCCGCGAGATCGGACTGGTCGAACCGCCAGTTGTCACCCCGGACACCCGCAATCCGAACAGCTATCTCCTGCTCGACGGCCATCTCCGCGTCGAGATACTTCGCGATCTCGGCATTGCTGAGGTAGAATGCTTGATCTCGCGGGACGACGAAGCCTTCACCTACAATAAGCGGATCAACCGGCTGTCGCCGATCCAGGAGCAGCGCATGATCGCCAAAGCGATCGAACGCAAGGTGCCCAAGGACAAGATCGCCCGCGCGCTGGACATCAACGTCCGCAGCATTGCCCGAAAAATGCGGATGCTCGACGGCATCTGTGGCGAGGTCACCGGATTGCTGAAGGACAAATTTTGTCCGATGGCCGTCTTCGACATTCTTCGCAAGATGCGCCCTTTCCGACAGATCGAGGCCGCAGAGCTGATGATCAATGCCAACAATTACGCGGTCAGTTACGCCTCGGTGATTTTGACGGCTACACCACAATCAGAACTTGTCGACGCGCAGACGCCAAAACGGCTGAAAGGCATGACGGCCGAGGCGATCGAGCGCATGGAGCGGGAATTGGCACGTCTTCAGGAGTCGATCAGCTCGATCCAGGACAGCTATGGCCAGGACCATTTGCATCTGACGGTTGCCAAGGGATATCTCGGCAAACTGATCGGCAACGAGCGCATCGCGCGCTATCTGGCGCAGCACCAGCCGGAGGTGCTGGGCGAATTTCGCAAGATCGCAGACCTCACGTCAACGCTGCCAAGCGAGGCGGCGTAGCGATTCGCGGATGAGATGTTATGGAATTTCGCTGCCCGTTTCTTGGCGATATAGCCGCCGATGTGGCGCAATCTATAACGCTTCCCTATTCGATCTCAGAATTCTCCTATCGAAACACCCTTACCAGTCCGATGCTCAAGACGCTCAAGCGTTGCGGCTCCTACGTCAGGTCTGCTAGAAACGACGTTCCATTTTCCCACCGGACTGGGAGCGATCCACTACCGCGTCCGCCCCGCAAAAGGGAGGTCGCGGTGCTTAGCGCCAGCGTGAACGTTCAGCATCATCAATCAAGAGCTATCGCGTAACACAATTTCGAAATAGCCTCGAGAGACGCTTTGCGCCAGAAGCAGTCGATTATGTCACATAAGATAACACGACCGGATTGACTGTCACCGACTAAATACATCCCGCGGATTCTAGTAGGCTCGGCACCTGACAAGGTTGCTCCATGTCGTTTGGAATAGCCCAGATGGAGCGTTTGATGAACATATGCGCCGGCTTCTCGGGCTAACGATCAGGCTTCCTTAACGCGGCGCGGGACTCTCGCGGACGGCAGGACATCAGAGCGTTTTTGCAGAGCCCAGAATAGCCGTGAACTGGTGTGAGAAGGTGCAGCCGTTGCCATGGGCAATAGCGATCTCCGCGCCGGCAACCTGCCGCGCACCGGCGCTGCCGCGCAATTGCTCGGCTGCCTCGATGATCGTGAACAGCCCGTACATGCCGGGATGGGCGAATGACAATCCGCCGCCATTAGTGTTGACCGGCAATTCGCCGCCCGGCGCGAGGCGGCCGCCGGAGACGAAGGCGCCGCCTTCGCCCTTCCTGCAAAAACCCATGTCCTCCAGAAACATGATCGTGTTGATGGTGAAGGCGTCATAGAGCTGCACGACATCGACATCCGCAAGGGAAACACCGGCCATCTGCAGCGCGCGCGGCGCGCTGTCCGCAGTAGGCGTGGTGCAGAAATCGGGAATCTGCGAGACCTCGCGGCTCCAGGTCGCGCCAGCGCCGCCGAGGAAAAATACCGGCGGCTGCGTGAGGTCGCACGCCCGTTCGGCGCTGGTAACGATGACGGCCGCGCCGCCATCGGTCATCAGGCAGCAGTCCAGCCGCGAGAGGGGATCAGCGACCAGCGGCGACGCCAGCACGTCGTCGATGGTCAGCGGCGTCCGCATCGTTGCGTCGGGATGCAGCATCGCCCATTGCCGTGCCGCCACGGCGACTTCGGCCATCTGCTCGCGCGTGGTGCCGAATTCGTGCATGTGCCGCGCGGCGCACATGGCATAGCCCGGCAGCGGCGATGTCATGCCGTAGACCGTCTCGAATTTCGGCAGTTCGTTGAGGCCGAAATTGCCGGCCTGCTTCAGGTTCGAGCCATAGGCGATCAGCACCGTGGTACAGAGCCCGGCCTCGATGGCCATGGCGGCCTGCAACAGTTGTGAAAGGAACGACGAGCCGCCGGTGGAATCGGAATCCGCCCATAGCGGCCGGATGCCGAGATATTCCGAAATCGAGAGTGTCGGAAACATGTGATACAACGTTCCCCCGCAGACGCCGTCGATGTCCTGCAGTTTCAATCCGGCATCGGCCAGCGCCTTGGCGGTGGCGCCGGCGATGAGGTCCATCGGCGACATGCTGGGCGAGCGGCTCAAACCAAAATGGCCGACACCGACGATGGCGCTCTTGCCGCGCAGGGATGATGCGGTCATTGGCCTGCTCCCTCGGTGAGGACGCGGAATACGATAATCGGCTGCTCGCTGTTGGCATGGATGCCAAAGTCGACTTTTTCAATGGCGGCTTGCACGCGCATGCCGATACGCACGGCATCGGGCGGGCAATCGATGATCCGGCTGAGCATGCGAAAGCCTTCGTCCATATCGACGACGCAGACGTTGTGATCGCCGCCGTGCTTGGCAGGCCGACGGATGGTCGTGGTTGAATAGATGGTGCCCACACCGCTAACCTCGACGAATTGAAGATCGTCAGCGCCAGTGTGAGGCGCAATCAGGCGGGGGTAAAAGACATAAGCGCCAGATGAGCGCGACCGCTGGATCATCAAACGGCCTTCGCGCAGATGCGCCCAGAACTGGCCTTCCGGGCCGAGAGGCGTCGCTGCCTTGTCCATCATGCGTTCCATTCGGCGTCCTGCAGCAGGCGCCAGCTGATCTTATTGCTTGCGGAGCGTGGCAGGCTGTCCACCAGCACCACCGAGCGTGGCGCCTTGTAGTTGGCCATGGTATCGCGGGCCCAGGCGACGATATCGTCAGGCGATGTGGCAGCTTTTGCCACATCATGCAAAACAACCAGCGCCTTCACTGCCTCACCGCGGTAGCTGTCAGGCGTGGAGATGATGCAGCATTCCCGGATCGCCGGATGGCCGTACATCATGGTTTCGACTTCTGCGGGCCAGACCTTGAAGCCGGAGACATTGATCATCCGCTTAAGCCGGTCGACGGCGAAGAAGTAGCCGTCGCGGTCACGGTAGCCGAGATCGCCGGTGCGGAGAAAGCGCTTCCCTTCGAGTTCGACGAACGATGACGCGTTGGCGTCAGTGCTGTTCCAGTAATTCTGCAAGACCTGCGGGCCGTTGACGACGATCTCGCCGGTCTCATCACGGTCAAGCTCGGCCAGCGTCTCCGGATCGATCACTCGTGCGTCCGTCTCGTGGATCGCGATGCCTAGGCACTGCCGCTTCGGCGCCGACATCGGGTTGATGTGGGTCGGCGACATGGTCTCAGTCATGCCGTAGCCCTCGACGAATTCGAGATCGAAGCGGGTTTTCAGCCGCTCGGCCACCGCCACCGGCATCGCCGCGCCGCCGCCGGTGATGACCTTGAGTCTTGCAAAGCTGGCGTCGCGGAAGTGCGGGCTTGCCAGCACATCGACGATCATCGTCGGCGCCGCGTTCCAGAACGTCACGCCATAGGCCTCGAACAGGTCGGGGATTAGATCGCGATTCCAGCGCGCCATGATCACGAGAGTCGCCCCGGCAATGATCGCCGCGTTCATGGATCCCTGCATGCCCGCCACATGAAAAAACGGCTGGAAGCCGGTCATCACATCGTCAGGCCCCATGCCGTACCAGCGCGCCTGCACCACCGCGGTGAACAGCACGCTGCGATGAATGTGCACGCAGGCTTTGGGCTTGCCGGTGGTGCCGGAAGTGTAAGGCAGGATGCAAAGATCGTCGGGCGTGGCGGTCATGGCGCCCGGATGGGCGCCGGCCGCGAGCGCAACGCTCCAGAAATGCCAGCCCGGCGCAGTTGGACATTGCGCCTCCTGCGTCACGCAGGCCGGCAACGCATAGGCGGTATCGGCCGGCACATAGTCGCGATAGTGCCCGACAATGAAGTTGTCGATCTCGCCGAGCAAAGGTGCGAACACGTCGATCATCTCGCTGCCGATGATGGCTGCCCTGGCACCGCTATCGCCAGCGATGTACCTGACCTCGGCGGTCTTGTTCATGGGATTGACCGGGACCACCACAGCGTCGGCACGCATGACCGCATAATAGGCGATGACATATTGGGGCGAATTTTGCAGTGCGACCAGCACGCGGTCGCCCTTCGCGACACCGCAGACGTTCTGCAGATAACCGGCCATAGCATTGACCTGCGCGAGCAGTGCGCCGTAGCTCAGGGTCGCGCCGTAGAAGGTTATGGCGGGATGGTCGGGCCGGTCCCACGCGGCGCGGGCCAGAGCATCATAAAGCCCCCTTCCGGCAGCGCGAGTTCGCGGGGTTCACCGGCGAGCCAGAACGGCGACAGATCGGTCATGCGAACCTCCCGGCCATGCACGCCGTCCCTACAGGCTGAAATGCCAGACTTTCGCAATGACCTGCCAGCGGCCGTCGATCCTGACGAAGGTGATTTCGTTGACGAAGCGCTTCGGGACATAAATGTCCTTGAGCCGGGCATGGGCGGTTGTCGGCGACGACACCGCGATGCTCAAAATGCCTTCATCGCGGGGATCGTTGCGCGACGCCGGCGACGGCCGGCCCGCAACCATGCCCATGTAGGTCTCGAGGTCGAGATTCACCAGCACGCCATCGGTGGCCGAGGTCAATCGCACCAGCGGGTGCAGCACCTGCCGGAATTTGGCGACATCGCCGTGATACAGCGCCTCGAAATAATCGGCGATGACGGCGCGGAGTTCGGTTTCGTCGGACATGGCGTTCTTTCAGTGATGGATCAGCGGGACGCGGCGGAGCGCGAGAATTCTTCGTCGGCAAGCTGCAGGCCGTGATCGAGGGCATCCAGCAAGGCCGCGGACTCGGCTTCCGAAATGATCAGCGGCGGTGCGATGAACAACGAGGTCTGTTCGCCGCTGGTGCCGATCACCGCACCGGCGTCCATCGCGCGTGCTGCGACACGCGAGGCGATGGGATTTTCCGTGGTGTCGGCGGTCCAGTTGCGCCAGTCGGGGCCGTGCAGTTCGACGGTCCAGTGCAGGCCCTGCCCTGCGACTCGTTTCACGCTGGCATGCTTTCGCGCGATGTCGAGCAGACGCTTGGCATAGAACGCCTCGAGATTTTTCACGTGGGCCAGGATGCCCTCCTCCGTCACCGTGGCGAGATAGGCACTGACCGCGGCCATACTGATCGGATGGCCGCGCAACGTTCCATAGTTCTGCCAGCTTTTGCCCTTCAGCTGCTCGACGATCTTCTTGGATACCACGATCGCAGCAACGGCAGCCGCACCGCCGCCGAGCGACTTGCCCATGGTGACGATATCCGGCCGGCTTTGTGCGCCCTGAAACGCGAACCAGCGGCCGGCGCGGCCAGCGCCGGTGACAACTTCGTCGGCGATCCAGTATGAGCCTGCCTCGGCGGCATGGCGCGCCACCTCGTCCTGATACTCGCCGTCATAATAGTTGCCGCCCTGGGTGTAGTCGATGATGGTTGCGGCAGTGTGCTGCAAGGTCGCGGCAGCCTCGGAAAGCTGTTCCTTGACGGGCCGGTTGTCCGATGGCGCGCCATAGATGGCGCCATCGGGCGCGGGTAAGATCCGGACCTCAGCCATCGACGGCGGCAGTTGCGAACCGCCAGCATGCACGGCCAGTCCGCCATGCCAGTGCGGCTGCACCGTCATGCTCCGCGACAGGCCGACCAGGCCGTGATAGGCTCGCTCACGCGTCGCCAGGGCAGATTTCTGCGTCAGCGCCTGGCACAGCGACAGCGCCATGTCGTTGGCCTCGCTTCCGCTGATGCAGAAGCGGACACCGCCGACCCAATCTTCTTCCCCGGCGAAGGCCGTGCGGATCAGATCCTCCGCGGCGTCCTCGCGGCCGATCCAGGTCCAGCCTTCGTTGACCATCGGCGTATCAGCCGCCTTGCGGATCGCCTCGACCATTCGGGGGTGGCGATGGCCAAGCCCGCCGCCGGTGTTGCTGCCGTCTATCAGCTTCCGGCCGTCCTGCAGATGAAAGTACACGCCTGCGCCGCCGATCACGGTCAAAGGCGCGCTGTCGCCGGCATTCAGGCCTGTCCGAAGAAGTCTACTCATCGAATCTCTTTCTTCACGCCGCCGTGCCAAAGCCGCCGCCGCCACACATCTCGATGGTGACGAGATCGTCCTGCTGCAGGACAAGGTTGGATTTGCCGTCGATCGCGACTGCCTCGCCGCCGCGCGTCAACGACACCCGGCAGGCCGCGCCGGGCTCGCCGCCGTGCAGGCCGAACAGGGGAATTACCATGCGCTCGACGCTGCTGGTCAGATGCATGCTGGGAGCGAGGATGCGGTAGTCGCGCACGACGCCATCGCCGCCGGCAAACTGCCCGCTGCCGCCGGAGCCCCAGCGGATCGCCTGCCGCTCGACACGAATGTTGTAGTTGGCTTCGATTACCTCGGCCGGCGTGTTGGAAGTGTTGGTGAGGTGGACGCGGGTAGCCGCACATCCGGCGCGGTTGTAGCGCGCCCCTCGCCCCCGGCGTGGACCTCGTAGAGCATCTTCCAAGAGCCGTCGGCCCGCGGTTCGGCGAACGACAACATGCCGGACGTGGTGGCACCGCCCGACGACAGCCGCTCCGGGATCACATCCTTCATGGCCAGAAAGATCGCGTCGACGATGCGCAGCGAGGTCTCGTGGTTGCCCGCGGCCACCGGCGCGGTAAGGCCCGGCTCGAAGATCGAACCCGGCCGGGTAATAATGGTGAGCGGACGCAATGCGCCGCCGTTCTGCTGCATGTCGCGACCGCTCATGATGCGCGCAGAATATGCCACGGCGGAGCGGGCGATGAACGATGTGGTGTTGCAAAAATTCGACACCCGGTCGCAACTGCCCGACAGGTCGAACGTCGCCTCGTCGCCCTTGATGATGATCTTGACATGGATGCGGGCCGGCGCGTTCGCGGGGCCGCCGTCATCCATAAAATCCTCGCCTTCGTAGACGCCGTCCGGCAGGGCCAGAATCGCTTCGCGCATCTCGGCTTCGGACAGATCGTGCAGACGCGACAAGGTCGCCACAAAGTTCGCCTTGCCGTGCTGCCTGCACAATTCGACGATGCGCTTTTCACCGGTGAGGGTGCAGGCGATCTGACCGAGCAAGTCTCCTTCGCAGGCTTCGGGGTCGCGCACGTTGACCTTGAGGAACTGGACGATGGCATCGCTGACGCCGGCCGCGGTGGCGATCCGGATCGGTGGAATCCGCAAGGCTTCCTGGAAGGTGTCGATGGCCTTGGCAAAGTAGCTGCCGGGCCAGAAGCCGCCGATGTCAGGCCAGTGCGCCAAGCTCACCGCGAAAGCGACAATCTCGCCCTCGAAGAACACCGGCCGTACCACCTTGACGTCGTTGAGATGATTGCCGCCGAGCGCGCCGAGATTGTAGATCAGCACGTCGCCGGCTTTGATGGCGGCGGCGGGCACCATCTTCAGCATTTCGCGCACCGTATAGGCCATGGCGCCAAGATGGACCGGAATGTCGCGGCCCTGCCCGACCAGTTCGCCTTCCGCATCCGTGATGGCCGACGACAGGTCGCCGGCCTCGCGCAGCAGCGGCGACCGCGCCGAGCGCGTCATCACCAGGCTCATCTCTTCCGCTGCGGCAGACAGGCCATGGCGGATCACTTCGACGGCAAACGGGTCGAGCTTCATGAGGCCACCCTCGTCAGGAACAGGTTTCCAGAGGCACCGGGCACCGCCTGCCATCCCGGCGGCACCACCACCGTGGACCAGGCGTCCTCGATGATGGCGGGCCCGGTGACCTCAGCCGACACGGCGCCGCGATCGATGACGTCGGTCATCATGTTGTGGGCGTTATCGAACGAACAACTTCGCGGCACGAATTCGGTGCGCCGGGCGTCGATGCCCGGCCGTTTGACCTCGGTGGTCGACGGCTGCCGCGTCTGCACGCGGATCGATTCGATCACGCAAGGCTCAGACGTCGCGTAGCCGAACAGTTCGCGATGCTTCTTGAGGAATTCCTGCTGCAGAAAAGCGGGATCGAGCGGCAGTGTCAGCCGCACCGGAATGGCGTCGTTCTGCGCGGCGTAGCGCATCAGGGCCACCAGTTCGACCTTGATGGAGGACCGCGGGATGGCGTTTGCCACCAGCGGCTCCAGCGCCAGTTCGACCGTGGCATCGATCCGCGCCGACACTTTTGCCAGATCGATACCGTCAATGGCCACGCGAAGGGTCTGTTGTTGCAGAAAGCTGAAATCCGCCGTCAGGCACCCCAACGCCGAGAAGGCACTCGACGCCGCCGGCACCACCACCTCGGTGATCCCGTAAAGCTCCGCGAGCCCTGCCGCATGCATCGGGCCTCCGCCGCCGAACGCCAGCAAGGTACAATCGCGGCCGTCGATGCCGCGCTCCACAGTGACGCGGCGCAGCGCGCGCGCCATGGTGGCGTTAGCCACCTTGATGATGCCCAATGCGGTTTCATTCAGACTCATGCCAAGCCGGTCCGCAATCGGCTGCACCGCGCGCGCTGCGGCTTCGAGATCGATGCCGATGCGGTCACCGAGTTTTGTCACGGGATTGAGATAGCCGAGCAGCGCGTTGGCGTCTGTGATGGTCGGCTGCGTGCCGCCACGGCCGTAGCTGGCCGGGCCCGGCTCGGAGCCGGCGCTTTCCGGGCCGACGCTGAGGCCACCGGAGCCGAGGCGCACGATCGAGCCGCCGCCGGCCCCGATCGAATGCACCGCCAGCATCGGCTGCCGCAGCGGCCGGTCGCCGAGCATCTTGCCATCGGTCATTTCGGCCTGGCCATCGACGATCAGGCAGACGTCGGTGGTGGTGCCGCCCATGTCGAACGTCAGCACCCGCGACTTGTCGAGCTGCCGGGCGATGCTGACCGAGGCCGACACGCCGGCCGCAGGGCCGGACATCGCCATGACAAGCGGACGGCGCTTGACCGCCGCGATCGGAATCATCGCGCCGGCGGAATGAAACACCTGCAGGCCGGCGCCGAGCGGCAATCGCTCCTCCAGTTCGCTGAGATATTCCACCGCGATCGGCATCGCCGCGGCGTTGAACACGGTGGACGAGGTGCGCTCGAATTCGCGCGCCTCGGGATTGACCTCGTGGGACAGCGAGACATGGGGGACGACGCCCTTAAGCCGCTCGCCAAGCATCTTTTCGTGCAGCGGATTGGCATAGGCGTGCAGCAGCGCCACGGCGACGCTCTGGACGCCGGTCGCTTTCAGCCAGACGATAAGCCGTTCGATCTCCGCCTCATCCAGAGCAGCAATGACCGTGCCGTCATGGTCGAGCCGCTCGTTGAGCCCGAAGCAGAAATCTCGCGGCACCAGTGACCTGGCCTTCGGCGCAATATCGAGACGATACAGATCGCGACGGCGGTAGCGGCCGATCTCGAGCACATCCTCGAAACCCCTTGTCGCCACCAGCGCCACCTGCGGCAGCCGCTCCTCGACAATGGCGTTGGTGATCCGCGTGGTGCCGTGGATGAAGCGGCAGACCTCGGACTTCTGCAAACCGACGGCTTCGATAGCCTCGAGCATCGCCTGCACCGGCGCGTGCGGACGCGACGGCACTTTTGCGATACGGGTTTCACCGATATCGCGCCGGATAGCGATGATATCGGTGAAGGTACCACCAATATCGGTGCCGATTTCCCAGATCTGGTCCAAGGCCGTCACGCTTTCTGTTGCCGGTTACTTGCGGCTCAGGTCGCGGAAATCGACCTGACGGTGGAACCAGTAGGTATAGCCTTCGATCTGCGGGATCATCACGGCGTCCTGGTTGGCCTGCCAAAGCAGCACCATCGGGGTTTCCTTGACGTATTCAGCGATCATCTGCTTGCCCATGCCGTCATACTTCGCCTGGTCCTGCTCGAACCGTGCCTGATTGGCCAGGGTCATCACCAGTTCGTCGTTCCAGGAGCTGTAGTTCCAGCGCTGGTTGCCGGTGAAGAAGTTGCGAAAGAAGTAGTCGGTAGTCGGCAGCCAGGCGGTGGAGCCTTCGGTGAAGAACGGCAGCTTCTTGTCGGTGATCTGCGTCGACATCTGGGCATCGGGCAGTTTCTGGATATCGACTTCGATGCCGATTTTGGCCAGCGATTCCTTGAGCAACACGGCCATTGGCTCGGTGACCGCCGCAGAGCCGACATTGATGCTGAAGGTCGTTTTGAAGCCGTTGGGGAAGCCAGCTTCCGTAAGCAGCGCCTTCGCCGCGGCGATATCGGTCTTCACCGGCATGGGTTGCGGGAAATTGGCGTTCGGCGGCGCGGTCCACGATGCGCCGTACAGCGGGAAGCCACGCTTGAAGATCGCGGCCTTGAACATGTCGTCATAGGGCAGCGCCGCGGCGATCGCTTTGCGCACCTTGATGTTGTCAAACGGCGCCATCTGGGTGTTGAAGGCGATCATTGTAAAGCCGTTGGACTGCGGCGTCGACTCGACCTTGATCTTGCCACGCTGCTGCAGCGCCGGCACGTCGCTCGCCTGCAGGTCGATGGCGATGTCGGCGTCGCCCTTCTCGACCAGGTTGGCACGGGTGGCGGGATCGGCAATGGTCTGCTCGATGACGCGCTTGAAGAACGCTGGTTTGCCGCCGGGTCCGCTGTTCCAATCGTCGTTGCGCTTCAGGATCAGTTGTTCGCCGGGCTTGAACGCCTCGACCTTGTAGGCGCCGGAGCCTGCGGTGTTGGTCTTCAGCCATTCTTGAGCCCACGGATCTTCCACTGTCGCATGGGATTTAGCGAGCTTGCTGTTGAACATCGGAGCCAGCGGCGTGGCGAGATTGGCGAGCGCCAGACGGTCGGCCTTAGGCAGCGTAACGGTGACGGTTTTGGCATCGACCACAGCGAACTGCTCGGCCTTTGTCAGCGAGCCCGTGCCCATCTGGCCTGCGGCGATCGACTTCGCGGTGACCGCACGATCCAGCGACCACTTGATGTCCTCGGCGGTGACCGGTGTGCCATCATGCCATTTGGCATCGCGCAGCTTGAAAGTGATCTTCAAACCGTCGGCGCTGATCTCATAACTTTCGGCAAGTTCGCCGCGGATCTTCGTGCGGTCGAACACCCAGACGCCATTCTCGTCGCGCTTGCGCTCGAAGGCCACGAGGCGGTCATAGATGCTGGTTGAGACGCCGAAGGCTTCGCGCGTCGCGCCCGGCGTGGTGGGATCGAGAGTGGGAATGTTGTTGCCAGTCACCTGACGCAGCGTCTCTGCACGGGTCTGGGCCTGCGCCGCCGCCGGCAGCAGGGCCAGCAGCGCCACGCCGCTCATGATCTTCAACATCCGCCCGCGATCAACGATCATCCGCCTGCTTCCTCTGTTGGATCAGCTCGTCGCAATTTTTGACACGACCTTCGCCGGCCGCCATAGAGCCAGAGTTGCCCGAAACGGCTAGGCCAGCGATTGGATTATCTCGGTAAATCGGCGGCGCGCACATCTGCGACATTTCGCGGCAGACCTGCCGTTCGAAAGGGCAGATCACGGCATCGCTTCCCTATGCGATGGGCGCGCTGAACTGCCGCCTGCGCAAGGAAAATCCCGCCCACCGCCCACCGGAGCAGGATTGAACCAACAGAAGCTGGCTATTTTGGAGGCTTCGACGTCAACGACATCATGGATTGAAATAACCCGCCAAGCGGCGAAATTATTTTCGCAGAAGGCTTAGTGCTGGCCGCATCCCAGCGCTTCGGCGATCCCTGCGATCAGGCGCCGCGCGTCCTCCGCCTTCAGCCGGCCGTAGCCGAACACCAGCCCGGGCCGCGTTGCACGCTCCAGATAGTTTTGTGACAGCGGTTGAACATGAATGCCGGCACGCTTTAGGGTGCGGGCGGCTTCCTGATCGGTCATGCGGGCCTTCATGCGTTCGGTGAAGAATGCCACCAGATGCAGCCCGGTTGCCGCCGGCGAGGCATGCAGGTCGTCGGGCATCAACGTGGTGATGGCTTGCATCAGCGCCTGCTGGCGCTCCGCGTAAACCTTCCGCATACGCCTGAGGTGGCGCAGCAGATGACCCTCCTTCATGAAGCCCGCGAGCGCGAGCTGGCCGATGCCGGAGGAGTGCACGTCGATGCGGGCGCGGCCTTTGCTGAAGGTGCCTACAAAACGTTCTGGCGCCACGATGTAGCCCAGCCGCAGGCTCGGCATCATGATTTTCGAGAAGGTTCCGAGATAGATCACGCGCTGTTCGCGATCCAGCGAGCGCAACGAGGCGATCATACTCTCCTGGTGCCTGAATTCGGAATCGTAGTCGTCCTCGACGATCCAGGCATCGTTCCTGTTGGCCCAGTCGAGCAATTCCAGGCGCCGCTCCAGTCCCATGCTGACGCCGAGCGGATATTGATGCGACGGCGTCACCACGATCAGTTTGGCGTTGGGGGCGCGAGCAATCCCTTCCGCGACGCACAGACCTCTGTCGTCCACCGGCACCGGCACCAGCTTTGCCCCCGCGGCGGTGAGCGCCCAGCGCGCCTCGACGAAGCCGGGTTCCTCGACCCAGACCTCGTCACCATCGTCCAAAATCATTCGGCTGATCAGGTCGAGCGCGCTCGAGGTACCCGAAGTCACGACCACCTGATCCGGGGTGCACACCACGCCACGGACGGAGCCAAGGAAGTTCGCAATCTCCTGACGCAGCTCCGGCAGGCCGGCCGCAGGCAGGTCGAGGCAGTCTGCACCATCAGGATCCTGCCAGCTCTGGCGCAGCAGCCGTGCCCATTCCTTGAAGGGAAAGCTGGAAATATCCGGCGCTCCGGGGGCCATATCGGATTTCCAGTTGGTGTCGTATTCGGAGGCCAGCAGCGATCGCCAGCGCTGTGAAACAGGTCCAGCATGATCGACTGCACCAGTTTCGGCAGCGGGTACTGGCGCGACCGCGACAACGGCTTGGAACTGGCTGACCGAAGCTACCTTGACACCGCCGCGCGGCGTCGATTCCAGATACCCCTCCGCATAAAGCAGCTCCCAAGCGGTCAGCACAACCATGCGTGAGCAGCCTAGTTCGCGGGCCACTTCGCGGGATCCGAGAAACTGTGTGCCGGCCGGAAAGATGCCGCGCAGAATACCGCTGCGCATGTGCGCGGCAATCTGTTGATGCAAGGCAATCGAGGACGTTCGCTGAAGATGCATTCCGGCAAGGGACATGCGATTCTTCTGAATGCGATTATTTTTCAATCAAACATCCCCCGACAGAGCAATCCTGCTTGGGCCAACACAACTAGGCCTGGAGGAAACAGCCCGAACTTCACTTCAGCAAGGCATCTTGGGATTAACCAGAAATGCCTGGAAGATCATAGTGCTTCGGGAGGTTGCTCGCGCCGCGACCGCCCGGCCGCGACGGGCCGACACCCCGCCGGGGTGTCCTCGGATATTTCGCTGGCCTGCCCTAGGCCTCGAGATGTCCACGGTCCGCCTTGCGCGGCGAGTTCAACCGGTCGTTCGCTCATCAAATGTTATGGAAGAAATCGGCCAGTCGCCTAAAGTGCGTTAGGTCCCGTGGCGCGAAGGATTGGGGTCGGCGCTGACGCCGAGTGACCGCCGCCGCTGGCCAACCGTCGTTCGACTGCTGACACCGGTGGCTGGCACTGAACCGCACAAGGGTAGCCTGCGACTTACCATTTTCGACGGAGTACGCGAGCTTGCCGAAGATCGACATGCGAAATCCCTGGCGACGCTGGATTTTGCGGCCCATCATTTTCGGGCTGCCGTTACCTGTCGTCGCCGCGTGGTGCGATCTGCAGCCATCTTGGAAACTGATGGCGTGGACATTTTTTGCATCGTTTGGTCGGAAGCGACGGACGGCATTGGCCGGGAGCAGTCGAATCGTCCTTCCCACACTAAGGTAACGCCGACTCACGCCGCCCCCTTGACCCGGTCCGAGATCGCGGAACTGGCCAAAGGCAGCCGTCCACTTTGAAACAGCGACCCAGGCGGCATCGTCGCTCTGCCGAGGTAAGCGCCATGCGGCGTGCGCTGCACACTCCCTAGGTGATCCATGAAGAAAACTGAGGAGGTTTTTCTCGCAGAGCTCAGGCGTGAAATGCCCTCTCCCGAAATTTGGGTCATCAAACCTGAAAGCATCCTTGTGATGGTCGTTGCCACACCTCTCGAAGAAGAAGCGCGCAAGCCGAATGAGCCTGTCCGCGGTGAACCCGTCCTCGACGAAATGCGACAGATGGAGACTGGGAGGCTAGAAGATGCAGGGCTGGCCAACGTCGTTGCGAGGCGCGCTCCCGAGCTCGTTCTCAACTTGTCGTCCATCAAGGCGCGCGAAAGGGCCGGCGTCCTACAGATGCCCCTTTGCCGCCGCGCCCTCGCGTCGATAATTCTCGGTTTGGCCATAACAGGTCTGATCGGATCCGCCGCGGTCTTCGCGGCCGAGCTTGGCTGCGCACACTACGCTGCCTTTAAAAAGCTCCCGAACGGCTTTCGGGAAATCGCAAGCGGCAGTCTAGTCGGCGGTGCCGAGATATTCGTTTTATCGAATGGCTCCTGCACCTGCGACAACGGGCCCGCGCTTTCACGCCATTTTGGCAGGCCGACTCCTCAGGGCGAACACTGGTCATGTCGTGATGCATCCGGTGACGAGCTCGAGGTCAGGTAAAACAAGTCAAGCTTCCAGTTGGCTCAGCAGATGCGTCGGCCACAGGGCACTTACGAGGTAATCCATGAAGAACCCCCAGGAGGTTCTTCTCGAAGAGCTCAGGCGTGAAATACCCTCCGCCGAAATTTGAGTTATCCAACCTGAAAGCATCCTTGTGATGGTCGTTGCGGCCCCCTCGAAGCGATGGTCATCTCGTCCCTCGTCGAGCGGGACGACCGCGTGTTACGCCTCCGTGGAACGCAGATTGTCCCAGGACCGGCATTCGTCGGCCGCGCAGCGGCCGCATCAACTGTCGAATCCGACGACGTGTTGCCTGAGGAAGAGATAGAAGTATCGGGCGGACGAATCGAGTGGCCCGATGGCATCTCATTCCGACTACCGAATCTCGTTCTGCTCAATGCTGATCTGCAGGGCAAACTTGATCAGCTTCTAGCTCCGGCGGGCAACTAACGATGTGGAACAGCGAAAAGAACAAACCGCCATCATTGTCGCAGCTTTTCGAACCACCGGAAGGCTATCGCGGGCAGTTTGGGTGGCTGTGCGGATACTCAGCCGACGCATCTTTCATGAACGATGCGGTCGAGCGATTCACACAGAAGGTTTCGCAGCAGAGAGCCTACGAGGGAGCGTCGCGCTCGCCTTGATGCTCGACCCCGGTAATTCTCAGATTACCTGTACCGATGTGCCTGGCCTGTTGCATTTGCCCATGAAGCGCCCTGCCGACCGGCCGTTCAATTTGCTGCATGCAAAAGTCGCGATCCTTGGCGCGTCCGCATCAGTGATGCTGCAGGCAACGCGAAGTGGATCCCGCTTGGCGTTGCATGGCTGACTCATCCGAAGCGGCGGCAATATGCGGGCGTCGAATTCTTTCCAAACCCAGACGGCGCGCTTGGACGGGACAACTATCTGAACCTGTGGCGAGGTTTCTCCGTCACTCCGTCGGAGCAGGGCAGCTACGCCGTGTTCAAGGACCACGTCCTCAACAACATCTGCAATTCGGACCCGGCCCTCTATGCCTACCTCTTCGGCTGGTTCGCTCAAATGATGCAGCGGCCGCGGGACAAACTCGGTACCGCGCTGGTTTTGCGCGGCAGCATGGGCTCAGGCAAAAGCAAGCTCGGTGAAGTCTTCGGTTCGTTGATTGCCGCTCACTACGTGCAGGTAGATGAGGGACGCTACATCACCGGAAACTTCAACAGTCATATGGCCAATTGCCTGCTCCTGCAGGCCGATGAGGCAGTCTGGGCCGGCGACAAGGCGGCAGAGGGCCGTTTGAAGGGCCTGATCACCTCAGACATGCAACTGGTGGAGGCCAAGCGCGTAGATCCCATCCGAATGCCGAACTACGTCCACTGCGTGATGACGTCGAATGAAAAGTGGGTCGTCCCGGCCGGGGTGGACGAGCGGCGCTTCTGCGTTCTGGACGTGCACCCTCGGTGCGCACAGAACAACGCCTATTTCAAAGAGATGGAAGACGAGCTGAACGCCGGCGGACGCGAGCGGTTGTTGTGTGATCTGCTCAACTTCGACCTCAACAGTGTCAATCTGCGGAAGATCCCGAAGACGAAGGCGCTTCTCGATCAGAAGCTGAGGTCTCTCGACTCGGTGACCAGCTATTGGTTCGGCCGACTGTGGGACGGCTCGACCACGACGGAAAGTCCTGACTGGCTTCTGCAGGTCCCCATCGAGACGCTGTTCCAGGATTATGTCAAAGCGGCAACGCAGATCGGTGAGCGGCGGCGCCAGACCAAGCCGCAGTTTGGCGAATGCATTCTGAAACTGGGAGCGCGACGGAGCCGGCCTTCCGGAAAAGCGGACGACGGCCCGTCTCACCGTCCGTATCATTACTGCTTTCCTCAGCTCGCTCAGGCAAGAGAGGCCTTCGAAGCACTCGTTGGTCAAACCGTCGATTGGCCAATCATCCCGACAGACGCCTTTGATGAGGAGGTTCCTTAGCCGGTCAAGCCGGCCGTCGATCCAGTCGGTCTATCAGGTCCATGCAGTTTGAGGGAAGTTGAAGTTTCAGCCGGGCGAAGGATGACAAAAAACCTTATTATTATTTAGACTCAAAAAAATAACAAAACTAGTGGACTGCGTGGACGCGACCTTTGTTTACGGGCATTTCTCGCGTCCATACCTCTCGCAAATCGTTGGACTGGGTGGACGGATATGATGCAAAGAGGTCGATCTAAGAATGGGACGGCTGGACTTTGGATGCACAGCCGCCGCAGCCCGAAGTTTCCCCACACCACCAGGCAATCGGCCAGGGTTTACAGCCTTCATAGGATGACGTCGGACTTAACAGGCCCTCGCTCCGTCAGAATAAAGGGTCCTTCCCTGGCCGGGGTACCCGCGCAGCCGCCGCAGCCCGGGATCTCCTCAGCTAGGCTGGGTCAGCTTCACGGTTGACCGAGTTGACGTTTAATTAGCTCGGTTGACGCTCTTGCCGCCGAAAGGATCTGGCCGGCGTTGCAAAGTAGTCGAACGTCATCTTTGGCACGATGAGGCCTGCCGTCATCGCAGTGAGAATCAGCGAGGCCGTCACGACGTTCCTGGCGATCTCGGTCAGCACGGCTGCAGAAGCCGAGCCATGCCCAATCAGGGACAGCGCATCCGCTGCCGTCTGGAACATGAAGATGCCGGGGATCAGGGATACTACTGCGGCGAATGATGATGCGCCGAACGGCACCCGCAACCGGCGTGACAGCGGCGCCATGCAGCACCCGACTAGCGCACAGACCGCGAAGGCTGCAAGCGGCGCGCTGGCGCCGAAATCGATCATCTCCCATCGCAAGGCGTGCGCCGCCATCCCGATGCCGATCGGCAGTGCTAGCATCCGCCACGGCATGTTGAAGAACACGCCATAGGCAGCCACGGCTATTCCAGCGGCACAGACATCGTACAGCAACGGAACGGCAGCGACCGCGTCGGTGGGGGCGAAACGCGCGGCGCTGATCGACAGTCCAATGAGCAGTCCGGCGGAGATCGCGACCACGATCAGGCTGGCAAACAGAATGCGGGCCGCGCCTAGTGCAATGCGCGCGCGCACCAGATCGATCGCGCCGTTTAGAAAGTGCGGGCCCGGCACCAGCACCATGCAAGGGCATGCGGCGAGCAGATGCAGCGGCGCTGGGTCATGCAGTACACTGGCCAAGCTGACGATCGCGCCGGCCAGCAGGCTGGCGACAAACGGTTGCAGAAACGGGCTGCGGCTTAGATGCGAGACGCCGCGGCGGGCACAGGCGCCGAGGCCGGCACTCACGGCAACTAGTACGATTGTCGACATGTGGGCCGCACCGAAAATGACGCTGAGCGCGGCGGCGCCGGCAGCGGCCATGACGGCGAAGCGCAGCAGCGAGACCGGCGGCATGCGACTTATGGCATCAAGGGCCTGCTCGGCATCATCGCGCGTGACCCGCTGGAGGCGAATATCATCGACAAGACATTCCGTGGCATTGACCCGGCCGATGTCGACTGCCGTAGGGTCTGCAGGGATCTGGGCACCGAATGTGCAGGCGTCCGGCTGAACCCGGATGTCTCCCCACCTCGCCGTGAGTATCACCGGGGTGCAGAGCGATTCGCCGAGACGCTCGACCGTGCGATGCGCCCCTTCGGTGGTTTCGCCATTGACGAATAGCAACTGGGCGACGCGGATCAGCAGCTTCATGGTGCCCGCATCCGCGCCCCGCCCCGCCCGAATGCCATCTGGCCTAAGCATGGCTTCGTTCGTCTGCGGATCCATCATGCTTCAAGCCCCGCCAACCCCGTCGCCGATCATCGTCTTGGCATCGACCACCTTGTCAAAGGTCTTCTCGTCGACATGGCCCGAGCGCAGTGCGGCGTCGCGCAATGTCAGGCCTTCCGCATCGGCCGTCTCGGCGATGTGCGCGGCGTTCTGATAGCCGATCACCGGCGACAACGCGGTGACCAGCATCAGACTGTTGGCGACGTAGCTTGCGATCTTCTTCTCGTCGAGCTGCGTGCCTTCGACCGAGAAGGTGCGGAATTTCTTGCAGCCGTCGGCCAGGATGGTAGCCGATTTCAGAAACGAGTTGATGATGATAGGACGCATCGCATTGAGTTCGAAATTGCCCTGCGAGCCCGCAAAGGCCACGCCAGCATCGTTGCCGAGCACCTGGATGGCGATCATCACGATGGCCTCGCACTGGGTCGGGTTGACCTTGCCCGGCATGATCGACGAGCCCGGCTCGTTGGGCGGCAACTTCAGCTCGCCGAGGCCGCAACGCGGGCCCGACGCGAGCCAGCGCATGTCGTTAGCAATCTTCATCAGCGACACGGCAAGCCCGCGAAGCGCCGCATGCGCCCGTACCATCGCATCGAGCGAGCCCTGCGCCATGAACTTGTTCGGCGCAGTGACGAACGGCTTACCGGTCAGTTCGGCGATCTTCTTGGCTACCGCGACGCTGAATCCCTTCGGCGCGTTCAACCCGGTGCCGACCGCCGTGCCGCCGACGGCGAGCTCGTAAAGTCCGGCGCGGGAATCTTCAATGGCCATGATACAGGCACGAATCTGGGCCGCATAGCCGGACCATTCCTGTCCGACCGTCAGCGGCGTCGCGTCCTCCAGATGCGTGCGGCCGGTCTTGACCACGCCCATCCAGCCCTGCGCCTTGCGCTCAATCACCGCCGCCAGTGCATCGAGCTCGACCAGCAGCCGCGTGTCGATCACATCAATGGCGGCGATATGCATGGCGGTCGGGAACGTATCGTTCGAGCTCTGCCCCATGTTGACGTCGTCGTTGGGACCGACCGGCTGCTGGGTGCCCAGCGTGCCGCCGAGCAGCTGGATCGCGCGGTTGGACAGCACCTCGTTGACATTCATGTTGGACTGCGTGCCGGAGCCGGTCTGCCAGACATAGAGCGGGAAATGCGCGTCGAGCTTGCCCGCAATCGCCTCGTCGGCGGCGCGGATGATCGCCGCCGCCTTCCACGCCGGCAGCCGACCCGCGGATTCGTTGACGAGCGCGCAGGCTTTCTTGACGATTCCATAGGCGTGATACACCGCCTTCGGCATGCGATCATCGCCGATCGAGAAATGGATCAACGAGCGCGCCGTCTGCGCGCCGTAATACATGTCGGCGGGAACATCCATATTTCCCATGGAATCGAATTCGTGGCGGGTGCCCCTGGCTGTGAGCCCGATCGGAAGGTCGGTCATGACGGGAATGGCCTTTGCAGCGACTGACATCAGCAAATTCTTGCGGTTAGGTTTGGGAGGAGACGTGAGATGGGACAACCAGATCGCGGGACGTCAAGGCGATGGCTTGCCGTCCGGACCAAATCGTTCGACGCTGGCCGTTCCGTCTGACGCGGTCAGCACGTTCAGCCGCCGCACACCTTTGGTATCCAGCAACACGACACCGGCTGCGCCGAAATTGTTGAGAAACAGATAGCTCGATGCGCCTCCGGGCCGATCGAATTTGACGTGGGCGCCTTTGTCATCAATCTCAAGCGCCGCGCTGGGTGCAGCGGTCGCCGGGTTTGCTAGCTTGATCGACGGCCGCCCGGCCTGGTCGAGGGTTATCGCGAGGCCCGGCTCACCGTCCGGCCGCAGCATCTGGATCACCGGCACGCCGGACTTCGCAGACAGCAACAGTCGCGCGTTGCCCTGGTCGTCGACGATGCGGATTTCCTGCGTCACAATCGCGGGCGGTTGCCCGTCCATTGGATGATCCTTTGCATATCGGGAGAAGCGTGGGGGTGCCGTTCGCCAATCGCGGCAGGCTCAGGCCGGACGAAGCATGTCGCGCGCATAGGCCAGGCCGATGCCATAACCGCCGCCATTGGCTTCGACGATGGCGCGCACCGCATCATAGGTCTCATGCCGGGTCCAGTCCCGCTGCAGTTCCAGCAGCACCTGGATCCACGATGTCATGCGGGCGCCTGCGGATTCCATGCGTCGCAATGCGAGATCATGGCTGCGCTCGGTCAACCCGCCGCAGGCATCACCCACGACGAAAACCTCGTAGCCGTCGGCGATGGCCGAGAGAACCATAAAGGAGACGCACGCCTCGGTGAGGAGGCCCGAAACGATCAATCGCCGCCGCGCGCTGTTCTCGACTGCCGTGCGCGCGGCGTCGTCCTCCCACATGTTCATGCTGCGCCGATCAATCGGATGCACATTCGGGAGATGCGCGCTGAGCGCAGGCATTAGTGGCCCGCCATACACTTTGGTGGCCGACGTCGAGGCGATGATCGGCAGGCCAAACGCCAGCGCCGTGCGGGACAAAGCGATGGTGTTGTTCAAAAGGATCTGACGATCGATCGAGCCGACCCCGAAGGCGAGACCGGCCTGATGATCGATGAGCACGAGAGCGCATTGGTCCGGCGTCAACAGACCGGGATTTAAGGACATGGCGGCTCCTGCTGGCTTGATCGGCTTGCTTGCGTCTTCGTGCGAGGACGGCAGGCAAATCCAATCGTTCGTTGCTGGCAGCGACACTGACGGAAATCGGTATGGGCGTATTGTCGGAAAGTCACCTGTTCGGATGCTCGGGCTTCAGCGCGGAACGTTCATGATCTGCGCTACGGAAGCAGCCGCTCACTTATGATCCTGCAGAACTCGCAGTGCGACGACCGCATTCTTTTGTTCAAGCCTGTAACGAATTTCACGTCTAGCTTTGCATTGTTGCCGTCAAGGCTATCGTTGCAGATCCGCAATGCGGCAGCCAAAACAGCCAGGAATGAGTAGATGCGAGAGGACAGGCCCGTCGTGACGACAAGTCTGAATACATCCGTTGTGCAGCCATCGGTGGCAATGATCCTGCTGTTCAGTACCATCGCGGGCTCCACTGATACGATCAGCTTCCTGTCCCTCGGCGGACTTTTTGCTGCGCATGTCACCGGAAACGTCGTGCTGATGGCGGGCCATCTGGCGGCCGGCGGAAAGGTCGGCATCGCCCAACTGATTGCAGTCCCTGTGTTCATGATGGTCGTTGCGCTCATGCGGTTTTTCGAGGGCAGGCTGGGGCGCGTTTCGCTTGACACGCTGATAGCGCTTCAACTGACTTTTCTCGCTCTGTTCCTGTTGATGCGCGTGCTCAACGGGCAAATCGCGGAGCTGGACAGCTTGTCCGTGGTTTTCGCGGGCATGTGTGGCGTTGCCGCCATGGCCACGCAGAGCGTGCTGGTTCAGAGCATGCCGGGCATGCCATCGACGACGATGGTCACTGTCGATATCACGCGTTTTTCAATGGGGATTGTCGATCTGATGTCTCGGCAGGCCAATGACCATGCCACGTCATTGCGAAATGTGCAGGCTGTCGGACCCGCGATCGCGGGCTTCGTCTGCGGTTGCTGCCTTGGCGCGGCGCTGCACCGGCAGCTGGGGACACAGGCACTGACGCTACCCGTGCTGCTCTCTGCCATCGCACTCTGGTGGCACGGCCGCCGCGTAGCCGCGGTGGCCTCGAAAGCCGAGGCTTGACCGCCGCTTGCAAGCTTCGTCAGCGATTCAATGTGTAGTTCGCCGGAATCCAGCGATAACCTTTACCGTCACCGCGCACATGGCCGATCCCGGGGAACGAAACATGGGCGCCTGCCACCCACCAGCCCTTGTTCGCGGCAATCGCCAAAGCGTTCTTGCGAGCTGCAATGGCAAGTGGCACGTCCCAGTCGTATTCTATAGCTACGTCGGGATCAGGCAGCTGCACCGGCTGCATGTGAACCGTATCACCCCAGAACAGCATCGACTGCGCGCCGTCTTGCAGCAGGTAATACGTGTGACCCGGCGTATGACCCGGTGCCGCCATCGGCGTCAGCCCGGGCAGCAGCGCGGCCTCTCCATCGAACGGCTTGAAGCGGCCTGTCGCCACATAAGGCGCGACGACTTTCTGGATGGCGGGGAAGAACGGCTTCAGGAGATCGCCGACGCTGTCCTGGTTGCGGTTGTCGAGCCAGAACTCCGCGTCGCGCTTAGAGACATGAACGACCGCCTTGGCGAACACGGGCTTGCCGTCCAGCATCAACCCGCCGGCATGATCTTCGTGAAGGTGGGTGATGAAGATGTCGTCGACAGCGTCGGGCGCGTAACCCGCCGCCTTGATCGCTCCCACCAGCCCGCCGCCGTCCTTGCCGTAAAGATTGCCGGCCCCGGTATCGATCAGGATCAGGCGATCGCCCATGTTGACGAGAAACGCATTGATCATGCCCTCGAACGGAGACTTCAGCTCTTGGTCGCCGAGCAATTCATCAATTTCCCCAGGCTTCGCGCCCACGGCGAGCTTCGCGGCCTGAAACGGATGCGTGCCGTCAAGCAGTGCGGTGACTTCGAACCGGCCGATATGCATCCGGTAGTAGCCGGGCGCTTGCCCGCCAACGGCCTGGGCGGCCGCAGAGGCCAGCTGTGTCGACACCACGAACGACAAAGATGCGAGAGACGAGAAACATAGCGCGGAGCCGAACATTCTAGACAGCGCGCGCCGGTTCATTTGGCTGCGCTCTTCGCGACAGTCGCGACTGCATCCTCGATCACCTCAGCCACTTCGCGAGGATGCGACAGCAGCGAGACATGGCTCGACGGCAGCACAGTGGTCTTGGCCTTCATCATTGCGGCGAGATCGCGCTCCATCTGCGGGGCGATCACCCGGTCGTTGGCGGAGACGACGTACCACGACGGCACCGTCTTCCAGGCCGGCACGGTGACCTTGTCGCCGAACGTGCTGGCCGCGAGCGCGCCCTGAGTGACGAACAGGATGCGGGCTTCCTGCTTCGGCAGATCATGCGCGAAATTATCGATCATGCCCTGCTCGGTCTGGCGTAGGAAACCGTGGCCGTCGTCCCGGACGGTGCCAAGCGCCGGCGTCTTGGGATAGGCATTGACGAGATCGCCGCCGGACTGGCCTTCCTTGTTGGCAAAGGCCGCAACGTAGACGAGCGCCTTCACTTTCGGATCCGTGCCGGCTTCCGTGATGACGGTGCCGGCCCAGCTGTGTCCGACCAGCACGACGGGACCGGTCGCATCCAGCAGCACGCGCTTCGTAGCCGCGACGTCGTCGGCCAGCGAGGTCAGCGGGTTCTGCACGCCCAGCACCTTGATGCCCTTGGCCTGCAGCAGCGGAATCACTTTCGCCCAGCTCGATCCGTCCGCCCAGGCCCCGTGCACCAGGACAACAGTCGGAGCATCCGGACCGCCAGGTGCTTTGGACGATGCTGTCTTTGCTGCCTCTGTCTTCGAGGCTGCAATTGCCGACGACGCCGATAAAAGAATAGCCGTTGTTGCTGCCAGCACTTGCTTGATTGTCATTGTCGATTCCTTGATCATTGCGGCATCCCGCCCTCAGATTTGATCTGGACTAGATCGCGGCGCCCCGCGCCATGCGGGAGCAGGTCTGCCGGATCGCCTCTCGCGTCACATTTCGACGCAGATGTTAGAAATCGTCCGGCACGATCTCTTGAAGGAAAGGAAGGTGAATTGTCTGAATGATGAACGCGGTGTTCAAACTCCCTGCGGCTTTGAGACGGCCTCCATCAATCGCGCCTCGCCTTGGCAACGATGCCCGGTGTCACTTGACCAGCTTTGTTACCGAAGTGCGCCAGCACATAATTGCTAACCGCCGCGACATCTGCGTCGGTATAGGCGGCGGCAAAGGACGGCATATTGCGGTCGCCTGTCGGTGATGACATGTGAACGCCGTTCAGGATCAAGCGGACGAGATTTGTGCCGTCGGGATCGTTGACCGTGCGCGCGCCGCGCAGCGATGCGCTCGGGCTTTGCTGTCCGTTCCCGTCCCAGCCGTGACAACTGGCGCACGCGCCTTGAAAAATCTTAAGGCCTTCGGAAGACGCCGTGGTCGGTTGCGGCGTCCACGGGCCGGACGAGGCGAGGCTCGCAGGCGATCGCTCAACCGGACCGGCCAGTGTTGACGGCAAGGACGGAACGGTCCGCATATAGGTGACCATGCTGGCAATGTCGTGAGCCGAAAGCAGCCGCAGACTGAGATTGACCGCCTCGGCCATGCTTCCGCTGGTGCCACCGTGGCCTTCGGCATGCCCGCTCGACAGATAGGCCGCCAGTTCGGCGTCGGTCCATTCGCCGGTCCCGGACTGCCTGTCCGGCGTGATGTTGTAGGCTTTCAAGCCCTCGACGACGGCGCCGGAGAATTTTGCGTCGCTCTTGGTTGCGAACAGGAGATTGCGCGGTGTGTGGCACTCGCCGCAATGCGCCAGCGCCTCGACCAGATAGGCGCCGCGATTCCATTCCGTAGTCTTCGACCTGTCGGGCGCATAGGGACCATCGGGCATGAACAGCAATTTCCAGCCGCGCATGACGTAACGCTGGTTGAACGGAAACCAGAGGTCGTTGGGACGCGACGGAACCGCCGCGGCGCTCACGCTCGCCAGATAAGCCCTGATCGCCAGCGCGTCATCGGTGGAAAGCAACGCGAAGGATGTATAGGGAAAGGCCGGATAGAGATCTTCGCCATGACGGCCGAGTCCCTTGCGCAGCGCGCGCACGAATTCGGCATCGGACCAAGCACCGATGCCGAACTCGCGGTCCGGCGTGATGTTCGGCGCGTAGATGGTGCCGAACGGCAGCTTGAACGCGAGCCCTCCGGCCAGTTTCATGCCGCCCGGCGCGGTATGACAGGCCGCGCAGTCGGCGGCCTTTGCGAGATACTCGCCCTTGGCAATCAGGTCCTGCCCGGTCGGCGATGCAGCACTCAACGCGACGGCGGGCAGCGGCGCCGGCCAGAAGAAGAACCACGCGGCTCCCACAGCGACGATCGCGCCAGCCAGCGCCACGCCTATCAACTTCTTCATGCCCTGCTCCTCGCCACCAGCAGGCTGCGGTCGATCGGCAGTTTGCGCAGGCGAACGCCGGTTGCGGCATAGATCGCATTCGCCAGCGCAGGTGCGGCCGAGACCGTGCCGACCTCGCCCATCCCGCCCGGCGGCAATTCGCTGCGTATCAGATGCACCTCGACCTGCGGCGCCTCGTTGAAGCGCATCTGCCGGTAGTCGTTGAAATTGCCCTGCTCGACCTTGCCGCCGGCAAAGGTGATCAGGTTATGCAGTGCGGCCGAGAGGCCAAACAGCGCGCCGCCCTCGATTTGCGCCCGGATCGAATCCGGATTGATCTGCACGCCGCAATCGATCGCCGCAACCACGCGCACCAGATCGATGGTGCCGGAGTCGTCGACCTTTACTTCGACGACCATCGCCGCGCGGGTGTCGAAACTGTCGTGCAATGAGACGCCACGGCCCGACCTCGCGGGGAGCTTTTGCCCCCATCCTGCCTTTGCCACGGCCAGATCGAGCACGGCCAACGACCGTGGGTTCTTGCCGAGTAGCGCGCGTCGATAGGCAACGGGGTCACGGCCCGCCGCAGCGGCCAACTCGTCAATGAAGCTTTCGACTACAAACACGTTGTGGGTCGGGCCGACGCCGCGCCACCAATTGAGCGGCGCAGGCGGATCCTGCCGCACCCAGTCCACCCGCATCGCCTTGAGGTCATAGGGCGTATCGCCCGCGCTCTCGATCGAATCGGGATCGAGCTTGCCTTTCGGCCAACCGCCCTCATCGAAATACTCGCGTACAGTGCCGGACGTCACGCGATGGGTCCACGCGATCGGCATGCCGTCCGCATCGAGCCCCGCATGCAGGCGGTCATAATAGGCCGGACGAAAGTGATCGTGGCGGATGTCCTGCTCGCGGGTCCACACGACTTTCAGCGGATAAGGCACCTGTTTGGCGAAATGCACCGCCTGCTCGATGGTGTCAGCAGCCAGGCGGCGTCCGAAGCCGCCGCCTATCAGGTGGTTGTGAATGACGACTCGCTCCGGCGGCAGCCCGGTGATGCGGGCCGCGTGCCGTTGCGCCGTCGCAGGTACCTGTGTGCCGACCCAGATGTCGCAGCCGTCGGGCCGGACGTGCACGGTGGTATTGATCGGCTCAAGCGTGGCGTGCGCAAGGAACGGCAGCTCGTAAGTAGCTTCGAGAATCTTGCTGGAGCGGGCGAAAGCGCCCGCGAGATCGCCGACATGAACCCCCGCCGTCGGGGCTTCGATCTCCGACGCAAGCTTCATCGCATCGCGAATCGTTGTCGACGACATCGACGCGTTCGAGCCGGGGTCCCACTCGATCTGCAGATCTTCAAGCGCGCTGTACGCCGCCCAGTAGTGGTGTGCGACGACCGCAACGGCGTCATCGATGCGCAGGACGTCGATGACACCGGCACGCGACCGGGCGGCGCCTTCCTGCAGCGATTTGAGCTTGCCGCCGATGAACGGGCAGATTGTCACGGCGGCGGTTTTCATGCCGGGAACTTCGACATCGAGGCCGAACACCGCGGAACCATTGACCTTGGCTGGCGTATCGAGACGCGGAACGGATTTGCCAATCAGTGAGAAGTTCGCAACGGATTTCAATGCGACCGAGGATGGCAGAGGCATCCTTGTGGCCGCATCGACCAGCGCAGCGTAGGGCAGCGCTCGTCCGGTCGGATGATGCGTGACAACGGCACGGCTGGCGCTGCATTCGGCAACCGGCACGCCCCAGCTATTCGCCGCAGCACCAATCAACAGCGTCCGCCCTTGCGCGCCAGCCTCGCGCAGCGGCGTCCAGAAGCCGCGAATGGATGTCGATCCGCCGGTCAACTGCGCCTTGAAGCGGGGTTGCGCGTACATCTTGTCGGCCGGTGCGGCGACGACGGAGATCTGATCGAGGCCGACCTCCAGTTCCTCGGCGACCAGCATGGCTTCGGCTGTGTAGATGCCCTGGCCCATTTCCACGCTCGGCATCACCAGCACGATGCGGCCGTCGCGGTCGATGCGGAGAAACCCGTTTGGCGCGAAGTCCGCATCGGCGGGACTCGCTATCTTCGGAGTGGCGGGCTCTTCCGCGGCATCGCCCCGCGACGAGTTACCAAGCGCGATCAGCAGCGCGCCACCCACCAACAGATCACGCCTGCTGAACTGCGACCGCTTCATGCGCTGGACGCCTCCTTGATGGCCGCACGAATCCGGGCGTAGGTGCCGCAGCGACAGATGTTGCCCGACATGGCCGAGTCGATGGCGAGATCGTCCGGCGCAGGGTTGCGCGCGAGCAGCGCCGCGGCGGACATGATCTGACCGGACTGGCAGTAGCCGCATTGCACAACTTCAAGCGCAAGCCACGCCTGCTGCACACGCTGCCCGACGGCCGTCTCGCCGATGGCTTCGATGGTCGTAATTTCTGCCTTGCCGACTGAACCGACCGGCATGACGCAGGAGCGCAGCGGGCGGCCATCAAGATGCACGGTGCACGCGCCGCACTGGGCAATGCCGCAGCCGAATTTGGTTCCTTTCAAACCAACGAGGTCGCGCAGCACCCAGAGCAGCGGCATGTCGCCCGGCGCTTCGACCTGATGCTCCCGGCCGTTGACGCGGATCGTCAGCATGTGAAACCTCGTCTCGTCAGTGGACCATCAGGCATGAAATGGGGGCCAGCTTGCTTTATCCGTTCCAGCCCTCGAGAAACTCAAGCAGCAGCCTGTTGACGCGATCGGGCTGCTCCTCGTGCGGAAGATGGCCGCACTGCTCGATCGCTTCGGCGCGCAGATTTGATGCCATCTCGCTCCAGACTTCCGCCATATCGAACATTCGGCCTACGGCTTCGAAGTCGGCGCCCCACAATGACAGCACAGGACACGCGATTTTCACGTCGGCATCGACCTGGTCTTGCGCGACATCCTCGGCATTGGCCCGATAATCCGCCATCGCGCCACGCACCGCGCCGGGCCTGCGATAGGCCTGGACGTAGGTGTCGAAGTCGTGGCCGGAGATGGTCAGCGGATCGTAGCACCAGTCGGAGAAGAAGTGCCGCAGCCACAGATCCTCGCGATCGCGGATCAGGCTTTCCGGCAGGTCCGGCACCAGATGAAAGAAGAAGAACCAGTATGCCTTCGCAAGCTTCGGGCTCATCTCGCGCGCGACGACGCGGGTGGGCACGTTGTCCATCACCACCAGACGATCCACCAGCGCCGGATGGTCCTTGGTGAGACGCGTCGCGACGCGGGCGCCGCGGTCGTGGCCGACCAGCGCGATCCTGCCCAGCCCCAGTGCCTTGATCAGCTCGACCGTGTCGAGCGCCATGTTGCGCTTGTCATAGCCGGATGCCGGCTTGTCGGTCTCGCCATAGCCGCGCAGATCTGGCGCGATGACATGATACTTTTCTGCCAGCACCGGAATTTGATGGCGCCATGCAAAGCTGGTCTCGGGGAAACCGTGCAGCAACAAGACAGGCGGCCCGCTACCCGCCTCGAGAAAATGCTGCCTGATGCCGTTGGCGTGAACCGTATGTCGCTTGATGGTTGTCATTACAAACTCCGTGAATACCCGAACGGGTGCGCACGCCCTAGTCCACGTCGATTGAGCAAGTTCCAACTATGCCGGATCATGTCCGCGAACGGAGATCCGGGTCTTGAACAATAGTACGGCTACCGCCGGATGCGGCGTCGTGATCCGACACTCATTGGTGAGCGTCACGTTCAGTCTCTGCGCGATCGGCGTAATACCGATTGATACCCGCCGTTGACGGCTTCGACGGATCGCGGACATGGATTCGTGCGCCTCCGCATTACAGGAATGCCGATATGGGTCTTCCGCCGGTCCGCGCGCGCGCCTAGTGATAAGAAATACATTGCAGGCCCAATGACGGGAGTGGCGCAGGTGACGAATGCGCGGCGGAGGTTCGGGGACTCGATCCCTCACAGTCTGGGGCTCACCAACGCGCCGCTCATCGTGGCGCGCACGGCGCAGAAATCGCAGATAGGCATCGCGCGGATCACCTGCGGCCCGGACAGCATCGGCATGACGCCGCGCGTCCCCGCCGAAGACACGTTCATCGCGGCGGTCTATCTCACCGAACTCAAGCATCATGAGTTATGGAGCCGCGGCAAGCGCGTGCTGGCGCAGCCTTACGCAGCCAATTCGATGCGCATCGTGAATCTCGAAGCGGAGTATTCCGCCAGGATCGCTTGCGAGCACGAATCGGTCGCGTTTCACATCCCGCGCGGTGTGCTCAACGAATTTGCGAGTGAGTCGGGCGGACGTGTCAGGAACCTCACCTGTCAGCCGGGCGTGCAGGATCCGGTCATCACAAGCCTCGTGCAGGCGATGTTGCCCGCTTTCGAGAATCCGCACGAGTTCTCGGCATTGTTCACCGATCACGTTTCCACCGCCGTTCTCGCGCATCTGGCCGGTCGTTATGGAGATCTGCTGCCAGGTCGGCTACGCACAAACCGGGCGCGCCTGTCGCTGACGCAGGAGCGCCGGGCCAAAGAATGCCTTGCCGCTCATCTGTCTGGAGACATATCGCTCGCCGATGTCGCAAAGCTGTGTGGCCAGTCGCGCGGTTATTTCATCGGCGCATTCGCACGCACGACGGGCCTGACGCCGTACAAATGGCTGCAGGCGCACCGGCTGCAGAAGGCCAGCGCGATGCTGCTGGAATCATCGCTGGCGATCGCCGAGATTGCGCTGATTTGCGGCTTCGCCGATCAGAGCCATTTGACGCGGCATTTCACGCGGCATTTTGGAAACAGCCCTGCCGCATGGCGGCGCACCCACAACGTGCCGCCCGGCAATTCCTCCTGGCAAAGCACGCATCAGGTCTCCTGAAGATCGCGCGCGAGGGCTTCCGAATAGGCTTTTCGCCCACTGATCGAGAACGCGCAGCACAGTACCGCCGTAACAGCGATGACGAGGAACAGCGCGTAGCCGATAGCCGCTTCGCTTTGGAACACCCTGTCAATCAGCCAGCCGACCAATGCCGGCCCGATATCCACACCGACCAACGTTACTACTGACACCAGGATCGCGATGGTCAATCCGGCCATGCGTTTTGGCGTCAATTGCTGCCAGCCCGTGAGGCCCGCCGGCGTTGCTGCGAACACCAGGAAATTGAACAGGACGTAGGCCGCCCGGGACGTCCACAATTGGTCGCTTGAACAGAACACATAAGCCGGAAGGATGGCGGCGATCGCGCACGACGCCAAAACGACGTTCGATGGTGCCGGGACCTTCCTCGCGTACAGCCAATCGATCAGCAGACCTCCCACCCATTGTCCGATCGGGGCGGAGATCACGAACATGATTCCCAGCCAGATCGCGCTGTCCCCAGCGGACAGGCCGAACTTCCGGACATAGAGCAGCGGCACCCACGCCGCCTGCGCTTGCGCCAGCAAAACGCTGCAAGCCGTCGCGGCCGTCAGAAATCCGTAAGCCTTCTTGAATTGCCCGAGATGGCTCAGTGCGTCCACAACGCTGGACGAGAAACGCGCGGGATCGGCCTCGGATCGAATGCGAGGCGGCTCGCGAATCAGCGCGAAGACGACGGCGAGGACCAGGCCCGGCACGCAGGCAATCAGGAACAGCAACTGCCAGGGCTCATACTGACCTTGCAGCGGATTGGCCGCACTGAAGTGATTGAGCAGAAAGCCGCCGCCGAGAAGTGCGATTGAACTACCGAGCGCGGCTCCCATCAGGAAGATGGCAACGGATCTGGCCATCCTGTGTCGGGAAACGACGCTGGACAGCAGCGACATGCCGGCGGGAACAAGGACGGCCTCGCCAAGACCGACACCGATCCGCGCCATGAAGAATTGCGAAAACGAACCCGCAAGACCGCAGATGGCGGTCATGACGGACCAGAACAGCAGCGCGGCCGCAATCATCAGCCGCCGGTCGACACAGTCCGCGATCCATCCCATCGGGATTCCGCAAAGGCAGTACAACGCGACGAAGGCCATGCCGTGCATCAGGCCGAACTGCGTGTCGCTGAGCCCGAAGTCGTGCTTGATTGGCGCCCCGGCGACGCCGATCAGCGCCCGGTCGATGAAGGCCACGGCATAGGCCGCGCACAGCGCCAGCACGATGATGCCGGCTGCCGTTGTTCTCGGTTTTGTCACGGACGCCCTTCGAATTCTCCCTATCGGAGCTCAGTAGGGCACACTGTGCGGGATCGGCACAATGCCACCTCGGCACTACCAGCCATATTTCAGCTCGAGGCCGAGATAGTTGCTGTCGTGCCCGCCCGCGTCGCGGATGGTGTCGCCGACGGCATAGTGCACGGCTTCCAATGCGCCGGTGAGGTTGGCATTGAAGGCGTAGTCGACGCGAAGCTGCGAATACATCCCGGTCCAGCGATCGCCTCTACCGGCGGTGCCGGCAACCGCAATGTTGGGCTGGACATAGACGGCATCGGCCACCGTCTGCCGCCACTGGAAACCGACGCCAGCGGTGACCGTCAGCCGGTCGGCGGGCTTCACGGTCAGCGTCGGCTTGAGGTGGATCAGATTGGCGTAGCTGGTGTAGCCGCCCAGCGAGAAATAATAGCCATTGGGAAATAGCGGATTGAAAGTGCCGAGCAGGCCGTCGCCGGGATGCTTGTCGCCGGAGCCCGCATCCGCCTGCAGCCCGAGGCGCGGCGTCCACGCGACGTTCGACAGCGTGTAACCGGTGCGGCCGCCAAGCGCCCAGGCGCCAATCTCCTTGGCGCCGACCTCGCCAGTCTGCCCCATCGCCTCGAGATCCCAGTCGAATCCGTTCATCGCGCCGGCGAAGCGGACGTCGAAAATGTGCCGAGTCTCTTCGCCGGACGCGTCGAGATACTGCGCCGTCCTGCGCTGATAGAGCGAGTAATAGCCAGACAGCTCGTTGTTGCCGAGCACCTTGCGCTCGACGCGCAGCGTGCTGAAACGGAAGGCATCACTGGAGTAATCGTCGAACACATCTGCGAAGCGATATTGCACCGGTTGGCTGACGAATCCGATGAAGCGCCATAGCCCGGTTTCCCAGTCGGCCCATAGCGCGTCGAAGGATTGCCGCACATTCGGCCCATCTCGCGACGAGACGAAGCGCTGCAGATCGAAGGCAAAATCCTGACGGCCAACGCGCGCCTTGAAAGTGCCGTCGCCCAGCGCGGCGGTATAAGCGACAAAGGCAAGGCAGAGGTCGAGCGGGTTCTGGTCGGCCGGGGAGATGTCTGCCTTGTCGAAGGCGCGGGCGTCCTCGAGCTGGACGAAAAACTGCCAGCTGTCGTTCGGCCGGATGTCGGCATGGACCTGCAGCCGCTGGATAAGCCAGGTATCGCCGGGCGTCTTCCCCATCCCAAAACCCGGCGCGGTGTTGGTCTCGAAGCGCTCGCGCAACGTGGCACCGAGTGACACGTAGCTTTTCGGATCGGTGACATAGAACGGGATGTATTTCAGTTCGTCGAGCGGCTGCGCTCGCAGCGCCGGATTGGCGAGCACCGACCAGTCTTCCTGCCAGCGGTTCGACATGATCTTCGGACGCTCGGCGTCAGCCGCATGGACGGGATTCGCAAGGCCGGCAGACGCGACCGCCGCGAGCAACATCCATGTCACGCCCTTCGCCACGGCGCTACTTTCCCGCAGCGGAATGGATTTCGGCGACATAGCCGCCCGGAAATTTCACGACAGCCGAACGGCGCGCGTCAGCGACATAGGGATCGACCAGCAAAGCCGCGCCGGCAGACTTCGCCTTTGTCAGCGTGTCATCCAGGTTAGGAACCTCGTAGCCCGTGGTCTCATGACCGTAGGGATATGGGAGGACACCATCCGTGACCAGCACGGTCATAGCCCCGAATTTTGACGTGATGCGAATGCGACGGTAGGAGTCGTTCGGCCGGCCGATCTCGATGCCCGGGGCCTTGGCATTATCCGACACGACGGTGCCTTTCGAAAATCGGACAAAGCTCTTCACGAAATCCGATGCGCGCCCTGCGGGAACATAGACGCGATTTTCGGGAATGGTCTGCAGAGCATCATAGGACGGCTTGGCCGTGTGCCAGTACAGTTGCATGTTGATGCCGCCGGGCCATTGCACAATTGCGTCGCGTCCGATCGGATCCGGAAACGTTTTCACCAGAAGCGCGGCGCCCGCGCGCTCCGCCGCGCGCACAGCGGCGTCGAGGTCGGTGACGAGATAGCCGGTGCGTTCATGGCCGAAAGGATAGGGAATCGGCGTCTTGAATCCGAACACCGAGACCGACCCGGCCGGCGTCAGCAGGAGCTGCGAACTGGTGCTGCTCGGCGTCGGCGTGACGGTAACAACAACCTGCTTGGTGCTCTTGCCACCAAAGGTGGAGAGAAAACTCTCGACGAATTTATCGACCTCGTCCGGCGCGACATAAACGTGCGTCGTGTCGTACTGCGCGCCAACGGCGAAGTCCTTCGGCGCAGCATCGCGCGACCAGCCGGGCTGCGGCGTGGCTGACGCAGCAAACAGCGCGAGAGCGGCGGTGAGTTGAAGCAGGCGCATGGCAGAATTCCTGTCAGTGTTCGTGGAGCGGCTCGGGCATTTGCCCGGGATTTTGCAGATCGAGCGTCAGGAAGTGGCGGACCACGGGTCCTTCCTGGCCGACATGAAACTGGACGGTCTCGCGCTGCACGTCGGCATCGGCATTGGAGACGCGGTGATGTTGGCGCAGATGCTCAGCCCAGGATTCGACCATGAACCATTCGACGATCTTCTCGGGATCGGCGGCATCCTCGGTAATGCCCCAGCCATAGGCGCCATTGCGGCGGCGGGCGTCTGACAGCCGCGTCAGGCAGGCGAAGAACTTGCTGCGGTCGCCGCGCGCGACGCGGTACTCGACCAGGATAAGCACCGGGCCACGGTCATGCTCGACCGGCTCGGAGGTCAGCGGCTCCGGCCAGTGGTTCGACGGCGTCAGGTCGACCTCGCCGGCGGGCAGCTTGATGCGGTGGAGCAGCAGCGCCACCATCACCAGCCCGCAACCGCTGGCCAGCAACGTGGCCGGCACCCCCAGCACGCTGGCCAACGCGCCCCAGCCGAGGCTGCCGGCAGCCATCGCACCGTTGAAAACCATCAGATAGACCGCAAGGCCACGGCCGCGCACCCAGTTCGGCAGCACCGCCTGCGCGGCGCCGCTGAACGTGGTCAACGCGGCGATCCAGGCCGCGCCGAGCAGCAGCAGCGCGGCGATCGCCAGAGGCTTCGGCGGCGCCAGCGCCAGCACCGCCATGACCAGCGCGGTGACGATCGCCGACATCAGTAGCAGGTTGTCGGAATCGAAGCGCGCCCGCAGCCGCGGCAACGTCAGCGCGCCGCCGATCGCCCCGGCGCCGACCGCGCCGAGCAGCACGCCATAAAAGCTCGCATCGCCGCCGAGCAGGTTCTTGGCAACCAGCGGCAACAACGCCCAGACTGCGCTGGCAAAAGCGAAAAAGATCGCGGCGCGGAACAAGATGAGGTGCAGTTCGCGGCTGGAGCGCGTGTAGCGCAGGCCGGCGCGAAAGGCGCCGAAGAATTTTTCGGAAAGCACATCCTTCGCCGCCGGCGCGCGCGGCCACCACAGCAGCGCGCACATCACAACGAGGTCGCTGAAAATATCGGCGCTATAGGCGACGGCCGCGCCAAAGGCCGCGAGCAGAATGCCGCCGGCGGCCGGCCCGATCGAGCGGGCAATGTTGATGCCGAGAGAGTTCAGCGCCACCGCGCTTTTCAAATCCCTCTTCGGCACCAGCTCGGGCACGATCGCCTGCCAGCTCGGCCCGGCCATCGCTGCGCCGATGCCGCCGACAAAGGTCAGGCCAATCAGCAGGCTGACCGTCAACAACCCGCTATGCGACAGCACCATCAGCGTCGCGCTGACAGCCGCGAGCAGCAGCTGGATGCCGATCAGGAATCTGCGGCGGTCGAGGATGTCGGACAGCACCCCGGCGGGAATCGCGAACAGGAAGATCGGCAGCGTGGCGGCGGCCTGGATCATCGATACCGCGGCCGGCGAGGCGGAGAGGTCGGTCACCAGCCAGGAGCTGGCGACATCGCGCATGAAGCTACCGGTATTGCCGAGCACGGTCGCAGCCCAGATGACCGCGAACACGGACTGGCGGAACGGCGCGAAGGCGCTGGTCGGCCCGGGCTGCTTGGCGGCGACAGGCTCGCTCATGCGGATGACCTTTCGGAATGATCTTCGTTGAGGTCATACCACGCGACCAGCAGGAAGCCGCCGCACAGGCCGATATGTTCGAAGAAGCCGTTCATCGATATGAAGCGTTCGGGCGGCGCGAATTCCCAGAAGCGATTTGCCAGGAACGTAGCGAACAGCGTGAAGCCGGCCAGCGACAGCGCGCCGAGCCAGCGGTAGATGCCGGTGAGGATCAGTAGCGAAGCGCCAAGTTCAAGCGCGATGGTGACGGCCGCCATCGGCGCGGCGGGCGAAACGCTAAAGTGCTCCATCTCGGCAATCGCGCCCGGAAAGTCGAACGCCTTCACCAACCCGCCCTGCAGATAGGCTGCGCACAACGCGAGCAGCGCCAGCCAGCGCACCAGAGCTGCGCCGGCCACGGGGCGAACGAGATCCGCCAGCATCAGACCGCCCAGCAAGCGCAACCCAGCGCGCCCCAGAAGCCCTTAAGGTCGCTGATCGGCAGCTTGCTCGACCATGCCGTAGCGTGATCGTGGCCATGGACGCCGCACTGGTTGGCGCAGCCGCAGCTCATCGCCATCTTGCGTGCCAGCGCGGGCTGCTTGTTGGCGTCGGGCTCGGCCCAGGCGCCGTAGCCGCCGAAGGTCCGCACCGGCGACCAGTCCGGCATCGCCGGCGGCGGCGCATTGTCGTCGAAACGTTTGAAGTCACCGGCCCCGTAGACGACGCGGCCGCCGACGATGGTGAGCTGCGCGCTGATGTCGGCGATCTCGTTTTCCGAACAGGAGAAGAAATCGCGATCCGGCACCACGATATCCGCGAGCTGCCCGGCCTGGATACGACCCTTCTTGCCTTCCTCGTTGGAAAACCACGTAACGTTTTCGGTCCACATCCGCAACGCGGTCTCGCGGTCGAGGCAGTTACGCTGCGGATAAAGCTGCATGCCGCCGACTGTGCGGCCGGTGACCAGCCAGGACAGCGACACCCACGGATTGTACGACGCCACGCGCGTGGCATCGGTGCCGGCGGATACCTTGACGCCCTTGTCGAGCATCTTCTTCACCGGCGGCGTGGCTTCGGCCGCGCCATGGCCGTAGCGCTCAACGAAATACTCGCCCTGATAGGCCATGCGATGCTGCACGGCGATGCCGCCGCCGAGTGCGGCGATGCGGTCGATGGACTGGTCCGAGATCGTTTCTGCATGGTCGAAGAACCAGTTCAGGCCTTCCAGCGGAATGTCCTGGTTGACACGTTCGAACACGTCGAGCGCGCGACTGATCGTCTCGTCATAGGTAGCATGCAGCCGCCACGGCCAGCGGTTCTCAGCGAGAATGCGGACCACGCCTTCCAGCTCGCCCTCCATCTCCGGCTCCATGTCCGGACGCGGCTGGCGAAAATCCTCGAAGTCGGCGGCGGAGAACACCAGCATCTCGCCGGCGCCGTTGTGGCGGAAGTAGTCGTCCCCCTGCTTGTACTTGGAGGTCTTGGTCCAGTTCAGGAAGTCGTCCTTTTCGCCCTTCGGCTTCTGGGTGAACAGGTTGTAGGCGAGGCGGATGGTGAGCTGGTCCTCGTCATGCAATTTTTGGATGACGGCGTAGTCTTCGGGATAACTCTGGAAGCCGCCGCCGGCATCGATCGCGCCGGTGACGCCAAGCCGATTCAGTTCGCGCATAAAGTGGCGCGTGGAATTGACCTGATAGTCGAACGGAAGTTTCGGCCCCTTCGCCAGTGTCGCGTAGAGGATCGCAGCGTTTGGCTTGGCCAGCAGCAGGCCGTTCGGATTGCCGTTGGCATCGCGCACGATTTCGCCGCCGATCGGTGCCGGCGTGTCGCGGGTATAGCCGACGGCGCGCAGCGCAGCGCCATTGAGCAGCGCGCGGTCGTAGAGATGCAGCAGGAACACCGGCGTGTCCGGCGCCACGGCGTTCAGTTCCTCGATAGTCGGCAGCCGCTTTTCGACGAACTGGTGTTCGGTGAAACCACCGACGACACGCACCCATTGCGGCGGCGGCGTCACGGCAACCTGCCGCTTCAGCATGCTCATCGCATCGGACAGGCTGCGCACGCCATCCCAGCGTAGCTCCATGTTGAAGTTCAACCCGCCGCGGATGATGTGCAGATGGTTGTCGATCAGGCCGGGCAGCGCGCGCCGGCCCTTGAGATCTATTATCTTCGTGTTCGGCCCTGCGAGCGGCACGATCTCGTTGTCGTGGCCGACACTGGTGAAGCGGCCATCCTTGATTGCCACCGCGCTGGCGACGGGATTAGACCGGTCCAGCGTCGTGAAGAGGCCTTGGTGAAGAATGAGGTCGGGGTGCTGCAAATCGGTCATGGAAGCTCCTGAACGCGGCGCGAACCGTCATTGTGAGATGATATCTGGATGTCAGCCTTCGGCCGGCGGTGGCGCGGCGCCTGGTGCGCGGCCCTTGGGCAAATGACCGAACATGTGCGGCTTGACCTGGCCGAGCCAGGACTGGACCACCGGCTCCTTTTGCCAGAGGCTGCGCACCATCGGCGGTATCTGCTCGCCGACGAGAATGCCGAGCAGTCCGACCAGCGCCACCACCGGCGGCGCTGGAGAGCGCACGTTGATCAGGCTGTAGATGATGCCGACCAGCAGGCCAGCGCCGAGGGAGATCAGATGCGCTCTCATGTGGTGAATCCTGTCTGATGGGTTACTTGGCCGGGCCGCCTTCGGAGGCATGCTCGCCCAGTGCCCACTTGGAAAAGCGGATCTGGATGCCGTACGGCGAGTGCGCACGCTGGATATCCATCATGCCTTCGTAGGTTTCGCTGCGAGCCCAGTCCTGCTGCAGTTCATAAGCGTACTGCGATGACGTGATCGGCACGGCGCCGGCCTGGACGGCGCGCTGCATCGCGCGTTCATGGGCTTCCGGCGAAAGATCGCCGCAGGCATCGGCCGCGATGTAGATCTCGAAACCTTCACGCAGCATGTCCAGCGTCGGGAAGATCACGCAGGCCTCGGTCCAGAGACCGGCAATCACGAACTTCTTGCGGCCGGTGGCGGCGACTGCCTTGCGGAAGTTCGGATCGAGCCAGGAATTCATTGACGTGCGATCAATGACATCATGGTCCGGAAACAGCGATGTCACCTCCGGCATGAACGGACCCGAGAACGAATCGCGCGCGACGGTCGTCAGCACGGTCGGGATATTGAAGAGTTTTGCGGCTTTCGCGAGAATCTGCACATTGTTCACGGTGACAAGACGATCATGCGACTGAACGCCCTGAAACATTGCGGGCTGATAATCGATCAGCGCGATCGCGCTGTTCTGTGGGGTCAGCATTTCCAGAATGGACATTTGAAATTCTCCGTGAGATGCGCGGCGGCGTAGGCTATCGGCATGATTGCCGCAGCGCCGCTTGGCGTTACATTTTTGACGGCGAAGCCTTGTTGCGCCGGCGCGTCCAGCCGAGGCATTTCGCTCGTGCGGATTTGAACCGACGGGGCGGCTGCGGTCTTGTCTGTAAGTCCGATTTTTGGATGATGAGCGCGTCTTCGCGACGCCACATCGCCGCGCGTCGAAAGCGCGCGGCGCTTTGCCAATGGTGGAGAACAGCTAGCCTTTGGTCTAGTCGTCCAGCGTCTTTCCGTAACCGAGTCGATCGGCCATGCGGACGAGATCAGCAATGGAGCCGGCACGCATCTTGCGCATCACTGAACCGCGATGAAGCTTGACCGTTGCTTCGCTCAACCCGAGTACCGCGGCGATTTGCTTGTTCATCAGACCGCAGGCGACGTGTTCAAATACCTCGCGTTCGCGGTTGGTTAGCGTGTCGAAATCTCGGTTGAGGCTGGCGGCCCGTCGCGCCTGGATGCGAGCCGCGCGATCCTGCGCGAGCGCGGCATCAACGGCATCGAGCAAATCCTGCGCGCGCACCGGCTTCGTCAGGAACTCGACCGCGCCGGCTTTCATGGCACGCACCGACATCGGCACATCCGCGTGCCCGCTGATGATGATCACCGGCGTCGTGACATTGAGCTTTGTCAAATCATCCTGAAAATCGAGGCCGCTGCGTCCCGGCAGCCGCACGTCGAGAATGATGCAGCCGTAGCCATCGAGCGTTTCCTCGTCGAGGTAATCCTGGGTCGAGGCGAACGACACAACCTGCAACCCGACCGAACGCAGCATGCCGTCGAGCGCGTCGCGCACGCCCTGGTCATCGTCGATCACCGCGATGAGAGCTGCCTGTGTTTTTGGAGTATCGGTCACACGCTTCCCTGCGGTTCGCCCGGCGGCAACGAAAACAGGCACCGCGTGCCCTGCGGCGTTCGCGGCTCGACGCGCAATTCACCGCCGTGGGCCTCGACGATCGAACGGCAGATCGACAGACCCATACCGATGCCGGCCTGTTTGGTGGTGAAGAATGGCTCGAAAATCTGGTCGACACAATCTGACGCGATGCCCGCTCCGGTGTCCTCCACGGCCACCATATTTCCCCGGACGTTCCAGTCCACGATCGAATGATGGCGCGTCGGTTCGGTGCAGCGCATCCGTTGATAGCGTCCGTGGCGTTGGAGAGCAGGTTCAGCATCACCTGCTGCAACTGGATCCGGTCGCCTACGACCAGCAACGGACCCGGCTGCAATTCGATATCGACCGCAATCTCCTGATGGCGGAATTCCGGCTGCACGATCGTGAGGATGCCCTCGATAATCTCGTTGAGATCGACGGTCTCAAACGTCACCGGCGTGTTGCGGGCAATCGCGCGAATGCGCTCGATGATTTTGGCCGCGCGGTGCGCCTCCGAAATAGCCCGCTCGGCGGCGGCGCGCGCTTCGCCGACGTCCCTGTGCGCGCCGTCCATCCACTTCAAGCAAGCTTCGGCATTCATGACGACGGCCATCAAAGGCTGGTTGACCTCGTGGGCGATGGACGCCGTCATCTGTCCCATCGTCGTCACCCGCGACATCCGCGCCAGATTCGCCTGCGCTGCCTGCAGCGTGCTAGCGGCCCTGCGGCGGTCCGACGTGTCCGAAAACACCAGCACGGCACCGCTGACGCTGCCGGAATCGCCGATAATCGGCGCGCATTTCTCGTCGATCGGAAATTGCTGCCCGTCGCGCGAGATCAGGATCGCCCGATCGGCGGTCTTGCAGACCAGCGATGACGCGAGCGCGCGCGCGATCGGCGTTTCCCGCACCGGGCGCTTGTCCACATCCATGACGAGGTAGACCGACGCCAGCGGCAAGCCGATGGCAGCATCCCTCGTCCATCCGGTCATAGCTTCGGCAACAGGATTGCTGAAGGTCACCTGGCCCTTCTCGTCGGTAGCGATAACGCCATCGCCGATGCTCGACAGCGTCGCCTCATAGCGCCGCTCGCTCTCGCGCAGCCTCCGATCGGCGCGGTGCTTGTACAGCGCCATCTCGATCGCGGTGCGGAGCTGAAGATCCTCGAATGGCTTCAGCAGATAGCCGAACGGCTCCGCTTGGCTGGCGCGACGGACCGTCTCGTCATCGGCATAGGCAGTGAGGAAAACCACCGGGACGCCGCATCGGGCCCAGATCTGCTTCGCCGCCTCGATGCCGTCGACCTCGCCTTCGAGGCGAATGTCCATCAGCACGAGATCGGGCTGCGTACTGATGGCGAGATCGACCGCCGCCTCGCCGCGCGAGGTGACGGCGGTGACCGAATGTCCGGTGCGCGTCAGTTGCTCGCGGATGTCGCGCGCGACAATGCGATCATCTTCGACAATCATGATCCGGGCCGGATTCATCATTGCGCCACCGCGGGCGGATGGTTGGGGAATGTCAGCACGAAACTGGCCCCCACGCTTCGATCGACCGACAACGCGCCGTCGAGTTGTTCCACGAGGTCGCGGACCAGTTGCAGTCCGAGCGATGACGTATCGGCAACGTCGATGGCATCGGGCATCCCGACACCGTCGTCGCGCACCGCGAGACGGTAGGCGCCATCGCGCGTGCGGCTGAAAGTCACGGTGATGCGGCCGCTGCGGTCCCCTGGAAATGCGTGCTTCAGCGCGTTGGACACGAGTTCGTTGACGATCAGCCCGCACGACACCGCGCGGTTGAGGTCAAGGGTGACGTCATCACTCTCGGCGGCGATGTCGATCCTGGAAAGGCCGTAAGCGCGATGCAGATGCGCGCACAGGCTCTCGATGTGCGTCTGCATCGCGACCTCGGCGAAATTGCCGGCACGATAGAGATTTTCATGCACCATGGCCATCGACCGCACCCGGTCGCGGCTGTCGATGAGAAGCGAGGCCATGGCAGGATCGGCAATGCGCGACGCCTGAAGGTTCAACAGGCTGCTGATCAGTTGCAGATTGTTTTTGACGCGGTGATGGACTTCCTTGAGCAGCACTTCCTTTTCATTCAACGACGCCTGCAGCCGATCCCGCGTCGCGTTACCGTGGGTGATATCGAGCATCGCGCGCCGCAATTCGAGCTGCGTCATGATCTGCCGGGCGAGCGCCTGCAGCGTGAAGCGCTGGCGAACGGAAAGGCCCTCCGGCCGCGCCACGTGATCGAGGACGCAGACCGTGCCGATCGGCAGGCCCGTCGGCGTCTCCAGCAGCGCGCTGGCGTAGAACCGCAGCTTCGGATCATCCAGCACGAGCGGATTGTCGTGAAATCGGTGGTCAGACGACAGGTCGGCGACGACGAAAATATCCTTTTGAAGGATCGCCTGCGCGCAGATCGAGTGATTGAGAGGCAGTTCCTGAGCGCCATGTCCGACACCGGTGAGCGTCCAGTGCCTGTGGCCGTCGATCAAATTGATCGCGGCAATCGGCGTGCTGCAGATGTCGGAAGCGATTTGCACGAAGTCGAAGAAATCAGCCTCGGATGCCGAGTCGAGAATCTCGTAGCGGTGCAGGGCCGCAACGCGGTCGCGATCGTTCCACAATTCAGGCGCTCGGGTGGACGTCATGTCACGCAGTCAGGTCATGAAAGGCATCGATCATGCCTGGCGCCAATCTATTGCAGAAGAAAATCAATGAATGCAGGCCATTGGCGCCCTGCTTTGTCCGCACCGGCGCGCCGTCGTCGGCTCTGGAGCGGATGCCTGCACGACCACCACAAGCGTGGGAACTTGGCGTCGGCCGATTTGGCGGTCTTGTACAAAAGTCAGCATTGTCGCAATTCAGTAAAATCGGATAGATGAATCGACGTAGCCGGTCCGTCGCCGGCCACAGAGAGGACATGCCTCGCCGTGATCTGCACTCCGGGGTCCCTGCGTTGGCCGCGCGCGACATCACGCTCGCCGAACGCAGCACCGTCACCTGGCTGCAGATCACGCTTCTGACCGCGGCGGGTCAGCTCGACCGCGCCGTCGGTGAGTGCCTCACCTTCCTCGAAAAGGTGGGCATCAACTGGGTGCCACATCCCGACCAAGCCGCAATCTTGCTGGAATACGAGCCGATCTTGCAGGAGATCGAATTGGAATCGATCGACGATCGGATCGCTATGCCTGTCATCTCGGATCCCCTGCAGCGCATCATTCTGGATGTGCTGACGGCGGTGCTGCCGCCGGCGTTCTTTACCGACAACAACCTCGTCTGCCTCGTGCTGTGCCGGATGGCGACCATCAGCCGTACCTTTGGCAACAGCGATGCTTTGAGCTTGGGCTACGTGTATCTTGGCATGGTGCTCGGGCCGCGATTCGGCGCGTGGGCTGCCGGATACGAATTTGGACAACTCGGCTTTCGCCTGTCCAGCGACACCGGGCTCGATCTCCTTCAGCCGCGCGTCCAGATGGCTTTTGCCTACCACGTCATGCCCTACAGCCTGCCGGTCGCGCAGGGTGACGCCCTGCTGCGCGAAGCCTTCCAGACGGCGAACGAACGCGGCGACCTGACCTATGCCGGCTTCAGCAGCTGTACGATGATCAGCAGCCTGCTGTTCCGTGGCCAGCCGCTGGCGGCGACGCAGCAGGAAGCCGAGACGAAGCTGACATTCGTCACCACGGCGAAATTCGGCCTGATTGTCGAGATTGTCGCAACACAGCTCCGCCTCACCCGCGCATTGCGCGGCTTGACGCAACACTTTCCCGCATTCGACGACCAAGATTTCCACGAGTCGAACTACGAGGCCTACCTCGATGCCAATCCGGAACTGTCGATCGCAGCCTGCTGGTACTGGATCCGCAAACTGCAGCTGCGCTTGATCGGCGGTGATTTCGATGAGGCGGTATCCGCGGCACAGAAGGCAGCGCCGCTGGTCTGGACGTCCGGCGGGCATCTCGAACTGGTCGAGTATCATTTCCATGCCGGGCTCGCCAAGGCCGCTCTGTGCGCAACGGCAAGCGTCACCCCCGATCAACTCGACGAGATTCGCACCCACAGCGCCGAACTCGCCATCCTCGCGATGCAATGCCCCGCCAACTTCGCGCATCGCTCGGCGCTGCTCGAAGGCGAACTCGCCGGAATCAATGGGCGGTCATTCGACGCCCTGCGGCTGTACCAGCAGGCGATCGATCTCGCGCGCGAGCACAGTTACCTGCAGATCGAAGCGTTTGCCCATGAGACCGCCGCGCGCTTCTGCATGACGAGCGGATTGACCAGCGCGGGATCGAGCCATCTGGCGCAGGCGCGGGACCTCTACTCGACGGGTGCCAGCGGTGTCTATCTGGTGAGCCTCATCGCCCAGATGGGAATTTCGGATGCCGTCAAGCCCAAGTTGAAGGAAACTCCGTCAGGTGTTCGTATCGGAACACTAATTGCCAGCGGAGACGCCGAAATTGGTTTTCAGCAAATTAGCGAACTGATCCATGAGCCGGGTGTGGATTATTTGGGTCCGCTGCCAGCTGACGTACAAAAAGTTACAATCTACTCAGCGGGCATTTCAAATGGTACAAAGCAAATCGGGGCTGCCATGGCGCTGGTGAAGTCGATTACCGCGCCCGATGCCGCGTCAGTTATCAAGCAACACGGAATGGAGCCCGGCTAACGTGGCGGCTTTGGCTCTTTGTGGGTTCAACTGCGTTATAGAACGCTCTGTCAAGCCTCTCGCCCAGCAGATTTATGGGTTCACGGCCTAGTTCGAACGTTCGCCTGCGTCCAATATCCATGTTCGATCAGTAAACGTGACATACATGCGCTCTTGGCCGAGCGCAGCGCCCAGCTCAACAGCGAGCTCGTTTAACATCGCCTCAATTGCATCGTCGGATACCGAAAGGTTTCGAAGACGCCATAACCAATTGGCGCACGGTGGCGACTTGGTGGCGATTCCTCAAAATGAAAAAGCCGCCCATGAGGGCGGAATTGTCATTTTATCCATTTAGATCAATAAGATGTTTGGTTGCGGGGGCCCGCAACAAACACCCCCAATTTTGCCGCCCCTCATGATCACCGTTCGTTCCAGGATGTATTTTCAGCCTGGATCGCTGTGAGGAGCCGAGGTTTTCTTAGAGTCGCCATTCTTTTCCAGCCGGCGTAAGCCGATGGCGTCAGCGATTTTCCGCGGTTGAGTCAGATAGGCTATTGACGTGAAAGGAACGAATTCCTGCTTTATCAAAGGATGATCAGCCGGCAGCCAGGTTTCCGCGGCTGGCGCAGTGCTGATTGCTGCATTAGGTTTTGACCTGCTCGAACGTGAACTCGCCACCCCGGTCCCGCCCGTTCAGCTGCAACTGCAGGCCGAATGTTGCATGTTTTCAGTTTGGGACCGCATCACGCTGCCCTAACTGCATCCAGAAACTTGCCGACTTCCATCTTCAGCCGGTTGCTGTCGGAGGATAGCGACTGTGCTGCCGACAGCACCTGCGACGAAGCCGAACCGGTCTCGGAAGCACCGCGCTGCACGTCGGTGATGTTCGCGCTGACCTGCATCGTGCCTTGTGCGGCCTGCTGAACGTTGCGGGAAATCTCCTGCGTCGCGGCACCTTGCTCTTCTACCGCAGAGGCAATCGTCGAGGAGATCTCCGACATCCGGCCGATTGTGGTACCGATCTCCTGAATCGCGCTGACCGACTCCTGCGTCGCCGCCTGGATGCCGGATATTTGGGCGCTGATCTCGCCGGTGGCTTTCGCGGTCTGCTCGGCTAGTGCCTTCACTTCCGACGCCACGACGGCGAAGCCGCGGCCCGCCTCGCCGGCACGCGCGGCTTCAATGGTCGCGTTGAGCGCCAGCAGGTTGGTCTGGCCCGCGATGGTGTTGATTAGTTCAACGACGTCACCGATCCGCGCTGCAGCCTTCGCGAGTTCTCCGACACGATCGTTGGTCTTGCGCGCCTGCTCGACGGCTTGGCTTGCGATCGTCGCAGATTCCTGCACCTGCCGGCTGATCTCGTTTACCGTCGAGGCCATCTCTTCGGTCGCCGAGGCTACCGACTGTACATTGGTCGAGGCTTCTTCCGAAGCTGCCGCGACGGCTGTTGTCAATTCCTGCGAGCGCTCGGCGGTCGCGGTCAGCGTCCCGGCAGAAGCTTCCAGTTCGGTCGAAGCCGACGACACCGTGTCGACGATCTCGCCAATCATCGCTTCGAAATCGCTGGTGATGCTGTCGACGCGTCGGCCGCGCTCGATCTTGGCTTCGGCATCGACCATCGCGGCCTCGTCCGCCGCCTTTTTGTCGATCAGCGCCTGCTTGAACACTTGGAGCGCGTCGCCCATCGAGCCGATTTCTGTCTTCATGCCCTGATGCGGGACCACGGCCGTGAGATCGCCGGCGCCGAGCGCCTGCATCGGCTTGACGATCGAGGCAATGCCCGAGGACACGTCGCGGACGAGATAAATGCCGACACCGATGCCGAGCACGGCGGCGACGCCGAGGATGATCGACAGCAACGTAAAGGCGGCGCGGTAGGTGTCGGTGGCTTCCGCACCGGCCGCGATCGCGCCTTTGTCGTTCAAAGCGATATCCTTGTCGAGAAGCTCTTCCGATTTGGTCCCGATCGGGCCGAGCGTCTTTGCGACCATCGCGTTGGCTTCAACCGGAAGCTTGCCCACACTGGCGCGCGAAAGGGCCATCACCTGCTGGGCGCCCTGCTGATACTCGGTCCAGCTTGCAGCCCACTCCTGGTATATCGAGCGCTCTTCTGGCGACGTGATCATCGGCTCGTAGGTGGCGCGGATCTTGGCGTTACGCTCCACGACGCCTTCCAGCGCCTTCTCCCTCGACAGCTTTTCCTCGAGCGTCTCCGCCAGTAGATGCGCCCGGATCACGCTGCGGTAGGAGATGACGCCCGAGCGCAGTTCGCCGAGCGCACGCACGCTCGGCAGCCAGTTGCTCTGGATGTCCACCGCCCTGGCGTTGATGTCTTGCATCTTGCTGACGGCAAGCACGCCCATGCCCGTCATCGCCACAAGTAGAAATGCAATGACAATGGTGATCTTGCTGCGAATGGAAAAGCTGGCGAGCATTGAAATATGTCCCGAGTCCTAAAGATAACGGGGCGAAGACGTCAGCAAGATCGGCTGCTCTGGAAATAGAGAAAATGTAGGCAGCGTTCTATCGAATCCGCATCGCAATCATGTCTGGGGTACGGGATAAAGATTAACGAAGGGCATGAGGAACATTGTGCTGATAATATTTCAAAGAAAGTTCCGGCATGGCCCCGTCGGAATGAAGCTGTTATCCTATTGAAACATCGGGATAATTTTTCGTTTGGTTGCGGGGATAGGATTTGAACCTATGACCTTCAGGTTATGAGCCTGAGAGCGTCTCCTCGATAAAACAAAGCGCGCCCGCTGGGGATCAGTTTGGGGACCGATCTACATCAGACGATCATTTTTTAAATATTATCAATATCATAGACGGAATAAGTGGCGGAGCGAGAGCACCTGGGGTCGAACCTTCTCCGCTTAGATTGGCGCGCATGTCGGTGAAATAGCGCTCACGGGGACCACCGGACGCGCCGGCGGCTAGCTTTGCTCACCCTATCCCGGCTTCGCAGCGATGCGCGGACAACCCGCTCAGATCGGAGTAGCTCTGAGCACGTGATCAAGGCCGCAGGCGGTGCAGCAGCATCAAGAGGTCCTGCTGGCGCGTGGTTTGGGTCTTGGCCAATATCCGCTTGAGATGCGTTCTGGCGGTCTCGAACGCTATGTTCATCCGGGCCGCCACTTTCGAGAGCGGAAGCTCGCGCTCAAGCATCGAGACGAGCCTGGCTTCGGTCGTGGTCAGTGCAAATGCCGTTGTCAGTTCCTCGAGGGGCGTCGGTCGGCTACGTGCCTCCATATCGGAGACAAGCAGGATGGCTGAAGCCGACGAGAACACCGAGGCGGCCAGCCCGCTCAAGCCAATCGCCCGAACGATCAGCGGTCGCTTGGCCGCGCGATGGATCACCGCGATCCGGTCACTGTGCCGGTCGCCGGAGCGGGAGCCGATCCGCGATGCCATCAGTTCGCCCAGTGCCGAGTGGCTGGGCGGATGGCTGGCGCGAAGCCTGCCGTGCGAAAGTTCCAGCCCGTTGCCGAGCAACCGCTCGGCGTCCTGATTGTAACGAAAGACCTGCCCGAGACCGTCGATGAGAAAACTGGCGCAGCCGATCGATTGATAGGCGTTCATCGCGCCGGCGGCATGCGCGTCGGCAAGGCTGCGAGATAGCGCCGCGGCCTCGCTGAGGCGACCGGAAAACCGGACGAGGTCGGCCTGCTCCCGTTCGTCGAAGAAGCCCTGACGGTCGCCGCGCTCGAACACCAGGCACCATTCATTGTCGGGATCGGCGAAGCCGACCACGGCCGACCAGTTTGCGTCGAATTTCGCGAGAAAGCCACGGTAGTAGTCGGAGGTCGCCATCTCGTGCGGGCTGGCAAAATCCTGGTCGACGAAAATGCCGCGCGAGCGAACCAGAGGCAGGCCGCGGATGCGTTCATCGCGCAGATCCCAGCCGTCGCGGAAATATACCTCCATGCCCTCGGCAAGCGACGCCGAGTGCGGGCAGCCCGGTCCGCGGCCCTTCACCGGCAGCAGCACGGTGCCGGACGATCCGGAATATTGGGCGAGCAGGTCCATGGCCGTCGGCCACCGGGCGGGATCGACGGCGGCGTCCAGCAGCGCCTGGGAGGCGTGTTCAAAGGAGATCTTGGGCAAGGTCATGCCCGCAAGGCTAGGAAAGCCCGCGTCAAGCAAACGTCAAACGGCCGTCAGCGCGCCTCTCGACGGCAAATGGACGCCTTTTAGCGCGTCGGGGCGCTGGCCATGCGGGCCGCGCGAAAACCCTCGACCATGCGTTGGCGTGCCTCGATATAGCGCAGGTTGGCATTGCGGCCGCCACGCTGCGCCATCACCTCGGGGGTGTATTGCGGGCTGAGAAGGCGTGCCTGTTCGGCGGCGTCCCGCGCCAGATCGTTGCGGCCGGAAAGCTGCAGAGCAGCCGCCTGCAGTGCGTGGATCCGGCCCACCGTCGGGTTGCCGCTAACCGCCATGCCGAGGTAGCGCACCGCGTCGTCATTGTGCCCCGCGGCCAAGGCCGTCTCCCCAGCGATGTAAGCGGTCTCGGCGGCGCCCAGGTCGGGCAGCAGGTTGCCGGCCGCTTGCTGCATCAGCGCAAACCCCTCCTCGATACGCCCAAGGAAAATCATCACATGGGCATATTGGGCAGCGGCGTTCCAATGAGCAGGGTCTAGCCGCATGGCGTTCTCGAAGCTGATGGAGGCTTGCTCGAACTGTCCCTGCAACTTGCTGAGCATGCCTTCCTTGAAGGCGATATCCGAGGAGTTGGGCACCATCGGCTTGACCCGGATCAGCAGTTCGCGGGCCTGGGCGATATCGGCGGGCCGGTCGGTACTTTGATTGCGCGCAACGCGCAGGATCAGGCAATCGGACAGGCCGAGCAGCGCGATCGTATTGTGGGGTTCCAGGGCCAGAACGGCCTTGTAGAGCTCGACCGCTGTCGGATCGTCGTAACCCAGTCGGGTCTGCAACTGGGCGGCGCGGGCACGCCAAAGCATCCCCGCCACCGACGAGGGGTCGCCGGCCGCTGCGAGCCGGGCCTGGCGCAGCACAATCTCCGAGAAAACAGACCCATACAGTTCACGCGCGAACTTGGTCGGCGGCCCGTCATCCACGGGAAACGATGCCGACCAGACCAGATTTCCCGTGTCGGAGGCGACCAGATCGACGTCGGCACGGCTTTTAGCTGCCTGCGAGGTCAAATAGGTTTTGACGAGATAGCGCGCCCGGCCCGTTCGCCCATCGGAGACATCGATCAGCGTCACACGATTGTTGCGCGAGAAGGCCAGCGTCGCTTCGCGGCTGAGCGTCTCCTTCAAAGCCTTCGGCGCATTGTCGCCCACGGCTCCCTCGAAGGGCAGCAGTGCGACCAGGACGCGCTCCTTGGCGTCGCCAACAGATTCCTGTGCCCGGGTGAGATAAAACATGATCAGCGCCAAGGTGGCCGCCGCCGTGCAACCGGCGGCCAGCATTGCGGCGCCACCGCGAAACCTGTTACGGGAACGCGACAAAGATGCCGGCGCCGCCGCATCTGCCGGGGTCGCCGATGGCGGCGGATGCGACGACAAATTCCGCAACTGATCGATCAGGCGAAGGGTGGCCGGCTCCGGACGAACCGCCAGTTCGTCGCGCAACATGATGCGGAAGGCTTCGAAGCGCTGCATTGCGCACGCCCGGCCGGAGACAATCGCTTCCTGCGCAATGATCAGACGGTGGGTTTCCTCGCGCAGTGGACTGATGGCCAGCAGTGTCGCGGCATGCGCGAGGGCTTCCGGATGTCGCTCTTCGCGCGCCAGTTCGCGGACCAACCGGTCCAGCAGCGCCACCGCCTGCTGGTCGATCGTCTCTCGTTCGGCCCTGAGCCAGCCGTCGAACTCCGAATCGCCGGCTTCCATGCTCTGGCCGAACGGTCCCCTGTAGGTCACGGCCGCCTCCAGCAACGCCGGTATGTCGGCCGTCACGGCCTGGCGGAGAAGCGTTTGCACGTCGATCCGCAGGATGGCTTCGTTGAGGCGAACTGCCGACTCGTCGAACAGCACCAGGTTCGCCGTGGACGGCGGGCCCCGGCGCAAATTGCTAAGCAACTGCCGCAGGCTTTGCCGGGCCTGTTCTTCGGCGCTGTCGCTCCACAGCAGTGCCGCCAGACGCGACCGCGAGGCGGACAGTTTTGGCGCGGTCGATAGGATGGCGAGGAGCGCGCGCGCCTTCTTCGAGGGGATCGAAAGTCCGTTACCGGACTCCAGATCAATGATCTCGAAGCCACCGAGGACTCTCAGTTCCAGCGCGTTGGCTGCATCGGGATGTTCGCCTTCGGCATCAGAAAACTGATCTGGCATTCCAAACCCGGATATCTCTGTTGCGCGCCTGATCCGAGTTGGCCGAGGCAAGATCGCGGCAAAAAGCTTTTTGAAACAGACGCCTGCAAGAGCTTATCGGCATCAATCCCCGATTTCAACGCGAGATACCCCATTTGGGGGACGAAACCGCAGTCGCCCGCTCGCTCGTTTCAGGCGTAACTCGCGAGAATAGAGATGCAGTTGCCAGCATCGGATCCCACCGACATTCCATCTTCTCCCGCGACGATAGCGGCGGCCGGGCGACGAACGGCAGTGTCAATCGGCCCTTTAATTGCGGGCTGTTGTCAAGCACCCGTATGGCCGCGCTCAGCAAAGCGGTAGCGGTCGCCCCATCGAAACTGGATGGGGTTGTGGAGATGGGGCGAGAGCGGCCGGCGATACGATAGCCGGTCAGCGTTGGATTTTCGTTTGCCGAACAATCTTAGCGCGGTAGCTTTGATGCCATCGCCAGGGTCATGGTCCTTTCCGAGGTCGCCAGGCGCCTCATGATGATGTCCGGGGCGGGTGCCTCAACGTGTACAGCGGAGTACGGACAAGCCGCCACCAGCCGATTGACCGAGGTCACCGCGACCACCGTCCCAGCGGGACATCGCCAGCCCGGCGGACCAGGCCAGAAACTTCAGGATGCCTTTAGGCCGGGGTTGCATGGCCCCAGTCGAATGAGGTGCCATCCACCCAAATGCAGTGAAGGATGACGGCGATCTTTCTGGCAATAGCGACCTTCGCCTTCTTCATACCTATCCGCTTTGCGAGCTTCATTCCCCAGACCTTGAGGGAGGACCATTTTTTGGTCCGATAAAGCAGGACAGTCGCCGCCTCGAACAGGTAGGTTCGGAGAAGACGGTCGCCCCATCGCGATATCTTGCCGCTCGTATCGGTTTCTCCAGATTGGTTGCGCCGAGGCGTAAGGCCGAGATAGGCGCCGACCGTAGAGGCCGATCGGAAGCGGGACGGATCGTCGATCGTATGGCGGAACGTGAGGGCCGTCACCACTCCGACGCCTGGAACTGTCATCAGGCGCCGCGTCGTCTCGTCTGACTTCGCCAATCGGCGGACCTCATCGTCAAACTTGCTCTGCTGCTGACAGATATGCTCATGAATCGACAGGAGCGGCGCGGTCACGCTGAGAAGCTGGTGATCGTTGCCGAGTAGCTCGCTGACCTGATTGCGGAACTGTTGGCCGATGGCGCGAGGGAATAGCAATCCATATTCCTTGATCAGACTGCGGACTTGGTTCTCAATGTCCCGGCGCATGGATACGAGACGGGATCGCGCGACGAGTATCGCGCGGACCTTTTGACTTTCCTCGCTCTTAATTTTCACTTCTCGATACCAACCGACCCGTACCAGTTCGGCAAGACCTCGAGCGTCATTTTGATCACTCTTGTTCATACGTACCGACAGTGCCGCGTGTGCATGCCGCGCATCGATGCAAACGACAGGTAGATCGACCCTACGAAGTTCGTGCCAAAGCCAGCTTGACATCGCGCCGGTCTCAAAACCAATGCGCTCCGCCAGTGGCGCATGTTTACGAAGCAGGTCAGTCAGAGCGCCGGGATCTGACTTAGCCTTTCCCTCGAAGATTAATTGGCCAGTTTCGCTGACCACGCACACTGCGGTTTCTCTTTGCGAGACATCCAGACCGACGTATTGCTTCATGACGGTTCCTCCGAATCGGTTGATTGCGAGGGCTCGATGCTAACGGATCTTTCGTGCCACGAGCGCTGACCGCACCTCCGAGAATTTTAGGGCCATCCATAATAGGACGGCCTCTAAGACTGCTTGCTGGGACGGAAGCGAAACTGTGACTCCAGATCATGAGAGTGATGGAGATCATGAGAGTGATGTGGCCGGCTCCGTGCCTCTTGCTTGTCCGACAGAGATTCGAACTGTTTCGCGGCTCGCAGTTGGGAACGCCTTGGATTGCGGCCCTTCCGAACCGTACCGAACCGCGGTAGTCCGAAGCTTTAGAGAAAACCGGTATCTCCAGACCTTAATCTCCGTAACTGGCGCCTCTCTAGTATGGTGCCCCTTGGAGAAAAGGCTGCTTTCGTTGGGCTTTTTAGAGCGAAGCCCCTGAGAAACGAGCGGTTGATCCGGGAGCTGGCGGAGAGAGTGACCGCCTCGGTTACGTCCTACGACGTCCAAGGTCCAGCATCATCGACCGCAATTTCAATAACTTACCACATTCGCACATCCATCCAAGACCATGTACATCCAGTCAAATCCACGATTAAATGTGGGGTGATTTGGAATTTGAAATGACGGACGAGCCTGCTGAACCGATTAAGCGACGCCTGAAAAGCGGCCGCCATCCCGAAAAAGCTCTATCTGCTAAAGCGGTCCAGAATGCGAAGCCGGGCCGCCACACTGATGGCAACGGACTCTACCTCGTCGTCGATACAACTGGCGCAAAACGCTGGCTTTTGCGCGTCGTCATCAAGCGGAAGCGGTGCGACATAGGGTTAGGCAGCGCTGCGCTGGTGCCTTTGGCTGAAGCTCGCGAAAAAGCTCTCGCCTATCGCAAGATTGCTAGACAGGGTGGCGACCCGCTTTTCGACGACAAGAAGAAACGAGCGATTATCCCCACCTTCAAGGAAGCGGCTGAGCTCGTGCACAATGATCGCAAGGCCGGTTACAAAAACCAGAAGCATGCAGCGCAGTGGATCTCCACCCTCAAGATGTATGCGTTCCCGTTCATAGGCGATTTGCCTATCAACATAGTCGGCACCCCGGACGTGTTGAAGGTCCTTTTTCCGATATGGACGTCCAAAGAAGAGACCGCTCGCCGAGTTGCTCAGCGGATTGAGGTCGTGTTCGACTGGGCAAAAGCCGCCGGTCATCGGACCGGTGACAATCCCGTGGAGGGTGCCAAGCATGGCTTGCAAAAGCAAAAGGCCCGCAAGGGCCACCATGCCGCGATGCCGTTCAAGGATGTGCCCGCATTCGTCAAGGCTCTTCGGGAGTCGAACGGCAATGCGGCGTCCCATATTCCTCTTGAATTTCTGATCCTTACGGCCGCCCGGACGAATGAGGTGCTCGGAGCGCTGTGGTCAGAGATCGACATTGAGGGTTCAACGTGGACGATTCCGTCTGAGCGCATGAAAGCGGAGCGGGAACACAGGGTGCCGCTCGTTGCGCGTGCGATTGCATTGCTCGATCAGGCTCGATTGATGAGTCCGACAAGCAATTTTATTTTTGTTGGCCGCAATGTTGAGCGCCCGCCGTCAAACATGACATTGCTCGAAGTCTTAAAGCGCGCCAAGCTTCCTTACACCACTCACGGCTTCCGTTCATCGTTTCGCGATTGGGCCGGTGAAACAACGGCACATCCAGCCGACGTGTGCGAAATGGCACTGGCGCATACGATCAAGAACAAGACGGAAGCTGCGTATCGTCGCGGGGACATGTTCGAGCGGCGGCGTGCATTGATGGCAGACTGGGCCAATTTTTTAGAAACAGGAAAGCTGCTCTAAATGTTATCGCATGAAGAAATTCAGATTCTGGCAACACTAAAACGAAACCACATCCCAAACCTGACGCCGCTGGCAAAGTTATTTGCAATTCGAGAGCCACATTCTTCAGCTACGAAAATAGCTGAGGTCGTGAACGGCAGTCGCCTCATCAGCGAAATCTTACCAGATCACACCCTGCCTGACGAAATGTTGGACGAGGACCTCTTGGTTTCAGCAATTGATAGGCAGCTGACAGTCGTTCAAGAGCACTTTGGAGACCCGAGGGAACGCAAGGTTTATAATATCGCAGACGACGACGTGCCCGAAGATCTGATAAATCTGCTGGATGATTTGGAGTTATTTTATTCTGATTACGACCGCCTCGCTCTAATGTGGGAGGCCGACAACCGCGCCCTTCCAAAAATTGATTTAGAGATCTTAGTATCGCGCTTGAAGAAACCGGTTTGGAACTTCAAGGAGTTTGCCGCCTACTCGATGGGGCGAACGCCAGCCGAACATCCGAGGATCTCCAAGGGGCCTGTTGCACGAGAGCAGGCCCGGCGGTTACGAGTCATGGAGATGGCAAATTCTTTGCCGCTCGGCCATCCCCAACATCTTCCTTTAGTTGCGACACCGCAGGAATTGATGGATTGGGCGATTGACGGTGAGCGCTTCAAAATCCACCAAATGATGCTTGATTGCAGGCCCCGATCAAGTCGGGAATATCTTGAGCTGCAACTGTCAAATGCGGAAGCCCGGATCAACGAATTGGAAGAAAGGCTAAGTCAGAAGACTTCTGGATCAGAAGCGAAGGAGAACGACTCTCTTCGCAAGCTGTGCATCGGTTTGACCGCCTGCATCCGACGACCTGCATCTGCACAGGATTCTCCGCTTTTCAGTCCTCAGGACGACCGTAGCCGTTTTTTTGAGAATTTGAGGACATGGATGGGGCATGTCTTAGATCCCAGTGATCTTCTCCACGCGGACACGATACGTAAGCACCTAAGAGAATCATTCAATCATCTTTCCGGGGGATCGAGGAAGGCTTGGAACGAGAAAAAAGTCATCTAAAACCAATATCTTAGTAGATTTTAAGACGAATTCGTCTTCAGCGACTCGAACTCGTCCTCGAAATTTCATGCGCCGCTAGAAACGGCTCATGACCAAGCAGAGCAAAAAGCCGCGCCCCATTAGGCGCATCGAAATAGCCAAGGACGGCTGGCCGATGTTTGGCCTGCTGCGCTGCGACCAGATCATTGCGCCCGGCGGAATTTTGCCGTTCTCGAAGGCACAGTTTTGGGTGCTCGTGAAGAAGCACGCAATTCCGGTTGTGAAGCTGTCGCCCAAAGTCACTGCATTTTGGGTTCATGATCTCCGCAGAGCTTTCTTCGGTGATGAAAATGCGTCGCCGCTCGCACAAGACTCTTCCGTCTCGGCCGATCCATCGATTTGCTCTGAGGCGACCTCGCCGTTCGTCGAGCAAAGCTTGGCGGCCGCGCCGCATGTCATGTCCTCATCCGCAATCAGCAAGGCGACCGTCAATTTCGGCGGCCGCCGACCTGTATCTACCCCTGTAAAATAGGAGATTGTTATGCAGCAGAATCACCATCGCTCCGGTTCAACGGGCGGCATCCTGTCCAGACCGGCTATGGCCGCTCCGGGCCGGACAGCCGGAGCAACTCCGGCAACGCCGAAATTGCCGAATGTCAACCTTAGGCCCTCGGGCAACAAGTCTCGTTTGTTGAAGTCGACAATCGTTCGCCACCAGTCCGGCGCAAAGGCAGGACGGATCAACACCACGAACACTACGAAAGGTGTTGTTCCCCGCCTTCTCGACGTCGCACACAGTGACCTTCCGTCGCACTGCGAAGCGGTTCGAGCCGTCTATCTGAACAAGAAGTCCCCGGATCATCGGTTCATCCGTGAGACCGCCATTGCCGCCTACGAGACCGCGCTCCATGCGACAAGGAGCGCCGTGCCGCATCGGCCGTTCCGAGCTAATCGCACCGAACCGGATAGGGCGGATACGCAGATATTATTCCATTATCTTCGCTTTATCTTTGGCGATGAAAGCACTCGAGCTCGAAATTGGGCTCACCAGCTTCGGAGCTACTTCATTGATCGAGTTTCTGCCGCAGATGTTTCGAAGATCTTGCACCAGCGACGTCAGCGAGGGGCAAGCAAGGCTTCTACTGTGAATACGGGTCGATTCGAATTGGGAGTGAATCGCCTTGCCGGAAGCATCGACCTCGGATTTTTCGAGGGAGATGACCTAGCGCGGGTCGCTTGGAAAGTTGCCAATGGGAAGCTTGCGCGCGTGAGGCTATCGTACGAACTCTATGAAACGAGAGATTGTGCAAAATCTTTGCACCAATTGGCAGCAGCAAAGCGCGTGAAGGCGGCTCTAGAAAGAAACAAGCAGTCGTTTCTCAACCGATTGCAGAAGCGTGCAAAAACATAGCGCCACATGCGCCTCGAATCTATCTGCCGGTACTCGCGTTCCGGCAGATCTTCGCTCAGCTAAGGGATTCATAGTTCCAGCGCGATTTCGCAGATAGAAGCGACAGCAAAACGCATTCTATCGCCACCGTAAAACAGTAAGGGGTGGTCATCCTTGTATCCCCCCATTTCCAAAACAAACCCCGATAATGACCCGATTTACCCCATCGGCCAGCCCACTATGCCCCCCGTTGGGGCAACTGCCCCTCGTACCCCCCACCTAACTGGATAGCTGAGATATGCCCTACAACCCGGTACAGGCACGAATGAAGCGCGAGCAGCGTGAACTGAAGAAAGAGGAGGACCGCAAACGGAAGGAGGATGAGCGCCGGTGGCGCGTAAATTTCGACGAGTTTGAATATTCCAGATATGCTCGCCTACATGCCGCGTATTTGGATTGGCACATCAACAGTGGATTTTGCAAACTTTCGATGGCCAAGAAAGAGGCGCTCCTTCGAGAGATGCTGCCCTGCGATGCGCCGTTTTTGGCTATGAACAATCCAGAGGCCTGCATCAAGTTCAACCGTATTTTTAATCACCATCTCAGACAATTCGTGGGCGAGACTTCGAGTCACTTTGTTACGCTCACGCCCGGGCAATTTGCATTGAGCATGTATGCTGCGAACGATTTCGATATTCGCAGTATACAGGCGTGGGTCCGTCAGCAGCTTTTGGGAATCGACTTCATAGGTCATATCGACATCGCTCCATACACGAACTTCGGCGAAGGCCGCAGACGTAGCCCTGTCTTGTCGTATCATGCTCACGTCATTACTTCAGATGCGGACCACGAGCGGCTTGTCAGGATCAGGCGAACCGTCAACTCGTCAGTCAGAGCTTTCGTGCCCGGCTGTCCGGTTATGCACTACGAAGAAATCGAGGACGGGACGTTGGCAGAGTTGGGGAATTACATCAGTAAGGAACCGACGGGCGAATATCGGGTATGGGAGAAGCCATTGAAGCGCGCTCAGTCCCATGGTGACGATTCCGTCTACGAAATGTCAGGGCGTTTTCGCCAATATGCTGGTGCAGATGCTCGTCCGGGCGTCCAGCGTGCCGTCCGGTCAATCACGAAGAATTACTATTTGGATAAACTCGTATTTTCCGGCGGATCACGAGGGAGGGACTTGCTGGAAGCGATGAAGTATGACGCCCTCAGGGACCTGCCGCATTCGATGAGGTCGCTTCGACAACACGCGTTTAGCGGACGTCTATCAGTCGAGTTGCCGGAGGCGATCAACGGAAGCTTTTATCTTCGAGATTTTAGCTATCGGCTGGAATGGGATGAGTTGCGCAAGGACCACAAGCGGCCATGGAAAGTGTGACATTAAAACGTTAGCCTCACAGGTTGAATGCAAGCTGTGGAATATCGGATTCATCAACCGCAGAAAGCGCAGAGATCGATACCCCAAGCAGACGCACTGCTTTCGGAAGAGGCAATAGGTTTTTTAGTAATTGCCGTGCGACACGCTCGATATTCGCACGATCAGAAACGGCATCGACGAGCGAGTGACTGCGCGAGATGATTTCGAAATCGGCGAACTTGACCTTCAACGTCACTGTCCGCCCCCTGACGCCGGACTTTTCGCAATAGTTCCAGACTTTGTCGATCAGCGGCCCCAGCTCCTCGGCTAACGCATCGAAATCGGTAAGGTCCTGCGAGAATGTATTTTCCGCACCGACCGACTTTCGAACCCGGTTTGATCGGACCGGCCGGTGGTCGATCCCACGAGAAATCGAATAGAAGTAAGCCCCCGCTTTACCGAAGTGTGCTTCGAGGAAGGAGAGCGTTTGGTTGCGGAGGTCGAGCCCGGAGTGAATTCCGAAGGATTGCAGCTTGGCAGCCGTAGCCGGGCCAATTCCGTGGAATTTGCCGACCGGCAGAGTTTTTACGAACGCAGGTCCCATCTCCGGGGTTATGACATATTGCCCATTTGGCTTTCGATGGTCCGAAGCCAGCTTGGCTAGAAACTTGTTGTAGGAGATACCCGCAGACGCATTGAGGCCCGTCCTAGCTTTGATGGTCGCTCGAATTTCCAGAGCAATGTCGCGGGCCAGCGGAATCCCTTTGTAATTTTCGGTGACGTCGAGATAGGCCTCGTCGAGCGATAGCGGCTCGATCAGCGACGTGTGCTCCGCAAAGATACTCCGGATTTCTTCGGAGATGCCTTTGTAAACATCAAACCGAGGTTTCACGAAGACCAGGTCGGGGCATTGTCGTTGTGCCGTAACCGAGGGCATCGCGGATCGGACCCCAAACTTGCGGGCCTCGTAGCTGGCAGCGGCGACTACGCCCCGTTCCCGCGACCCGCCGACAGCGACCGGCTTTCCACGCAGATCGGGATTATCCCGCTGCTCGACCGATGCATAGAAGGCGTCCATGTCAACGTGGATGATTTTGCGCTGAGCCGAACCGCCTTCAAGTGGTCCCGTCGCTACCGCTTCCATGACGCTCCGCCGACGTTCGGCCATTTTGCCCGCACAGACGGATCGCATCGCTGCGATTCGGAAAAATCCTTCTGTGAGATTTTGATGCTGCCGTAGCCACTCCGCTTGATGTCAGGAATCGAGATCAAGCGATAACCGTACATATCACTTATCGTGACAACGTCCTCCGGCTTGGCTCCCACGATCTGCAGCGTCGCCTTTGGAGATTCGCTGTAGGCCGCGAAGCAGTGACCGGAAATGAAGACTGATCCCTGAGAACCGTTGACCCAACGAACCGTATAGTCTCGTTTCGCTTCATAGTTTGGAGGACCATCTTGCACTGTGCCAACGATTCCCAGTTTGGGGGTATCGGGTTGGATGGATGGCGAACACCAAGAGCCATCGCGACAGGGCCGCGAGAACTGCGGCTGCCCGTCGGCGGAGACCATTATGACGGCGTCGGGCAACCGAACCTGAAAATACTTCCAACCGAAAAGCTTGTTCAAGAACAGGTTGCCCGCTTCGCCAGTGAGATCGGTCCAATAGTAAACCTCGGGGTTAAAGACCGAATAGTCGTTCTTGAGGTCGCTTACGTTCGAATAGATTTCAGGGTAATTGTACCGGATGGCGGCATCGGCCAGTTCGGCATCAGATAGTCGGCGTAGGTGCAAAAATGAAAGCCCGGTAAAGTTTGCTAGCTCCCAGAAAAGGAACAGGCCGACAAAAAACCATTGTGAGCGCCGAGCTACGTGCGCCATCTGCTCCAGTTTTCGCTGGTGGACCTTGACGGCCGCTGTCTCATCGTCGCGAAGCATATTGCGTCATCCTCGTCGGCTTTCGCGAAAACGGCCTACTTCTCACCAGCGTCATCCTTTTTCACCCCGCGCGCCACAATCTGAAGCGACCCGCTCGGCAGCGGTCTTTGCAATTTCAAAGCCTCGTCGGCGGGTGCGGTCATCCAAAGCCAGCATTCTTCTGAGGTCGTGAGGATCACCGGCATGGCTTTAGGATGGACTTCGCCGACTTCGGCATTCGGTTCTGTTGTTAGGAAGCCATAGAGGTCGTTCGTTGTTTCGCCCTCGCGGACCTTCCGGACCGACGTCCAGCTCGTCCAGATGCCTGCGAAGAGTGCGAGAGGACGCGTTTCGTGGAGAGCGAACCAAATATCGCCGCCGGCGAGCTTGCTGAATTCGCTGAACGACGTGAAGGGCACAAGACAGCGGTTCTCAGGTCCCAGCCACCGCTTCCAGTGCTTGCTGGTGACATTCCGGATGTTGGTGGTGCCGTTGTCCGGCTCCATGCGCAGCAGTTCCTTGAAGTCTACGGACTTCCCCTTGGCTTCGAGTTTTGCCGCGCGCTTCTTGGTCGCCTCCATCAGCGCGAGTTGCGAAGAAGGCATCCCCCATCGCGCCATCGTCAGCTCCGGCCCGTCTAGCGCGTTGCGGATTATTGGAGCCGCGTAGTCAGGAAAGATACCGGGCATCGACGGCAAATTGCCGGTCAGATCTCGTTGAACAGGAAACAGATTGCGGATCGCAGCTTGATTCTTCGTCATCGAATAGAGGTTGCACATCGGATCATTCTGCCGTTGGCGGATGACGGGGTCCAGTTCCGAGCTGAAGCAAAGTCGCTGCTGGGCGTCTGCCAGAACCGGCGCACTTTCGGCATCGCAGACGGCCTGCCAGATCATGAATGCAGGTGGTTGATGGCCGATTTAATGCGCAGAGATCAATACTGTTCGGCGTTTTGCACCGAGAGCACTCGATTTCCAGCCACGGAAACCCGCCGTTGATGGCCTGATTGATTGTTGGAGATGGGTCGATTGGCTCGCCATCACTCCACATCCGTTCATTCCAGCTTTGGCACGCGAGATTGTCAGCCTGCTTGATCAGTGCCTCGCCCCTACCGCGCATCTCGTCGGCCTGCGCTGACAGAATGCCGGTCATCGCCCGCGCCTTCACAAGCTCCTTCTTAAGCGCTCTGCGGTCACCGCCAGAAAGTGGTGTGGGGTGATATTTAGGGGCCATGCGACTCTCGGGCGCCGGTCGGAGGCGATTCTACGCCGTGTCGAACGACGGCCAGCAACCATCTTCCTCGTGACGCCCAGTTCTCTGCTGACACCCGTTGTCCAATAAACGCCTGCCGACGTCCTTCCAGATCGCATGAGGTCCGTAGAGGCGAACTGCGTCGGCGGTTTGAATCTCGACAATGCGGTCACACCGGCGGCAAGATACGCGCAAAACGTTTCGCGGAATTTCTGAAATACGACGCTGCTGAATTGGGACGAACGACCGCCGGTGGCTTTGGTCGCTTAGCACCGAATTCCAGTACGCATCCGGCATCGCATCGGCAGGACCTAGCGCGGCACTCGGCATCGATGCTTCGCGGCGGGCGGCCTCAGCGGCAAGCTTCTCCATCTGTTTCGGTGTCGGCATGCGCCAGCTCGCGGGTCTGTCGTTCATGCCCCGAATTAGAACATAAGAAGAACATATGTCGAGTCGGAACTGTCGGTAGTCTCTCAGTTTGTCTCAAAAATCTCCCCGGTACCGATCCGGGCAATCATGACGGCGGCGCCGATCACGTCGGCGGGCCGCTTTTCGCCTTCAGGGCCTTTGGGCATTGTTTTTCCTCCGTGCCGCCGACACGTCTGACAGGCTCGCGGTAAGGGGTAGCCCCATTTTGCGGACAAGATAGGCGCCAACGAAATAAGCGAATGCAGCACCAATCAATCCAACCAACGCCGCGAGGCCCAAGTCCCCGCCGCTAAACAGCGCCCGGATACTGGAAATGCCCCGGCTATCGTTGCCAAGGCAATCGGGGCTGGAACTGGTCCCTTTATGAGCATTTCGCCTCCTGCTTTCCGCTCAGCATACGACGGTGGCAGAGCGGGAGAAACCGGGCGTCAAGCCGGGCTATTTCCAAACTGCGACACGAACGAACTGTCGCTCTATTCCCGGCATCACCGACGTCTTCATAGCCTTTATGCGTTCGATTTTGAGATTGCGACTTCCCGCCCTCGGAGGGGGCAAAAAGGATAAAATTCATAACCTGTTGATTTGAAATAAGTATTTGACAAGAGGTGTTATAATACCGTATATTGGCGACAGGTCGATTTGCGGCCTTTTTGGAGGAAAAATGGTTTTCGAAGCCAACCGAATTGCCCACCCCCGTGTAGCGGGGGGCAACGGCCTTGCCGCACAGTTTCATCCGATCTTCCTCAAAGGGCTTCACATCTGGTGGAGCCCTTCTTCGTTGGAGAATGGGCATGAGCGGGAAATCCAATTTGGCTCAAAAGCCCCCTGTAGACATCGCCCTCGTCGTCTTTGGTCGCAAGGGTGCCAAACCACACGCATCGCGCTTCGGCACCGGCGCCATGAAATCGGCTCAGGAGGCCGCCCGGGCGATGGGCATGCGCGCGCTCCGGGTTGTCAGCGATGAGCAACGTGAGGTCGCGCGGAGGCTGCCGAAGGGCACCGTGTCGCCAAAGGGGCGCACTACGGTGCCGGCGGTGGCCCCGGCGCTCTACAATAAGCTGCTGGCGATTGCCGGGACCGATCCCGCCCCGTCAACGCCCCCGGCCAGCCGCCTGCGGATGTAGCCAAAAAGCCAGCCGCTGCCGCCGATCCCAAGGCAGATAAATCCGATGGCTGGAATGGGTTGATTAGAGGCTCGATTGTGCTCGCAACCGACAACCCCAAAGAAGGGTACTTCCTTTGTGAGGTCCAGCACGTCGACGGCGAGAACCTCAGCCTCATTTGGAGGGATTGGCCTGAGCTTGGAAAATTCCCTCGGAAGCTTCACCAAGTGGCGCTGCTTCATCCCACGGTGAAACATGCAGCTCGTTGACGTCGCCGCACCGCAAGGCTCCAAAGCCGGCGATCCGCGAGCTGCAAAAGTCCGCGCCCTCAACGACGCCTTCCGGGAACGGCTTCCACGCCCCACCAAGGGCTGCAGGTTGATCGTGACCGATGGCCTAGGGTCACTGACCATCGAGCAGTTCGCGGACCTCCTGCAAGCCGTGAGCACCTATTCCGACTTTGGTCCCGACAACGATCCCCACGGCGAGCACGACTTCGGTGCAATCGAGCAGGACGGCGTGCGCTACTTTTGGAAGACGGAATATTTCGACCAGTGGATGCAGTTCGCCTCACCTGACCCGAGCGATCCCGCAGTCACGACCCGCGTGATGACGATCATGCTGGCGTCCGAGTATTAGCGGTGGGAACGCCCACTACGGCGACCCGTGAGCTTCACCGATGCTTCAATAACGTCCTTGATGGTCAGCAGGCTTTTCATGTCCAAGCCGTTCAGGATCGCCGTGAGGCCCTGAACCAGACGGCGATGTTCCCGGGTCGCGAAGGGCTGAACGTCGTCCTCAAAGCTGAACAAATCAGCCACACTGACTTTCAGAATCGTGGCAATGCGACCCGCTACGTCGATGCGGGTGCCGTAGACTCCGCGTTCGATGTTGCTGACCGTATCGACGCTCCGGCCGATTTTCTCGGCCAGCTCGTCCTGCGTCATGCCCTGCGCCTCCCGAAGCCCTCGGATGCGCATGCCAAATTTCAGTTTCAGGTCCGGCTTTGCCATACCGGAGTTTTGCTCGGTCTAGGCCCGCCCAACCACCGAGCTTAGCTCCGTCTTTTGCCTTGTAAAATCACATGACCCGTAGTTTAACTCCGCTACAACCTGAGGGGCACCTTATGAACGCTTACCTGAACGCCATGCGCAAATACGCAACTTTCGCCGGTCGCGCGACCCGCGCGGAGTATTGGCTATTCATGCTCGTCCTATTCGGCATATCTGCCGTAGCGCTGGTGCTGGACGCGGCAGTGAGCTCGCCATTTTCCCAAAGCACCATTTTCATTGGAATCACTTATCTGGTCCACTTCCTGCCGAACCTTGCTGTCACCGTCCGTCGCCTCCACGACACAGGCCATTCCGGTTGGTGGGTGCTTGTTTGTCCGGTGGCCCTTTTCTTTTTATGCCTACAGGGTTCGCCGGGGGCCAACGCCTATGGTGTCACCCCGGCTGGTCAACTCAATGATCGCGACGACGGAAGAGAACGCGGCGGCCGCGCAACCGTAGGTCCCCTCACCCAGTTGAATTTGACGGAAGAACTTGAACGTCTGGCGCAACTGCGCGCCAACGGGTCCCTGACCGACACCGAGTTTGACGTTATGAAGGCGCGGCTGCTTGCCAAGGGCGCGTAGGCATGTCGTCCGGTTTTCCATCAGGCCTTGTGGTCGTCCTGATATGGGGTGCCATCTGCGCCGTCGTTTATGTGATTCCAAGCGTTGTTGCGTTTCGCAAAAGCCACCCCAACCGTTGGATCATCTTTGCGATTAATATGGCTTTCGGGGCGACGGTCATCGGCTGGATCGGCGCACTTGTATGGTCGATGCAAGCTGTCCACCTGAGCAACCAGCCCGGCGGCTCCAATGGTGGCGAGTCCGGGCTGAACTTGTTCGTCAACGACGTGCAGCAAGTTCGGATCGTCGCCGACGCGCCTGCTCCGATTCCAACGTATGCCGCCCCAGAGGCCCCCATCGACATACGTGAAGCCGTTGTCGAGCTTGACCGCTTGAAGGTGCTCCGTCAGGACGGCAATCTGACCCAGCAGCAGTTCGATGCGCTGAGGGATGTTCTGCTGAGGCGAGTGGTTTAGGCAACTTCCTGCTTTGGTCAGTTTTCGTGCCCCAGCTCGCAGGCGCAGGCCCGCCCGCCGTAACTGGCCCTGCCTGCAAGCTCAGGAACTGTGCTCATCGGCGGAGGGAGCTTTGGCATTCATCGCCCGTAAATTCCTGCCTTAATACCTTTTCAACGCGACCCGCGAACAGTCACCGGGAGGGGTCGTTTTAATGGCTCCATACTCGCCCGTCGCGGCCCACCAGCCCCCTGACCGTTGGACAGCGGGGTTGGGCTCGCCGCTTGACGATGGCTTATTGACGGGCTCCCAGCGAAGGGCGCTGCCCCCGACAGCCAATATTCGAGGATGACCCGCTCAAATCGATCAGTGACCCGCCGGGGAGGCCTGTGCGGACCTTGCGCTTTTGAATGATCTACGCTCGTCTATCGGTGCCGGGGATATCCCAGCGTCGTGGGTATCGTTCGGGATAGTCGTAAGTCATACGTCAAGACGCGAGCTAGATATCGATGTGACAAGGGGCTCTCATGAAGTTTAACCTGATATTGGAGGGACAGCCCTTCCTCGTCCACGTCGCGGTTTGGTTTTGCGGTGCTCTCTTTAGCATTTGTTTTGTGGGATTCCTTTGCGGTATTTACCTCACTTTGATAAATTCAGAATCACTCATAACTAAGTCCGATGAAGTTGGACTTCCGTATTGGGAGCGAGCTGCACGGAAAAATGGCCGAGCAGGTAACTTCTTCATCCAGTCGAGGTTCAGGAAGCTACGCTATCTAATGTTCGCTTCCACTACCGGCTGTCTGGTCTCCTTGGGCATTCTTTTCGCCATTGCAGCCGTCTTCGGAGAGCGCGTCTCGATCCACGGTAAACCAAATGCTCCCAAATTGGTCAAAGTGAACCCTTGAGGCGTGAAACCCGATGAGAATAGGTGCGCACGGAATACCATTCACCACTAAGAGGCGAATGGGTTGTTTGGCGCGCATTGGGGTTCATGCCATGGCTTTGGCCGCGGAGGTACGCTCGCACGTTGGGAGTGTTAGTGACTGTGCTTTCAGCAGTCACGCGGCCTTTGCCCACTGGCGCACAGACCATTATTCTGACCGATTTCTTCTAAATTTGATTTTCCGTTATCTTTTCGGGCCTCTAGGCCGTGCCAGTTCGCCACGTGCATGTTGCCGCATGACGAGGCACGCGGAATGAAATGGCTGGGAATTATTGCGGCGATCCTCGTTTTTGCAGTCGTGGCCTATAAAGTTGCCTTTCCTAGCGCGGCGGTGCGCTATCGCTTGACGCTGGAGGCGAGTGTCGACGGCGAGCCCAAGATCGGATCGAGCGTCATCGAGGTCACCTATGGCAAGCAATCCAGATTTGCCGCTCAACATGAACTTACGGTCGGCTTCCGGGGTGAGGCCGTGGTTCTCGATCTCGGTGCCAGAGGAACGTTATTCGCGCTTTTAAGGCCGGATGAAGACGTCAGGTCGGGGCCGGAGTGGATCGTTTTGCGCGCCTTCGGCTTTCCCGGGGGCGCATTTCCAGAGCCAGTCTCCGATGGATTGAGGCAAGTCCAGCAACTGTCCGGCCGGCGAGATCTGCCGCTGACGAGCCTCCCTTTGCTGGTCCGTTTTCGCGATCCCAACGATTCCTTGACGGTGGAGCAAGTCGATCCGCTCGATCTCGCAAAAAGCTTCGGTGTCGGTGCGCAATTAGTCCGCGCTACGCTTGAGATTGTTCCAACGGGGATATGGCCTTTGAGTTCGTGCGACATAACAGGTGAGCCGATTACTAGAGGCATAGAAAGCAAAGTTGCTTGGTGGAATGGCCCCTTCCCATGGCTGAAGCCAATGGGAAGCGGTGGATTCGTCGACATGCGGTCAGGGACGTTCAAGGTAAACAAAGAAGACTTCAAGAGGGGATAGCGGATATCCCAAAGCGCCCGGCGAGTTAGCCGTCATCTTTCATGGGCCAACGTTCGAATATGCGTATCGAACCGATATCGAGGCCAAGGGAAGCTGCCCGCCAATTCCACGCGGGGAGATTGCCGATAATTTCTCTCTATTGAGCAAATAGGAAGCGAACATGGGCCTTGCGAACTTTCTCGCAGCCAAGCCAGCGTTCATCGTGGTGGGGCGTGAGCTTCGATCATCGCCCGCCGGGGGCCGAGGGGAAGGGCACCGGGCGCGATCTGACGATTGCAAGCGGCAGTTCAAGGTCGCTTGGGCGCGGGTCCGCGCGGGGCTCACGGAAGAAGATATCGAGACCGCCCGGCGCAACAGCGAAGATGCTGCTCGCCGGACGAGCGGGGCGGCCTGCCGATTCCGCGCGGATTCATAGAGGTGCGCCGTGCCGGGTTTTGTAGTCAGCGATTTCAGCGGAATATTGTTTGGTATTTTGCTGTTTTTGCTTCCTGTGATGATGCTGTTGGTTTTGGCGATCAGGTTGTTCGACACTCTTCGGTCGATGGAATACAGATCGGCTTTGGTTGGCTGGTTGTCGAGGTGGGAAAATCCGCTGCTTTTTTGGTTTGCGGTCGCGATGCAATGCTTAGGAATCTTCACCGTTCTCGCGATCACATATTGGGCATTCTTTGTTCTTCCTCACCTGACATTCCCGTAGTCAGAGTGCGCGCTGCAATCGCCGCCCGCGGTGCGCATCCGTCCGCTAGTCGAATCGATACTGACTGTCATCGCTCGAAGCCCCCGGCCCCGAGTCGTAGAGGCTGCGCCACGACGGCAGGTCCGAGATGGATCGGAAAGCGGACGTGGCGCAGACATGTCAAAAGCAACGCAATGACCCGCAACGGACTTGAGGCGTAGCCGTAAAAACTACATTCCAGATCCGGTATGGCTATCGGGAGGTCCACCAAATCGGTCCCACCTATCAGTGTTGTTTTTGTCAGGCTTCACCTTCGCGCCTTGCCAAAATGCAAAGCCGATAAATCCAGCAATGGCGCAGAAGGCGAGTACAGGCAGAAGCCAACTAGGCATGATCCAGCCCTCTATCATGGCCGCCTCGGTTGGCGGGCCTCTTTCTTATCACCTCAAGCTTGCGATGTCGCTTGTTGGCACAAAGCGTCGGTTATTGCGGTGAAGCGGCATGTCCGTAGTTGAGGATAGACTGGAAGTGATCGGCGCAGAGCCAAAGTGACGCGATTGACACGAAGCGAAAGCCGCGCCCACTTCATTAAAGGTTGAGCATTTGTTGCCGTGAAAGGTTGGTAATATTAGTCGTATGGAACCGAATGGCACCCTTGCTGCTGGAGAGCCGAGCTTGAGCAATGGCATTAGTGTCTTACAGACATTTCGCGGCGCGCTTGTAGGTCTGCCTCTGTCGCACCTTTGGCGAGGGCACGGCTCGGCCATCTTTTTGGAGTTCGGGCATCTCACACCAAGAACCCCTCGTTCCGGAGAAGCCGGTAACCCGCAAGGCGAATTTGGCCTAATGGTCGAATGGAGTTGGCGGATTGAAAACAGGACTGCCGTCTTGTGCGGAAGCTGGAGCAACGAGCAACTGTGGGAGCCGACGTTTGATCTGCTCCGTAACAGAGCGGTCGTTGATTTCTCTTTAGCAGGAAGACTGCCCGAAGTCGTCGTAGCCATGGCTGAGGACCACTACGTGTCGTCGTTCATGACTGCCGAGGGCGACCCGAGTTGGGCGTTATTTGATCGACGAGGCGACACATTGCGGACGTTGAGCGTCCGGGATGGGAGCCTCACCGTCAGTGTCACCGCTCACAAAAGCACTGACGGGGCTGTTGAATAGAGGTCCATGTCGCCGATTGGCACAAAACGTCGGTCACTGCGGTGCAGCGGCATATCCGGATTTGAGGGTAGACCGGAAGTGATCGGCGCGGAGCCAAAGTGACGCGATTGACCCATTGCAGATATCTCATCCCGTCTGTTGTGCTCACCGATTAGGCGGGCAAGTTGGCACTGAGTGAATTACGCTTCGCGTAGCGACCGAAGGAGGCAAAGATGTCAGGCGATGCGCACGATCTATTCGACCGTTGGGAACGGGTCTGGCATGACCGCGAATATGATCTCGTGCCAAGCTGCGTGGGGCCAATTTATATTCGTCACGATGAAAATGGCGACCGGACGGTGACGCGCGAAGCTTACGCAGCCGAGTTAAAGAGCGTCCACGAGGCCCGACCGGGCATCCTCGTCGTTGTCTACGACCATACTTTCACCGCCGACCGTGCTTGGTTTCGCTTCTCATTCCAGTGGTCCGATCCCGAAACCGGTCAGAAGCAGAGCCGAGCCGGTATGCAAAGCTACCGCATTGACGACGGCAAGCTAGTCGAAACATGGATCACAATGCGCCCACTCGGCACGTCATGGACGGACGTTGCGCAGGAACGTTGGACAAGCGCCAAGGCGTGAACCGGGTTATTCTCAGGGGCTGCTTCTGACCCAAATCGGACCTGCATCACTTCGGGCTATCGGGGGATGAAGCCGAGCTAGAATGATTGATTGGAACAGCCGCCGATGCAGTGCGCAGGGCGTTTGACGAGTGCGAGTATATTGCGGCCGACATAATTGAACAGAGCACCAATGGACCATAAAGCGAAGGCCTGCTCAGGCGGCGCGTCATTAGCAGCCACGATTCTTGGATGCTGAAGGGCAAGAGTGAAAAACCAACGCCCAACCACGCGACGATTTGCCATAGGAGTGGGACGTATAGATATTCTGTCTTAAATAGGGGCTTCGTCGATTCAGGCGTCACGAGATGTCGGAAAGCAGGGTCGGGAAGCGTGTTCAAAGCCGCGTAACGGGCGGTGAAGTAGCTGAATCCTATCATTGCGGTCAGAGCCACGAAGACAACAACTATTTCTGCTTTGGTGGCAGAGTTGTCGCTACTGGTGACACGTTCGTTCGGCATCCGTCCTCGCGTAAATCGTCTAGTTGGAGATAGTCATCCAAGATACCTTAATTAACGCTCATCGCACCTCTTCGGGTAATCTGCTTTTTGTCTCTTTTTGGCACAAAGCGTCGATTACTGCGGTGCGGCGGCATGTCCGGAGTTGAGGGTAGACCGCGAAGATCGGCGCATAGCCAGAGTGACGCGATTGACCCGAAGGCGACATAATCGATTGGTTCAACTACCCATGAAGGTCCTCTGCCCGCAGGAGCCAAGAATGCGTGCGTTATTTTGTTGCCTGCTTTCTATTTCTTCCTTGAACTGACAGTTGCGAACGCGGCGGGGGTCAGAACTTTTGACATTCCTGCTGACTGGGCGGGGCCGGGGATCAGGCTGCTCGTTTGGACACCTTGTACGGAGCCCCCGCGAGAAATGGATGCCCGTGGTGCCATTTTTTGCAGTCCCCGGGTGCGCAGTGACAGGCGAAAAGCTGCCGCTCATCGTGATATCGCACGGCAGACGAGGATGGTTCGGCGGCCACCATGACACTGCGGCGGCCTTAGCTGACGCGGGCTTTGTCGTCGCTGCGCTCAACCATCCCGGTCTACCCTCAACTCCGGACGTGCCGCCGCACCGCAGGATCTCACACCAGCTCACGACGGACCGTCTCTGGACCATGTCGCGGCGCGTAAGAACCGCAATTATTACGGACGCCATCGAAGTCTCCTGCTTTTACGGGAAGTGTTCAGAGACGCTCTCTGGCACCGTCGGTATTTGGCCTTATAGGAAGGTATTTCGGTCCTAGCCGGCTTCCACCACATTCCATTGTAGGCTCGACGCCGAGGAGCAGTTTCGTAGACGCTTCGTCCTCGGGCTGCGTAAATCGTAGCTTATCTACGAGACAGGCAACCCGCTCCGGAAGCACCATCTGCTCATCTGCGGAGCAGACGAAACCTTTAATGAAAACCTTCGACGTTCCGGGTTTATGAAAGCCCATGCACTTTTTGGTATGCCGTCGCCGTTGACCTCGAACGAGACGCCGCGGAGGGTGCCAAGCCATGTCGCTAACTCATAGTACGTCGCCCTGAAGTTTCTCTGGATCGCTTTTAACTCGGCGAGATCCTCTAAATCCTTGACAACGCTATAGCGGACCGTCCTCGCTTCCTGATGTCTCGTTATCACTACGGTGATGTTTGGCTCTGGCGTTGCGATTGTACCCGACTGAATCCAGTCACTGCGCCCATCGGTGTCATGGCGGAAAGCGCTATTATCAGTTTGCTTGCCGGCGAATATAGTTTGGCCGAGCGATAGAGCTGGCTTTTCACCTTTCAGAGGCACCCACGGATTTTGCTCAGCGGCGCTAGCCACATTGGACGCCAGACTTATGCTTCCGACTGCCACGAGAACAGCAACTGTAACCCGTCCAACCGGAGGGTGATGCGAACGAAGGAAATTGGGGGAAGGTGCTGCCACGATAAATGGCGCGACCGGTAAGGACATGACGCCTCCATCCTACAGTGAATCTCGCTCAATTTGGATTATCACGTGAGATATGCGCCGGTCCTAACGACCTTGGCCACAGGCCCCAAATTTGCGACAATGGTTGACAAACGAACAATGAAGAAGATGAACTTTCTCGACGTCGGTGCGCAGCGGCGACGCGCCGGCTTATCCCAAAGCCTGCCCACCAGTTAAACTATTCGCGATATCCGGGTTTTCCTCGCTGTCGCTCATAGTCCCGCACCTCTTCTTGCCAATGAACGTATTGCAATGAGCTGATCGGGAACGCAGCAAGTCGTCGCAGGCCATCGCCTGACGAGTAGATCAATACAGCGTACTCTTGAGCGAGCTGGTCCGGTGTGTGGGGATAAGAAAATTCCCGGGAATCATTTCGCAACCCCATTCGAACACCCAACACTTGGCCTACTTCAGCCCTACCTTCGTTGACTTCGATTATCTTGACCCGGGTGAAGAGGATGTCGTTTGTAATTCCCTCTCCATGACGACCGCCCATCCAATTTGCCCCGCCCAAAAAGCGCGCCTTGGCGACTACGACATCCGTCGCGTCAACGGGCAGATTATTCGGCACATGAGAAGGGTCAGATGTCTGGTGAAGAAAATAAGCGACCGGCACCTTAGGTTCGGCCGCCTCCACCAAATGTGTCGCCATGACAGCCACAACGGCAATGGCAATGGCAATGGCAATGGCAATGGCAATGGCAACCAGCGTAATTTTTCGGTCAAGTGAGCGCATCAACTTCCCTATCTTTTAGGGCATTTACTCGCAAATGAGTTCGTGAGCGAGCACGACCGTGTCCTCTATCCGGCGTATTGCAGACCTAAACCGGACATCGCCTCACGTCAGAAAGGTGCCAACAACGGACTTCCCACCGCCCAGTAGCCAATTCATTCTGCGCACCCCGCACGTTTGACGGTTCCTGCGAAAATCACGAGCTCTCACCCACGAACATATTATAAACGAGCTGAAATTGGCCCGGCATGGAAAGGACACCTTTGCCCTTCTGCGCAAGCTTCAACGCTGGAAACCACGGCAACTTAGTCGCGATGTTCATGACGACCGGATCGCTTGTGATCTCGACAAAGGCTTCCGTGAATCGGGCTGTAGAGTCGATTACGTTTGCGACATTCTCGACTGTTATCTTCTGCGCGGATGTCATGTCGGCTGGGTTCGAAAACCACACCAGCCGCGGGAAATTGGATGGGGAAAGATCGCGGCGTCCGGTCAGGTGCGGCAACGCTGGCAACTCCTCGTAGGTGCTACGATTGCCGAACGCATTTGCACAGATAAATACCGCGTCGACAGCTCCATGCGGTACCGGATAGATAGTGTCGCCGGTTCGCAGCGTAGCGACGACGGCACCGCGAGAACCGAGATCGATCACCGCGGCCTGCCCGTCCAAGGTGGGTCCGCAGCGTCCTGAGTCGGCAATCTTCGGACCGCACTTCCAGACGACCTCGATCACACTCGAACCGGTGTAAATCTGTCCGTCCACCGAGAGAGAAATCTGAAGGCGGTAGCGGTATAAATAGCTCGGGAAGTTCGCTTTATAGATCACCAACACGGCCACAACGACCGCCAGCAAGATTCCGAGCCACCTCATTCCCACAACTTCATTTTGCAATCGCGGCCAATGCGGATTAATCCTAACGTTCGTCATTCGACCCTAGCGGGCGGGGGTTTATAGATTGCTACCGACGTGAAAGGTTGACGGATTTAACCTATGCTCCTTCGAACGTCATGTTCGACACTCTGAGTGTCGGTTAGCGAGCAATGATGGAAGAGCCGTGGCACGAGGTTTTGAAGCCGCGCGAGGCAGTCATCCCAGACATAGTGGGGCTCGTGATCGTATGGACGCCCCTCTACTATGCCTCTCACGTCGGGTACGTGTTCTGGGGCTATATCCGGCACGAAGCTGCATGTTACGAAAACTGTTGAAGAGCTTGATCGCCATTAGTGCGAACAGAACGGCTACGACAAAGACGATCACTGTCACCGGCATTGGCGAACTCGTTGCGATTGCAGCCTACGATGGCTTCCCCGCAAATTTTGACGATGTCAACGTCGCAATCTCGAGGTGGCGCCGCCCACATCAGATGGACGCAGTTTGGCTTTAATCTGGCCTACGATTTCAACCAGCCATGCGCTGGACGCTCCTATGGGCAACAAGACGATCTACTGCGCTTGCTATAAAGGCGAAATCAAAAACAGTCCAAGGCAGATCAGAAGCGCGAATGGCGCCACGGTGACGATCCGCCATGCACCTCGCAAACCATAAACGATCCAGCTAACGATAATGCCAGATGACAGTAGGAGGCAGACGCCCGCGACCTTCATACCCTCAGCTTGATCTCGCTCCGTGCCAATCGAGGTGGCCGACGAAAATAGAAATACCCCGACTGAAATAATGACGATCAGCAATGAGGCCACCGCAAGGATGGCGAGCATAAACATTTTCACCACTGGGACCTTCGGATCAATAGCGTCACACTCGAATTCACTATATAGCCCCCCCATGCGCTCGCCAACTCCACTTTCTCGAAGAGGTATTTGCAGAGCGTAAAAGGTAGCGACCAACTATCCGGTCATTCCGAATTTATGGGTGCCAGCGAGCTAGTCCGGCGTAAGACTCCATGATTGAGCGCGGCCCTGTGACACTGCACTCATGGCTTGTCGTCGGCCTTGCCGGATTATCTGCAACGCCAATCCAAGTAAGCATTCGCTTGCGCTCATCCCACAGGAGTTCAAATTGGCCCGAGCGACCAGCGACCCCGAATCTAATTGAGCCATCGTCGATTCCAGCGATGTTACCTGACATTGTCTCGGCGGAAGATTCGGTCTCTAGGACTACCGTTCTTGTGGAGCGATCCAAAGTGACGAAATATTGACCTCCATACCGGCCGGGGCAGGTCAGCGAAAAGGCGTCGACCGGGTCGAGACGTTTAGGATCAAATTGCTCTGGCTGCCAGAATGCTGAAAGCATCGTTCTGCCAGCGACCTCCGTGCAGTCGTGTTGCAGTAAAGCCCTTCCCAGTTCACTGGCGGGCATCCCCGGCCACGTCATCACGTTGCGCTTGCGATTGAAGGAAAGAAGAATACGCCCGCCGTCGGCCCTCAGGCTGAGGTCCAGCCTTGCGTCACTTTCCGCGATGATCTCACCGGGTAGTTTGTTTCCACCGGGATTTTCAAATACGAAGTAATTTGTCTCCAGATCGTAAGTTACGAAGTAAGGCTGCTGCTGCTGATAACGTTTGCCATCGCAGCGAATGGATGTTGGTGCGGCCTCTGCCTGCGTGGCGTAAGCGAAAACCATGAATAGTAGTAGCGAGAGATGCCACATTTTCTCACCAGCCGGAGTTGCCACCTTGTGATGCATCAATCGCTTATGCTCCGTTAACACGAGGCACGGCTTTCGGGCCATTTCCGATATCTCGCGTTGCAGAACTCATGATTGGAGCAGGGCGAGACTTCTACCCTTGGCATTTTTCGGACCCGAGGCGATACCCGGGTTGAGTCTGCATTACGCCGGATGGCGGACATAGATCGAACTCGCTCGCGAACTCGATTTAAGAGTATAGGCCTAGGACACGCCGCCTGCTCCTCGCTCAGCTACGGATGCTCAGGCGATGCACAGCTCGGTCGCTCGTCCGTATTTGACGATGAGGCTCATCGTGTCATCGAACCGCTTCGTCCAGCGATGGGAAATTCATATTTGAGGGACGGCCGCGTTTGACGATCTTCGCGATTGTCGCGCGACTGCAACCGGTAGCTCTTTGCACGGCTCCCCACGAATGACCCGCCGCAATAAGCCGGCCGATCCCCTCGTTCCGCTCGGTGTCCTCCGGACGACCTCTGTATCGCCCTTCGGCCTTAGCCTTCGCTTGTCCCTGCGCTTGCCGACGCCGGCGATCATCGTAATCTTTGCGCGCCACAGCGGCGAGCATATCGAGCAGCATGCCGTTGATCGCTTCGAACATTCGCCCGGTGAATTCGTCAGCGGATTTAGTCGCCATCATCCACGATGTGGGCAGGTCGAGGGCAACCACCCGAACACGACGGGCAAGTAGCTCAGCCTTCAGCCGCTCCCAATCGGCCGCCCCCAGCCGCGATAGCCGATCAACTTGTTCAACGAGTAGGATATCGCCGGGGTGCGCATCGGTCAGCAGCCGGAAAAGCTCGGGGCGGGCAAGCTTCGCCCCACTTTCGTTTTCGGCATACCACGAAGCGACGCTCAGCCCACGCTCGGCAGCGAAGCCGCTTAGCTGGTCACGGGCACGTTGGGCGTCCTGCTCGGACGTCGAAGCGCGTAGGTAGGCTCGGACGAACAATGCTGCACCACGGGTTCATTATTGATGGTTTCATATTACCAGTTCATTTTAAATAGTCAAATGCATTTATTGAACCGGCCCAGAGCCAGTGCTCGTGGGGCATACCCTAAGTGAACCGGGTGCAGCCGGTGCGGATCGGCGGTTCGGGAACGATTACGGGCGCAAGTTACGCCAACACGGGAAGCTCCGCAGGTAGAGCGACGGTCACTTGCAACTGCAACAATAACTCTGCATGAAATCGCTTAGATAAATTATCGCGTGGCAAACCACACGCCGTTGGGGGACAAATGGACGTCAAGGATCATCCCGTCATCTCGGTTCTCGGCGACCAGCGGCGTTTCGTCGTTCCAATCTATCAGCGTCAATACAGTTGGAAAGAGCCCCGGCTCGCACCGTTTTGGGACGATGTTGTTGCGAAGGCGGAAGAGGTTCTTGAGGGGCGCCCGAAATTCAATCACTTTATGGGTGCGCTGATATTGGCTCCCGGCGGCGACGGTTTCACCATCGGATCAACGCCAAAAGTGCAGGTCGTCGATGGTCAGCAGCGGCTTACGACATTTCAGCTCTTCCTCGCTGCTATTAGAGAAGTTGGAAATCGTGTCGCCGCGCCCGATTTGACCGCGATGGTTCAAAGTTATCTCTTTGTACCTGCGCTTTCTGGCGAAAAAGACCCTGACGCTCGATTTCGGCTTATTCCTACCCCCGACGACCGAGCTATCTTTCACCTGATCATAGAAGGAGGCCTCGCGGCGGCGAAGCAAAAGCATCCAGATTACTTTTACAAGAATGGAAACTTCTCACACGGGCCTAACTCGCTACGTGCTTTTGATTTCTTCATCACGAAGATCGACCGGTACGCTAAAACTGGACTAATCGACGACGAGGACGCCCAGATAGCTGTCAAGGACGAAGCTGCGGCCGAACCGGCGCGCAGGCTCCAAGCGCTCTTGGCCGCACTGTTGAATCATTTAAAACTCGTCGTAATTACTTTGTCTGAGACCGACGACGCGCAGGTCATCTTCGAAACCCTCAATAGCCAAGCAGAACCACTGCTCGCTATGGACCTTGTCAGAAACAACATCTTTCAGCGCGCATCAATTCAAGGCGAGTCTGCTGAGAAGCTCTTTGAAGAAAAATGGCGGCCGTTTGACCAAGATGGAGCTTTTTGGAAAGCAGACTCTCCACGAGCGAAGCCGAAGCGGCCTCGAATCGACCACTTCCTTAGTCACGCCTTGACGGCCCAGACTGGAGCCGAGACGTCTTTGCGAGAACTGTATGCGGAATACAGGTCTTTCACTCGTCCGAAGGGGAAAGTACGCTTCGCCACAGTTGGCGAAGAGCTGGACGCTCTCATTGCGTTTCGCCCGATATACAAGTCGCTCGAAGTTGGGGGTGGCGACCCTTCGTTAGAGCGTCTCGGATTAAAGCTGAATCTTTTCGAAGTAAGCACTGTTTATCCGTTTGTTTTCCGAGTCTCGGTTTCCGATATCGCGACAGAAGAGAAGGATCGCATTTATAATTTGATCTACTCTTACCTAGTACGGCGAACGCTCTGTGGCCTGACGCCAAAGAATCTTAACAAAACATTTGCGCGCATTGTTTCCGATACCATTGAGAACGGCGTTTCCGTCTCTACATTTTTGTCCAGTTTTTCTCGTCAAAAAGGCGACACCGTTCGCTTTCCCGACGACAACGAGTTCCGGGCCGCTTTCTTGAATGCACCCGCCTACCAGCTTACAAAACGGAAAGAACGACTGGCAGAAATCTTATGGGATTTAGAAATAGCTGCCCGAAACAAGTATTCCGTCAATACACCGCGCCCAGAGAGCATGTCCGTTGAACATATTCTTCCACAGACTTGGACTAAACACTGGAGCCTGCCTGACGGACGTATGGCTCCAAGTGACAAACTGACGGGGGCGGACCAGTCCATGCTAAATGCAATTCGCGTTCGGGACAGTTCCTTGCATACGATGGGCAATCTCACACTAATCACTGTGCCAGCCAATTCGACGGCGTCAAACAAGGCGTTTTCAGAAAAGAGAGCTTGGCTAAAACAAAGCTTACTCGCCTTGAACGTTCCTCTATTCGAAAGAGACTCGTGGCATGAGGAGGCGATTACTAGTCGCTCAAAGATGCTTGCCGACACCGCCATTGAAATATGGCCCGGGCCTGACTCAATTCAATAAACATGGCACGGATTAAAGCCGATGTTAGCCCGGAGCGACCGAGATGCTGCACTGCTCAGGAAGACTGATGCTTCCAAAACCGAGCCGGGATAACTCGACCGTCCTGATGCCCGCCGAAGCTGCGTCGCAAGGGCACTACGATGCTCTAACCAACGAAACCGTGTAAGGATCTTCGGTTTGGACACAGAAGCGGACACGTGCCGAAAAGAGGTGGTACCCAGACTTTTTGACTCGGGCTGGGACAACCCCCGTACGCGATCAATGAACAGCGCTCGTTTACTGATGGACGTATTTTGTTCGTTGGCGGCAAAGCGCGGCGCGGTCGCCAAAAGCGAGCTGACTTCATCCTTCGATACCGGGCCGATTTTCCTATCGCAGTGGTCGAAGCGAAATCGAAATACAAACACCCCGCCGAAGGCGTTCAGCAAGCACGCGAATATGCTGAAATTCTCGGTCTGAAGTTCGCCTATGCGACGAATGGGCAGAAAATTATCGAGATAGATTATACGACCGGAATTGAGCGGGATATTTCAGAATTTCCTTCACCTGAGGAGCTTTGGCAGCGCCTTTCGGCAGCAGAACACCTAAGCGCCGGAATCAAGAATCATCTGCTTTCGCCAACCTATCCCGACAAATCGAAGCCGCTTCGCTACTATCAGGAAATCGCGGTCAACCGCGCCGTTCAATCCGTGCTTCAAGAACGAAAACGCATTTTGCTGACACTGTGCACTGGTGCCGGAAAAACAGCCGTCGCATTTCAGATTAGCTGGAAACTCTGGAATGGCGGATGGGACGCAAAAGGGAAGAATCGGAAGCCGAAGATCCTTTTTCTTGCCGACCGTAACGTGTTAGTCGACGATCCTAAAGACAAGGACTTCAGCGTTTTTGGTGATGCCCGTTTCAAGATCAGCGGTGGTGAGATTAGTAAGGGCCGCGATATCTATTTCGCAATTTATCAGGCAATTGCAGGAAACGAGACGCGCGAAGGAATCTATAAGAATTACGCCAAAGACTTTTTTGATTTGATCATCGTTGACGAATGCCATCGCGGGAGTGCGCGCGAAGATAGCAATTGGCGTGAAATCTTAGAATGGTTTGATCAAGCCTATCAGATCGGCATGACCGCTACGCCAAAGCGAGACGATAACGCCGACACTTACAGCTACTTCGGCGACCCGATATACGAATACAGCTTGGCACAAGGCATCGCTGACGGCTTCCTAGCACCTTACCGGGTTCACCGCATAATCTCAGACTTCGACGCGGCGGGCTGGCGACCGTCCAAGGGTGAATTAGACCGCTATGGCAGAGAAATTCCCGACTCCGAATATGGAACACGGGATTTCGAGCGCGTCATTGCCGTGCGCTCACGGACCGAAGCGTTCGCCGCTCACTTGACGGCTTTTATGAAGGAGACCGACCGCTTCGCGAAAACAATCGTCTTCTGTGTCAACCAAGAGCACGCATTAGAAATGCGGAATGCTCTTGCCCGTTTGAATGCTGATCTTGTGAAAGACCACCCCGATTATGTGTGCCGGGTCACTTCTGACGAAGGCGATATCGGTTCTGGCCACAGGGCAAATTTTCAGGATATCGACAAGCGAACCCCTGTCATCCTCACAACCTCGCAATTGCTGACGACGGGCGTTGATGCGCCGACATGTAAGAACATCGTCTTGGCACGGGTCGTTGGTGTCATGTCAGAATTCAAGCAGATCATTGGACGCGGGACGCGGCTTCGTCCCGACTATGGAAAACTCGCCTTCAACATCATCGACTATACCGGCACTGCAACCGAAAAATTTGCGGACCCGGCCTTCGATGGCGATCCGATCCGCGAACGCGAAGAGACGATCAATGAAGATGGCGACATCATCACGGAAACTGACGTTACCGAAGAAGCCGATACCAACGGTGAGGAAGTTGACACCGGCCCCGTTGATACGGGTAACGGTGGCCTGCCCGATGACGGCGAGCCGGGCGCGCCTCGCAAATATTATTACGACGGTGGAAGCGTCGAAATCATACGGCAATTGGTCTACGAACTTGATTCCGATGGCAAAAAGCTCGCTTGCCGCCAATTGACCGACTACACCGGCGATAAGGTTCGCACCTTATACCCGAACGCATCGGAGCTTCGCAAAGATTGGCTTGATCCTGTTCGGCGTGCCGAAATTATCGACCGCCTTGAAGAAAAGGGCATCGATGTTGAAGCATTGGGTGAATCGGTCGGCAAGCCTGAAGCGGACCCCTTTGACCTGCTTTGCCATCTCGCATACAACGCGCCATTGCGCACGCGGCGTGAGCGGGCGGAATGTCTGAAGAAAGACGAAGCTGCATTTTTCGCCAAGCACGGGGCCGGAGCCCGCGAAGTGCTTGATGCGCTGATTGAGAAATACGCCGAACACGGCGCGGCTCAATTTACGCTTCCTGATGTGCTCGAAATACCGCCCTTCAATGGTTGGGGAAACGTTGTCGAAATCGCAGCACGTTTTGGCGGCGGCAAGGCGATGCGCGAAGCCGTCAACGAACTGCAACAACGTCTTTATGGCGCGTAAGAGAGACAATAAGCGTGGCGAGACAACAAAAAGCAAAACAGGTGCAAACCACGGCGCAACGGCTTGATAGCATCGTCAAGTCGGCCCGAAAGATCATGCGCAAAGACAAAGGGCTGAACGGCGACCTTGATCGCCTGCCCATGCTCACATGGATTATGTTTCTGAAGTTTCTCGACGATATGGAGAGAATGGAAGAAGAGAAAGCCGAAATGTCTGGCAAGCGGTACAAAGGCGCGATTGAAGCCCCGTATCGTTGGCGGGATTGGGCTTCGGACGATGCAGGCATTACCGGCCCTGATTTGCTTCGCTTCCTGATCGCTGACGAAACCACATTGCCGGACGGTTCAAGGGGGCGGGCCTCTTTGCCTACCTCAAGGGCTTGCGTGGCGAGAACGGACGGCGCGACCGCAAGGACGTGGTTGCAACGGTGTTCCGTGGCCTGACTAACCGCATGGAAAGCGGTTATCTGCTTCGCGACGTGATCAATCTCGTTGATGGCATCCACTTTAATTCATCCGAAGAAATTCACACGCTCGGCCGCCTGTACGAAACCCTGTTGCGTGAAATGCGCGACGCGGCGGGCGACAGTGGCGAATTCTATACTCCGCGCCCAATCGTCCGCTTCATTGTGCAGGTGACGGACCCGCAACTTGGCGAAAAGGTGCTTGATCCGGCATGTGGAACGGGCGGTTTTTTAACAGAAGCCTTCCTGCATATGGCCGAACAGGCCAATACGGTAGAGAAGCGGCAAACCCTTCAGGACGCCAGCATTTACGGCGGAGAAGCCAAATCCTTGCCGTTTTTGCTGGTACAAATGAACCTGCTTTTGCACGGGTTGGATGCGCCACAGATCAACCCGAAAAATTCGCTGAATATTCGCCTTGCTGAAATCGGAGAAGGGGAACGCTTTGAAGTGATCCTGTCCAACCCGCCATTCGCGGGTGAAGAGGAAACGGGCATCCTCAACAACTTCCCTGAAGATCGTCGGACGACAGAAACGGCATTGCTCTTCCTGCAAATGATCATGCGTCGTTTGAAGCGGGAAGGTAAAGGCCGCGCCGCCCTCGTCGTGCCGCATGGCGTTCTGTTTGGCGGTGGCATCGCGGCGCGTATCAAGGCCGACCTGATTAAGCAATTTAATCTTCATACGGTGGTTCGCCTGCCCGAAGGCGTGTTTTCACCCTACACCGGTATCGCAACCAACATCCTGTTCTTCGACACGAAGAAGGCCACGGGCGACATTTGGTACTATGAGCAACCTAAGCCTGACGGGCGAAAAACTTACACGAAGACAGCGCCTCTTACATCGGAAGAACTTCAGCCCTGCCTTGATTGGTGGTATGCGCGCAAACCCAATAGACAGGCATGGAAGGTCAAAGGCAAAGACCTGATTGAAACCGATGACAACGGGCGCGTCACCGCCTGCAATCTCGATATTAAGAACCCGAATATGACCGGCATTGTGGACCATCGGTCGCCGCTGGAAATCGTCGAAAGCATCGAGGCCAAGGAACAGCGCGTCCTTTCCATCATGGGCGATATCAAGCGCACATTGTCGGAGTTGGCATCGTGACTTGGCAGACTGTGAAGCTTGGTGATGTTCTTCGTCATCGAAGCGAATTTTTGAGATTGAGCCTGAAGCTACCTATAGCCGATGCCGTGTGCAAACGTCGGCGCGTGGTGTAGTGTTACGGGACCGTGTTGAAGGTTCCACCATCAAGACCAAGCGACAGCAAGTATGTCGTGCGGGCGAATTTCTTGTTGCCGAAATTGATGCCAAAATGGGCGGATATGGTCTTGTTCCGGACAATTTGGAAGGTGCTATCGTCTCAAGTCACTACTTCCTTTACGAAGTTGACCAAAGTCGAATTTCAAAGTCATTTCTGAATTGGTTTTCGAAAACGCCCCAATTCTTTGAACAAGTGACTGCGAAAGGTTCGACAAACTACGCTGCAATCAGGCCGGACGCGGTTTTAGGGTATACGATTCCAGTTCCATCGCTCGACGAGCAAAATTCAATCGCCCGCCGATTGGATTCCATGCAAGCGGATTTGATGGATCGGCTTTCCCTGCTTGAAGAAGTTGGACGTGATACGGAAGCCATGCTCCAAAACGCGTTTCTCCAAATCATTGATGGCGCGGAATATCGTCCATTGGCTGAAGTTGCTCCATTGGTGCGGCGGGAAATCGAGATTAATCCCAATGAAGCATATACCGAAATCGGCGTCCGTAGCTTCTACAAAGGCATTTTCCGTCGGCGAACGTTAGCCGGTTCCGAATTTAGTTGGCAGAAGCTGTTTCGCATAAATGCGAATGACCTCGTATTCAGCAACCTAATGGCATGGGAACAAGCCATAGCGGTTGCCGGTGTTGAAGTTGAAGGATGTTTCGGCAATCATCGCATGTTGACGTGCGAGGTGAACACCCAAGTTGCCGCACCAAAATTCCTAATGTACTATTTCCAAACTGCCGATGGATTTTCAAAGATACTTGGAAGTTCGCCCGGCTCAATCGCTCGAAATAAGACTTTATCGTCGAGGCAATTGCCTTCGATCAAAGTCCCAGTTCCAAGCGTAGAACCACAACGGCGTTTCGACGAATTATGCGCCTATGTGGATGAAATCCGGGCAATCCGCGCTTCAACCGCGAAAGAGGCTGAAGCGCTCATTCCTGCGATGCTACATGAGATTTTCGAGCGGAAAGCCGCCGCACCGGTTCCGGTTGTAGCGCAAACAGAAAATGTAATTGCGCTACCCCAAGCGCAAACCGTTTCCGTTGATACACCATTCAAGGAAGCGGTACTTGTCGGCGCAATGATCAAGGCTTTCCATGAAGAAGGTGGCCAGCCGCTAGGGAATTTCCGGCTTCAGAAGGCCGTCTATTTCGCGCGCCGGTTCATGGGCGAACGCGCGCTGGATCAACAGTACCTTCGCAAAGCCGCCGGGCCATACAATCCGTCCATGCGCTATTCCGGCGGCATGAAGATCGCCCTTGAAAAGAACTGGATAGCAGCCGCTACCGGCAAATTCGGTCCGGGTCATTCGCCCGGTTCAGCCTTCGACGACGCAAGCGCATGGATTGAAAAATACCAGTTCGCCAAACCGGCCGCGTGGGTGCGCGAGAAATTCAAGTTCAAGCAGAACGACATTTGGGAAATCTTGGCGACGGTCGATTATGCCATGCTCGCGCTGGACCACGGTGGCAAAGCACCCAATGCCGCGAATGTCTTTGCTTACATCAGCAACGACGAAGAATGGCGTCCCAAGGTCGAAAAGCTACGTCTTTCGGAAGCCTCAATCCAAAACGCGTTGGTCGAATTGCAAAGCCTGTTCGACGATGTGCCATAACCAATGTTAAACTAATGTTTCGCGGCGACCAAACGCGAACGAAGCGTGTCAGACTTCGCTGGATCCCTCAGGATTTTCAGTAATTTCCATTGAATCACTTCCGCTCATAACGGTCCGCTTGCTGGTGCCCTTCAGTGTTGTAGAACGGTTGTGAGTGAGGCGGGGCAGAATGAGCTCGAATGCCAATCTCGCTTCCTATTGACCGAGCATGGGGATCTATTGAGGCTTTATCGGCATGCCGAACGTGGTGAAAATCATCGTTGACGGCACCACGCTTACTCAAGCGGAGGCTTACGGTGATTTCCCGACCCATCCGCGCGGATATTACGAGGTGCGGGGAGCTTGGCAAAACTTAGGAGCGTCCGGCTCGCTGTGGTCGGTCGTCCCTTGGCTATTCAGTCGCATGAGTACGAATAGATTCCGGGAGGACATTATCGCTTACAATACCAACAGAATCGTTCGGCATCTATGCGGATCGCAAAACACAAACTACGGCTATTATGATGGAAATTGTCTCCGAAGTTGGCTTGAGTAGTATTGCCTACAATCCAGTCTGACTCACATTACCGGGTTTAAATCATCTTTGCTGGAGTACGGAATGTTCACACCGTGGGTTGGGGCTGATTGGGGCAAAGAGAACAACGCGGTTGGAGGACGCCGCATTCTGCTTCTTGGCGAATCTCATTACGAGTCCGGCGGCGCGTTAATCGGGAAAGATACATGCCGATGGGACATTGGAGACCTTCGAAGAGTTTGTTCTGGGCGAGAAAACTCTGCCGTTCTTCACGAAGCTGATGCAGACCGTATCGGGAAGAAAAAATGGTCGATGACGCGGGACGAAGTCCGAGCAATTTGGGATTCGGTTGTCTTTTATAATTATGTTCCCGTCTACGTAGCCGAAGGGCCGCGCGTTTCGCCGACCAACGAGATGTTCGAGATGGGCGTCGAGCCGTTCAATCGGATTCTTGAGCGCTTCAAGCCTGAGGTGATCGTCGTTTGCGGCCACAGGCTTTGGTGGCCACTGCTGAAGGGCCAAAAATTCGATGGCGATCCCGGTGCTCTTGACACCTTCATTATCGGAGATGCGCTTGCCATGAAAATGAAGCATCCCTCAACCGCTTTCTCGTCAGAGAAATGGCACGCGGTGCTGCAATGCCATCTGTTATGAGGCTTGTTGGGCGCGTCAAAGGTTGGTTCGGTCCGACCGGTCGAAGCCCTGCCCCGTATGCGGAAGTCTGATCTTCGCGGAATTTCGCGAATGCACCGAAACGATTAGCCCCCTTATGTGCATTTAACCCACTGAAAGCGGCCCGGATATGTGGGGCAAGGCGTGGGGCTTAGCGCCTGTCGCACCTTATACCGTTGAAATCACTATAGAATTTTAAGCGAGTGGCGGAGAGAGTGGGATTCGAACCCACGGTACGGTTTCCCGCACACACGCTTTCCAAGCGTGCGCCTTAAGCCACTCGGCCATCTCTCCCCGCGCGCCTTCTCATGACGGGGCGGGAGGTGATTTGCAAGGGACTGCGACCGCGACGCGGGGATTTTTCTCAAGTAATTGACAGCGTTTGGGTATTTTCGCGCTTTGGAGGCGGCTTTTAGCCCGGATGAGGCTCCCGCGGGGTCCGCAAAACGCGGTGAAAGGCCGTTTCCGTCGCCGGATCGCCTATCCCGGCCATTGGCCGAAGGGCGCCCATAACGCCGCAGACCCGGCCTCGCGTGCAAGAACGCCGGCATTGCGGTCGGCAGCCCACCCAGTACCGAGCAACACGGACGCTGCGTGGCCTGGCCGTGCCGTGGCGGCCGTCAATCAGTGATAGCGCGTGCCAATGACGGCGCCGGATGTGCGCAATGGCCAGATCATGCTGGTGTCGGGCTCGGCCTCCGGCACGCTGCCCTTCTCGTTCACGGCGTGGGCCTCCTGCAGCGCATCGACGAAGTCGGCGAACCAGTTCTGGATGGTGCCGGCACGCAGCTTGGCCATCATCGCCTCCCAACGCATCCGCCGCTCCAGCAGCGGCATCGAAAACGCCGTGGCGATGGTCCGCGCCATGCCGTCGATATCGTGCGGATTGACCAGCAGCGCGGTGTCGAGCTCGTTGGCCGCGCCGGCGAATTTCGACAGCACCAGCACGCCGGGATCGGCAGGGTTCTGCGCCGCGACGTATTCCTTGGCGACCAGGTTCATGCCGTCATGCAACGGCGTCACCAGACCGACCTGGGCGGTGCGATAAAGACCCGCGAGCACGGTCTGACTGAAGCCCTTGTTGAGGTAGCGAATAGGCGTCCAGTCGACTTCGCCGTGGCGGCCGTTGACGTCGCTGACCAGCTTGGCCAAATCGTTCTGCAGATTGCCATAGGCCTCGATGGTGCCGCGCGACAGCGTCGCGATCTGCAGCAGCGAGACAGAGCGGTTGAGCGCTGGATTGAGCGTCAGCATGCGGTCGAACGCCTCGATGCGGTTGACCAGCCCCTTCGAGTAGTCGACGCGATCAACACCGATGGCCAGCTTCTCGCCGTTCAGGCTACGGCGTAGGCGCGACACGTCGGGATGGGACGCAGCCTTGGCGGCATGCTGGGCGAACTTCTCGGGATCGATGCCGATCGGGAACACCGCGCAGCGCGACGCGCCGAAGCGCGACGTCACTACGCCATCGCTGGCGTGCAGGCCGAGCTCGCAGGACAGGTAATCCAGAAAATTGTCGCGGTCGTCGTCGGTCTGGAAGCCGATCAGGTCGTAGGCCAGCATCGCCTCGACCAGTTCGCGATGATGCGGCACGCCGCCGAAAATCGCCCGGGTAGGCCACGGCGTGTGCAGGAAGAAACCGATGGGATGCGTGACGCCGAGATCGCGCAACTCGGCGCCGAGCGCAAGGAAATGATAATCTTGGATCCAGAACACCGCGTCCGGCTTGCGGAAGCGCAGCAGCGCCCGCGCCATGAACGAATTCACTTCGCGATAGGATTGATAGTCGTCATGCGAGGAGCGGATCAGGTCGGTGCGCGAATGCAGCGCCGGCCACAGCGCCGAATTGGCGAAGCCTTCGTAATAGCCGGCGTAATGCGCCGCAGGCAGATCGAGCATCGCCAGGGCGCCGGACCCGAGCGCCTCGATTTTTGCAAACGGCTCGCGCTGCGCGCCATCGCGGAGGCGGCCACTCGAGCCGACCCAGATGGCTCCGGACTTTTCGACCACGGGCAACAACGCCGCCGCCAAGCCTCCGGTCATCGGCTCGTGAGCCGTTGCGCGCGAGACGCGGTTGGAAACAACGACGAGGTTCACGGGCGGCCCCCTCCTGCTGGTACATTTATTCGGACGATTAACGTCCGTTCATCAATATGGTTCCTCGTCACCATTCGACCCAATTGAAACCAAATTCAGGCAACCGCCAGTGGAACCGCGAGTTCCATGGTTCCATTATTTTCAACAACAGCGATCCCTGTGTGAATCAGTCCTCGAGCAATCGTGCCAGCCAGGCGCGAACATCGCTCGGCTCGCCGAAATGCCCGGCGACTCCCAGCGCGTGTCGCCCCACCGAGAAGGCCAGACCATCCATGCCAGGCATGATGGCAAACACCGTTTCGTCGGTGACGTCGTCGCCAATAAACACCGGGCGGCGGCCCTTGAACGGACCGTGCGTCATCAATTCGATCACGCCGGTCGCCTTGGTGAAACCGGAATGCTTGATCTCGCACACCGACTTGCCCGGCAGCACCTCGATCGGCGCATTGGGCAGATCGGCGCGGATCGCGGAAACGGCATCGTAGATCGCCTTCTCCGCATGCGGCGCCAGGCGATAATGCAGCGCCAGCGAATAGCCCTTGTCCTCGAGCAGAATGCCGGGGCTGAGCTTGGCGATCGCCGCCAGGCGACGCTTCAGCTCCTTGTCCAGCGGCGGCGCATGCGCCGCAACGGATTCGTTTTCCATCGACAGCCGCATTTCGGCGCCGTGGCCGCCGACCGCAGGGAACTGCATCGGCGCAAAGATAAGGTCGATGTCGTTGAGCGAGCGACCGCTGACAAGCGCCAGCGCGCCGTTGGTTCGTTGCAACAGCTTACCGAGGGTGGTCGCCAGTTCCGGCGGCACCCAGACCTCGCGCGGCGTCGGCGCGAAATCGAGCAATGTGCCGTCGATATCGAGCAGCAGCGCGCAGTTGCCGAGCGCCGGCATCACTGCGCCGGGAGTCATGGTGTGACCGGACGGGACAACGTCAATGGGGGATTCATCCATCTGCTTCTCAGCCAGGTTCTGTTTCATCGTCATTCTACTCCACAACGGCCAGTGGCCGTGCAACTGATTCCAAAGGCTGACGTTCCGCCGCGACGGCGTAGCGCCAGGCGATCGCCGCAGCGGCGATCATGAGGGCGGCACCAAACAGGTAGCCGCCAAACACGCTTGTGCGCGATCCCGTATCGATCAACATGCCGAACAAGGCCGGCCCTGCGACGCCGCCGATGCCGGTGCCAATGGCATAGAACAGCGCGATGGCCAGCGCGCGGACCTCGATCGGGAAGGTCTCGCTGACCGTGAGATAGGCTGCGCTCGCCGCCGGCGAGGCGAAGAAGAAGATGATCATCCAGCAGATGGTCTGGCCCTGCGCGCTCAGCACGTCGATCGAGAACAGGTAGCCGGACAGCGCCAGCAGTACGCCCGACAGGCCGTAGGTCACCATGATCATCATGCGGCGGCCCAGCGTATCGAACAGGCGGCCGAGCAGCAGGGGGCCGAGAAAATTACCCGCCGCGAACGGCAGGATGTACCAGCCGACCTGGTTCGAGGCGATACCGAAGAAATCCGTCAGCACCAATGCGTAGGTGAAGAAGATCGCATTGTAGAAGAAGGCCTGCGCGCCCATCAGCGCCAGCCCGACCAGCGAGCGCTGCCGATACAACACGAACAGCGTGTTGGCCACCTCGCGCAGCGGCGTATGGCTGCGCATCTGCAGTCGGATCGTCGGCAGCGCCGCCGCGGCAGCCTCGGTGATGGGCTGCTTTGCAGAGGTCTCGATCTCGGCCACGATGGCATGAGCCTGCCCCGGCTGCCCATGCACCATCAGCCAGCGTGGGCTCTCCGGAATCCACAGACGCATCACGAATACGACCAAGCCCAGAACCGCGCCGGTGAGATAGGCCAGGCGCCAGCCATATTCCTGGACGATGACCTGCGGATCTAGCAGCACGATAGCGCACACCGCGCCGAGCGCGGCGCCAAGCCAGAAGCTGCCGTTGATAACCAGATCGGTCCAGCCCCGGTACTTCGCCGGTACCAGCTCCTGGATGGTGGAATTGATCGCGGTATATTCGCCGCCGATGCCGGCACCGGTGAGAAAGCGAAACAACGCGTATGTCGTCAGATTCCACGACAAGGCCGTCGCGGCCGTTGCGGTCAGATAAAGTGCCAACGTGATGAAGAAAAGCTTTTTGCGGCCGATCCGATCGGTCAACCAGCCGAAGCCGAGCGCGCCGATCACGGCGCCGGCGAGATAGGCGCTGTTGGCGAAGCCGACGTCGAAATTCGAGAATTTGAGTGTCGGGCTTTCCTTGAGCGCGCCGGACAATGCGCCTGCCAACGTGACTTCGAGGCCGTCGAGGATCCAGGTGATGCCCAGTGCGAGCACCACACGCGTGTGAAAGCCGCTCCATGTCAGACGGTCCAAGCGAGCGGGAATGTCGGTGTCGATCACACGGCCCGTGGGGGCATCCTGCACGCGGCGCATGTCGGGTTCGGCCCCGAATTCAGCGCCACGGAGGCTAGTCATAGCGGTCGTTCCTGAATGTAAGTTCCGCGCGGCAGGACACATTTGAGGAAAGGCCACGCCTCGAAGCCAGTCCGAGCATCCCTTGCGTCAGTATTAAATATGTTCGGAACTAACCCGTGACCCCGCCATCCGTTCCAGCATTTCCGCGCCGCGGCACCGGAACGGGACAGAATTCTGCGAGTTTCTGCCGATAGAACCTACATGCAGGAGCTCGTGATGGCTGCACCTTCAAGCACCCGGAAATCCGCCAGACGAGCGGGTAAGGCGCGCAGTGCAAGCACGACACGCAAGACGCCGGCAAAGCGAAAGGCCAAGGCAGCCCCGCCGAAACGCTGGTCCCAGCGCGTCACCGAGCACAGCGATGCGCTCGACCTCAAGGACGGCGTGTTCAAATTGACCGATCCGAAGAAGATCGCCGTATCGCTGAAGCGCTCGGCCGAACGCAGCGCGCGACGCAAGACCGGCGCCTACCGCTCTGCGCTGTCAATGCTGACCTTCTACATCAACCGCGCCGGCAAGACGCTGCCCAAGACCCGGCGCGAACGGCTAGAGCGCGCCAAGAACGAGTTGAAAAAGGCGTTCGGGAAGATTGACGCACACGCCGCCAGCTAAGTTCACTGGTGTCGTCGCCGGCTTGACCGGGCGATCCAGTAGACGTTGAAATCGCGCGCGAGTTGCAGATGGCGCCGCTTACTGGGTCACCCGGTCAAGCCGGGTGACGACAATATTGACGCGGTACCGACATTCGCACGCTGGCAGATCAGGCCGCGCGGATGTTTTGCATGAAGCGGTCGAGTTCGGCACGCAGCCGCGCGCTTTCCGACGACAGCGTTTGCGCCGAATTCAGCACCTGCTCGGAAGCCACGCCGGTTTCCGTGGCCCCGCGGTTGACCTCGGTGATGTTGCCCGCCACCTGCTGGGTCCCGTGCGCGACGCTCTGGACATTCTGCGCGATTTCCCTGGTGGCAGCGCTCTGCTGTTCGACCGCCGAGGCGATCTCCGAGGCGATGCTGGAGATCTGCCCGATGGTGCTGCCGATCTCCTTGATCGCGGTGACCGATTCCCGGGTCGCGCTCTGCATGCCGGCGATCTGCACCGAGATCTCGTCAGTGGCCTTCGCTGTCTGGCTGGCCAGCGACTTGACCTCCGCAGCGACCACGGCAAAGCCGCGCCCGGCATCGCCCGCCCGCGCCGCCTCGATCGTCGCGTTGAGCGCGAGAAGGTTGGTCTGCTCGGCGATGGCGGTGATGAGGTCGACGACGTCGCCGATGCGCTGAGCCGCCTGTGACAACTCGCCGATCCGCGCATCGGTCTGTTCGGCCTGGGTCACCGCGCTGTCAGCAATGCGGCTGGAGTTACGCACCTGACGTCCGATTTCGTTGACCGAGAGCGACAACTCCTCGGTGGCCGTGGCCACAGACTGCATGTTCGAGGAAGCTTCCTCGGATGCGCCGGCGACCTTGCCGGACAGGCTCTCCGTGGTTTCAGCGGTGCGGGTCAGGGTGCCGGCAGCGGTTTCCAGCTGCACGGCCGAGGAGGACACCTGGGCCACGATGCCGCCCACGGCGCTTTCGAATTCATCGGCAAAGCGAATGAGCTCGGTGCGCCGGGCAGCGCCGGCCGCGCGGTTCTGCACCTCGTGCTCTGCCGCGTCGCGCTCGGCGCGAGCAATCGCCTCGACCTTGAATTCTTCCACTGCGGAAGCCATGTCGCCGAGTTCGTCCTTGCGCCCGAGGCCGGGCAGCACGACTTCGAAATCGCCGGCCGCGAGCTTGCGCATCGCCGCGCACATGGCGGTCATCGGCTTGGAGATGCCCCGGCCGAGCAGGCCAGCCACCACGGCGCCGAGAATGAAGCCGCCGAGCGCGAGGATCGCCACCTGGCGCTCGGTCTCGTGGATGGTGGCATCGGATTCGGATTCCAGACGCTGCTGGTCGGACAGCAGATCGGTCTTCATCGCTGTCGATGCCTCGGTGATCGCCGCGGTGGCTTCGGCCATCTCGACCACGAGCTTGTCGACGACCTTGGTGTTCTCAACGAACTTGGTGAAGGCTTCGCGGTAGACTTTCAGATCGCCGGTGAGGGTCTTCACCTTCTCATTGATCTGTTGATTGTTGGCGAACACCGTCGCGAAGGAATTTTCGAGAAACTTGACGCGGGCAAAGGCCGCGCTCGACACCTTGTCGTCCGCCCTTGCAATGAAGTTGTTCATCAGCGACGACGCCACCACGAACTGGCTGGCGATATCCTTCACGGTGTCCTGGACCGACGACAACCCCGCCAGCGTTGCAGTGTCGCCGAGATCGTCCAGCTTCGAGCGCAACTGCAGGTTCATGCGCGAGATCTGGTTCGAGGCGATCTTGTCGTTCTCGTTCTTGACGACGACGATGTCAGCGAAGATCTTGGTGAACATCTTGAAATCACGCGCCAGCCGCGTGATCTGGTTCAGGCGCGCGGAGCTGGTCGTGACTTTCATCGACTGCTCGATGGCGTCGCGGAGTTTGGCTTCGGCGGCCAGCGCTGCCTTGGCGTCGTCCTCCTTGCCGGTGATCACATAGTAGCGCGTCAGCGCCTGATAGGAGGTCAGTTCGCGGTCGATGTTGCGGGCAAATCCGGACTCGGCGACGCTGTTGCGATACGACACGACGCCGGCGGAGACGCGCTCGAAGCCGACATAGGCAAGGCCCATGCTGGCTGCAGAAATGCCGAGCACCGCGGCGAAGCCCAGCGTGACCTTTGAACGAAACCGCAGCGACGGCAGTTTCAGCCCGACAACTTTCATCAACCCCACGATAGCCCCCGTATGCTCCCAAATGTCGTGTTTCCGGCCTAGGCGCGGACCCGACGGCGGCAGGCTACGTGGCAATGGCTAAAACAGAGTAAAGAAATACCGGTATTGTCATCCGCAGGTTGCATTGCCTGGAACGTCGGGCGCGATGGAGCCGCCGTTACATCGGCCGGTTAGCCAGCACGCTGGACGGCGCGTCGACGCCGAGCTTGATCTGGCCGACCGACTTGATGATGTTGTCGCCAAGCAACTGGGCGAAGCAGGCATAGCCCCAGTCGTTCATATGCAGGCCGTCGGCGATGACGAAGCTGTCGAACGCCATCGACTGGCCTTCGTGCCATTCCCGCATCACCTCGAAGCGCGGGAAAATGCCGACATGGCGCAGTTCGGCGACCTTGTTCAGCAGCTTGATCATCTTGCTGGTGCTTTCCGGCTTGGCATTCACCGCCGGCGAATATTGCGGATCGACCAGCACCAGATCGGCGCCGGCCGCCTGGATCTTGCCGATGCCGTCCTCGACGATCTTGGCGGTATCGCCGGGGTCGAGGTTGCGCAGCACCGCATTGGTACCGACCTGCCAGATCACCAGATCGGGCTTCGAGTTGATCACCTCGTTCTGCAGCCGGGCCATCATCTCAGGCGCGTCCTCGCCGCCCTTGCCGCGGTTGAGCACGGTGATACCGGCGCCGGGATAGGCACGATGCAATTGCGCCGCCAGCCGGTTCGGATAGGTAAATTCCGGCGCCGTCGAGCCGTAGCCTTCCGTCGACGACGATCCGAAGGCAACGATCACAACCGGTTCGCCAGCCGCCAGCTTGGCCGCCACATGCGGCAGCGAGCCCATCGCCTTGGCGCCGCCCTTCGGCGGCAGGCAGGGCACGCGGGCGAAGATGTCGCTGGCGGATTTCGCGACTTCCTTGACCTTGTCGATGGTCTTGCTGGTGAGGCTCTTCTTGTCGGTGGAGGCATCGGCCGCGGCCACGGCAGGACCGGGCGGTGTGCTGACACCCATCGCGTCAGCGGGCTCCGCATGCAGGCGTCGCGGCAGCAATGGAAATGCAAACACGGATGCAATGACAGTCAGGACCGCAAGGCGAGAAAGCGACGATTGGAAACTCATTAACGCTGAATCCTCAATTCTGCTGGATTGACGTGGGCAGCATCGATCACGAAGGTCGACAATGCGCGGGCAAGGCAATCGTGCACGCGCTTGGCAAGTTCGACGCCCGGCGAGGCGCTGAACAGATCGAAATCTCCCGTTTCATTCCAGTTTCGCATGATAGCAAAGCGATCGAACAGCGGTACGTCGTGCTGCTGCGCCACCACACGCATGTTATCTATGTAGGCCGAAGGCGAAATCATCGTCTCAGTACGCGGACTATACTGGAGATTCATTAAAATCACGTCGGTGCCGGCGCTTCGCATCGCCGCAACGCCGTCATCGATCGCCCCCGGAAGTCGTCGGCATCCACCGAGCGCATCGCATCGACGGTACCTGTCTGCCAGATCACCAGGTCCGGCTTCTTGTCCGCGACCAGCTTGCCGAGCGAAGGCGCCACTTCCTCCGCGGTTTTCTTGACCTGCAGCTCCAGGCTGACATTGACCTCGACGGTCGGCAACTTCTCGCGCAGGATTGCCTGCAGGCGGCCGGGATAGGCGATCGAGGAGTCGGCTACGCCGATGACCGAGGAGCGGCTGCCTATGACCAGAATGTTGAGTTTACCGCCAGGCTTGACCGCTGCGGCCACCCTCGGCAGCGTGCTCTCGCTGGTCAGCAGATAGGCCGGCACCTCGCAAGCCGGCGGATCGTCCGCCCGCGCCGGCGCCACGACCAACAGGCCGGCCAGCATCGTGAGGACCACAATGGTCTTCATGATCCCCTCCCGCAAAATCCGCGTCGGCACTTTTCGTGCGCGGTCCGCTCTTTTCCATCCGCTTGTACCATGAAAGCAGCCAGGCTGCGCCGCACATGATGAGGATGCCGGAAATACTGATGGCAAAGTGCATCCCGGCCCCACCGGCGACTTCCGCCAGCACGAAGTGGCCGGCGAAAGCCAGAAACACGCCGAGGCAGAAGATCTCCAGCGAGTGCTGGCCGCACATGATCATCGGCCGCAACCATCGCGATTTCAGACCGGGCCAGTCCTTGTGCAGGAAGCGCACGGTGATGGCTGCGAGCGCAAGGAAATGCGCAAAGCGCAACACATCGAGATCGGTCTTGTTGATCGGATACATCCACTGCTCGATCAACTTCGGCAGCAGGTGATGGAATTGCGGAATGTACCAGGTCAGCGTCACCCAGAATGCCGCCAGCAGATAGGCCACCGAAATCCACATGGTAATGGGCGACTTCAGCAAGTGCTGCATGCGTTTGGCGCCGCCGAGCGCGCACCAGGCCCCGAACACGAACAGCAATTGCCAGGCGTAGGGATTGAACGCCCAGACGCCGTTCGGATAGGCCGACAGGTACAGGTCGAACTCCCAGGTGATTGCATAAAGCGCCACGGACAACGCCAGCGTGAGGTCCGCACGGCGCAGCATCAGCCAAAGGATCGGCGGCAGAAACAGCATCAGCACAATGTATAACGGCAACACGTCCATGTTCACCGGACGAAATTTCAGCAACAGCGCCTGGACGATAGTCACGTCGGGCTGCTTGAGGAAATCGAGGATGCCCATTTCTTCGGAATAAAGCGGGTTCTCGAAGCTGGTCGCCACGTAGGAAATCTCGGCGAGGAAGATCGTGAACAGGAAGACGTGGGCGACATAGATCTGCCAGACCCGCTTCAGGATGCGCGCGCTGGCCACCAGCACGCCCTGCTCCAGCATGGCGCGGCCATAGACGAATGCTGCCGTGTAGCCGGAGATGAAGATAAAAATCTCGGTGGCGTCGCTGAAGCCGTAGTTGCGGATGGTGAACCAGGTCAGGATGTTCGGCGGCAGGTGATCGATGAAGATCAGCCACAGCGCCAGCCCGCGAAACAGGTCGAGGCGCAGCTCGCGTTCGCCGGCCGCGACCGGCATGGGCCGGGGTGCCCCGCCTGCAAGCGCCGGCGCTGCCGCTGCGGCGCGGTCCTGGCTCGCATCCGGTCGCGGCGGGCCGGTGATGTGATCGACGACGGTGCTCATTCGGCGGCGCTCGGACAATCGGGAATCGTGGGGTCGGCCCCCTAGACAGAGGGGATCGGCCCGTGAGTTGCAAGAAAATTGCGGCCGTGGCGCGGCCCGGAGCCAAGTCGCCGCAGCGAGCGGTAGCGTGGAACTATGTTGAAACGTCGATCATTGCCGTCCCAACCGCCGATTTGGACCGTCGCGCGGTTTTCGCTATGATTGGACCGCATTTTGGACGATGACATGCCATGTATCGCGCCGTGACCCGCCAGATCGAAGTCACCGTCGAGCCGAACTTCCAGCCGGAACGTTCGTCGGCGGAAAAGCACCGTTTTTTCTGGTCCTACACCGTGGTGATCACCAATTCCGGCGCCGAAACCGTGCAGTTGAAGACCCGGCACTGGGTCATCACCGACGCCGCCGGGCGGATGGAAGAGGTGCGCGGCGAGGGCGTGGTCGGCGAACAGCCGGTGCTCGCCCCCGGCGAACGCTTCGAATACACCTCCGGCGTGCCGCTGCCGACGGCCTCCGGCTTCATGGCCGGCAGCTACCAGATGGTCACCGACACCGGCGAGCCGTTCGAAATCGACGTCCCCGCCTTCTCCCTCGACAGCCCCGACCACAAGCGCGTGCTGAATTAGCGTCTCCGGATGCAGTGCAACGCTCCGGGCTCACGTGCCCCGGACGCGGTGCAGCGCGCCGCCTTTTGGCGACGTGGTGCGCCGCAGATCCGGGGCCGTCACGAACGCCGGCGCCTCGGACGGTCCCAGTTCTGCGCCGCAACGTGGCGGCGATGCTGCGCATCGCCTTCGCTGCAGCGCGCCCGGGACACGAGACCGCTCTGCTCTCAGATTCAATTGTCAAACAGCCATATGTTCGCAGTCCCGCGACGCTGGCGCGTCCGGGGTGTGCTGCATTCCCGCCTTCCCGAAGCGAGAAGGCGCGCGGAACGCCGGGTGCCCGATGCACCCATGGGCTTGTGCGCAGTGATAGAAAGCGCACAAGGCTTGCCACGGTCACACCGGACTGATCCGGCGTTCCGCGCGCGATGGTGTTAACGGCTTATGGCATTGCTCTCCGGCGGCCGACCCGGTTTTTCGTCGCCGTCGCGCCCTCCTGAGGATGTGTCCCTGCCCGGTAGGCCAGGGCTCTCCGGAGGGGCTTGATGCCACGCGGGGCATCGAGACCTCACGCTTTTGCCGTCCGCGCCAGCGCTGTCGTCTGCGCTTCCTCCGGTTCTCACTGGCCATTCTGGCGAGCCCTGAACCGAATTCCGCGCCTGACGCTGCCGCGTCCACCGCATCCCCTCCCGCGTCCGTGACGACGCGATACGCCCCTCTCGGTGGGACAGGATGCACTGGATTATAAACCTACACTGATGATCGTCAAGAGGATGTTAGGAAAAAATATCGCAATTCGAGTTCGGGCCGTTCCCCGGACGCGGTGCACTGCGCCGCGCAAGCACGGCGTGGCGCACCGCAGATCCGAGGCCCAGCTTGGTGACACCAAGAATCCGGGTCCCGGGTCTGCTCAGCAGCACTGTCGGCGATGCTGCGCGCCCGGGAAACGAAGGTCGCCTCCACGGGAACAAGGGCTCCGGCCCGTCCCGGCGACAACGGCGGATGGCGCTTCCGGATGGCGGCGACTACGACTCGACGCCGGCCTCGGCGGGGTGAACTCGTAGACCGAGCTGCAGAACTCGCAGGTCACCACGACCTTGTCGTCCTTGACCATGTCGGCGCGGTCCTGCGGCGCGAAGTTGTTGAGCATCGCCGACACCGCCTCGCGCGAGCACGAGCACTTCGCCCGCAGCGGCAGCGACGAGAACACGCGGACGCCGCGCTCGTTGAACAGGCGGAACAGCAGCCGCTCGCCCGACAGGTCGGGATCGATCAGCTCGATATCTTCCACCGTCGCGATCAACGACTGGCCTTCCAGCCAGGCGTCATCCTCCGGCGGCACGTCGAGCTCGACGCCCTCCGGCGCATCGCCACCGGAGATATCGCGCTGCGCGCGCTCCGGCGCCTTCGGCAGGAACTGCAGCAGCATGCCGCCGGCGCGCCAGCGATGCATCGGTCCGTTCTCGCCGGTCCGCCATTCCTCGCCGACGGCGAGCCGCACGCGGGTCGGGATCTGCTCCGAGCGCGCAAAATATTCGTGTGCGGCGTCTTCGAGGTTGCCGCCGTCGAGCGCCACCAGGCCCTGATAGCGGCTCATATCCGGCCCCTGGTCGACGGTCATCGCCATGTGGCCTTTACCGAGCAATTGCCCGGTGGTGAGGCCGGGCACCAGTTTCTCGGCATCGAAGCGCGCATAGGCGCGGATGCGATCCGGCGCCTGGAAGTCGACGATCATCAGCGACACCGGACCATCGGTCTGGGTCTGCAGGATGAAGCGGCCGTCGAATTTCAGTGCGGAACCAAGCAGCGTGGTCAGCACGATCGCCTCGCCGAGCAGCTTTGCGACCGGTGCGGGGTAATCGTGCTTGTCGAGCAACTCGTCGAGCGCGGGGCCGAGCCTGGTCAGCCGGCCGCGCAGATCGAGCGGCGACACCTCGAACGGCAGCACCGCGTCATCGATCGGCACCGCGGAAGGCGCTCGGACGGGGGGATCAACGAGGATTCGGGATTCGGGGGATTGTGAGGTCATGGAGCCTATTTGGGGGCGATGGGGCCGGATCGAAAGGTTTTGCGGCGGGAAAAAGTGGCGCGTCTCTTCCTTCCCCTCTCCCCCAAGCAGCGCAGCTGCGCAGGCGGGAGAGGGTGGACGCGCGCCAGCGCGGCCGGGAGAGGGGGCCGCTTCTGCAGAGTGTGCGGCGTCGCCCCCTCTCCCGTCGCGGACTTCGTATAGCCGATGCTTCGCATCGGCGTTATTTCGAAAAACGGCGGCCGAAGGCCGCCTATGCCACCCTCTCCCACCTTCGCGCGGCTGCGCCGCGCGCGGGGAGAGGGGACGATAGAACCGCACCGGCAAACAACTAGATCGGCTGTAGCTTCGCCTTACGCCACCGCGTTGAGGCACCAGGCCAGGATGCCCTTCTGGGCGTGGAGGCGGTTTTCGGCTTCGTCGAACACCACCGACTGCGGGCCGTCGATCACCTCGTCGGTGACCTCGTCGCCGCGATGCGCCGGTAAGCAGTGCATGAAGATGGCATCGGGCTTCGCCAGGCCCATCAGCCGTGCATTGACCTGGTAGGGCTTCAGCAGGTTGTGGCGGGTCTCGCCGTCCTTGTCGCCCATCGAGAACCAGGTGTCGGTGACCACGCAGTCGGCGTCGCGCACCGCGGCGTCGGGATCGGTGCCGAGCACGATCGGCGCGTTGGTCGCCTTGATCCAGTCGCGGAACGGCTTCTTCGGCGCGAGCTCCGGCGGCGTCGCCACGTTGAGCCTGAACTGGAAGCGCTCCGCCGCGTGCGCCCACGACATCAGCACGTTGTTGTCGTCGCCGGTCCAGGCGATGGTGCGGCCCTTGATCGGCCCGCGATGCTCCTCGAAGGTCATGACGTCGGCCATCACCTGGCAGGGGTGCGACTTCCGGGTCAGGCCGTTGATCACCGGCACGGTGGCAAATTCGGCCAACTCAAGCAGCGAGTCATGGCTGAGGATGCGGATCATGATGATGTCGACGAAGCGCGACAGCACGCGCGCGGTGTCGGCGATGGTCTCGCCGCGGCCGAGCTGCATTTCCGCGCCGGTCAGCATCACCACCTCGCCGCCGAGCTGACGCATGCCGACCTCGAACGACACACGGGTGCGGGTCGAGGGCTTCTCGAAGATCATCGCCAGGGTCTTGTTCTCGAGCGGCCGGTCACGCTTGTCGCTGCTCTTCAGCTTCGCCTTGATGGCAACGCTGGCATCGAGAATCTTTCGCAGTTCCGTGGTGGGCACCTCGTTGAGGTCGAGGAAATGCCGCAGCGCTTTGGTCATGACGCGGCTCCCTGCTGCTGCGCGGCAGACGGTGACAGCGCGACACAGGCGGTCTCGAGGCGCTGGATGGCCTCCTCGATTTCAGCCTCGTTGACGATCAGCGGCGGCAGGAAGCGCACCACGTTTTCGCCGGCGCCGACCGTCAGCAGTTTTGCGTCACGCAAAGCTGCCACCAGATCGCCCGACGGCACCACCGCCTTGAGGCCGATGAGCAGGCCTTCGCCGCGCACTTCGGAAATCACCGAGGGGAAGCTATCGACCGCCGACGCCAGCTTCTGCTTGAACAGCAGCGACATCCGGTTGACATGATCGAAGAAGCCCGGCTTCAGCATCACGTCCATCACCGCATTGGCCGCAGCCACCGCCAGCGGATTGCCGCCGAAGGTGGAGCCGTGTGAGCCCGGTGCCATGCCGGCCGCAGCTTCCGCGGTGGCCAGGCAGGCGCCGATCGGAAAGCCGCCGCCGAGCGCCTTGGCCAGCGACATGATGTCCGGCGTGACGCCAAATCGCTGATGGGCGAACAGCGACCCGGTGCGGCCCATGCCGGTCTGCACCTCGTCGAAGATCAGCAGGATGCCGCTCTCGTCGCAAAGCTCGCGCAATGCCCGGACGAACGCATGCGACGGCGCGCGGACGCCACCTTCGCCTTGCAGCGGCTCGATCAGGATGGCGGCGGTGTTGGGACCGACGGCCTTCTTGACGGCCTCGATGTCGCCGAACGGCATCTGGTCGAAACCCTCGAGCGGCTTGCCGTAGCCTTCGAGATATTTTGCAGCGCCGGTGGCGGCGAGGCGTTCCGAGGGTACGGCCGTGGAACGCGCCTTCAAACGTGATGATGCGGGTTCGCTCGGGCTGGCCCTTGGAGAAATGATAGTGGCGCGCCATCTTGATCGCGCATTCCATCGCCTCGGCGCCGGAATTGGCGAAGAACACGTAGTCGGAAAAGCTCTCTTCGCACAGACGCGCGGCGAGACGCTCGCCGTCCGGGCTCTTGAACAGGTTCGACATGTGCCAGAGCTTGGTGGCCTGCTCCTGCAGGGCGGCGACCAGATGCGGATGGCAGTGACCGAGCGAATTCACCGCGACGCCGCTGGTGAAGTCGAGATAGCGCTCGCCGTTGATCGCGGTCAGCCAGACGCCCTCGCCCGAGGTGAAGGCGAGATCCGCCCTGGCAAATACCGGCAGCAAATGAGACGTGCTTGCGCTCTTGGTCATAACCAATCCGATCGGAACTTCGGGTGACTGGGCGAACGCGCCTGTGCGAGATCGGACAACCTACCCCGGAAACGAAACGTGCCGCCTTTCCAGGCGGCACGTGGGCATTATTCTATGGTGACGGCGGTGGCTGTCAACCTCGGCGCACCGCGGAAACCCCGTAGTATTCCGGTGACGGCCCCGACGATCGAGGCAACTATTGGAGTCCGGGTGCGTTTCCCTGATGACAGAATCGCACAAAAAACCGATTTCTCTGTTTTGCAAGCACAAGGATGTGGACGCGCGATGCCTGACTCTTGCGCCAGAGTCACGGCATATTGTAGCTTCTGATCTATCGGGTACGACATATCGTGCGCGATTGTGTTCCACTACGGTCCAGTGTTCGGCGTAAACGTCCGGTCGCAATTTTTGCGCCCGGCGAGCGCTAAGGGATTCGGACTGCAGGGATTTTTGTGACGCTGGAGTCGCTGCGCTGCCTGACATCGGCCGGCGCGACACGAAGGGAAGAGTGCGATGACGGTAATAACCTGGACCGACGATCGCGTCGAGCAACTGAAGAAGCTCTGGGAAGGCGGCCTGTCGGCCAGCCAGATCGCCGCAGAGCTCGGCAATGTGACGCGCAACGCGGTTATCGGCAAAGTCCACCGCCTCGGCCTGTCCGGCCGTGCCAAGAGCCCGACCTCGGCGGCGCCGCGTCCGCGCAAGGCGCGTCCGGCCCAGCACATGATGCGGGTTACGCGTCCGGTGGCCCGCGGCAACACCGCGCTGGCCCACGCCTTCGAAGTCGAAGTCGAGCCGGATCCGGTCACCTATGACAATGTGGTGCCGATGGCGCAGCGGCTGAGCCTGCTGCAGCTCAACGAGGCGACCTGCCACTGGCCGATCGGCGATCCCAGCAATCCGGAATTCTACTTCTGCGGCGGCAAGGCCCTGCAGAGCCTGCCCTATTGCGCGCACCACTCGCGCATCGCCTACCAGCCGGCAAGCGACCGCCGTCGGCAGGCACCGAAGCCGATCAGGTAGTCTGGTTTCCCGGACGCGGTGCGGCATCCTTTATGCCGCTCCGCAGATCCGGGATCCCGATTTCTTCTTTCCAGCAAACAACCGGGACCCCGGATCTGCGGCGCACCACGCCGCTCACGCGGCGCAGTGCACCGCGTCCGGGGAACACCGAAAATCTCCGAAGAAACTACTCCGCCGCCTTGTCGAAGCGGTCATCCAGCGCGTAGCCGGCGCCGCGGACGGTGCGGATCGGGTCCTGCTCGCCGCCGGGATTGAGCAGCTTGCGCAAGCGGCCGATGTGAACGTCCACGGTGCGCTCGTCGATGTAGATATCGCGCCCCCAGACGCTGTCGAGCAACTGCTCGCGGCTGAACACCCGGCCGGGATGCTCCAGAAAGAATTCGAGCAGCCGGTATTCGGTCGGACCGAGATCGATCGGTCGGCCGGAACGCGCGACGCGGCGCTTGTCGCGGTCGAGTTCGATGTCGCCGAACGCCAGCACGGTGGCAAGGCGCTCGGGCGATGCACGGCGCAACAGCCCCTTCACCCGCGCCAGCAGCTCCGGCACCGAGAACGGCTTGACGATGTAGTCGTCGGCGCCGGTGGCGAGACCGCGAACGCGTTCGCTCTCTTCGCCGCGCGCGGTGAGCATGATGATCGGCAACGCCTTGGTCTCGGGCCGCGCCCGCAGCCTTCGGCACAGCTCGATGCCGGACAGGCCGGGCAGCATCCAGTCCAGCACCACCAGGTCGGGCACGCTTTCCTTCAGCCTCGTATCGGCGTCATCGCCGCGCGCCACCGTCTCGACGTCATAGCCTTCGGCGTCGAGGTTGTAACGCAGCAGCGTGGTCAGCGCTTCTTCGTCCTCAACCACCAGAATGCGTGCGTTCATATGCGGTGTACCTTACGTATTGCCGGGAGCAGTGGCGAAGTTGGTCATGTCGCCCTTGGGGCGCTTATCGAGGATCTGCTGGCCCTCGATCATGTAGAACACGGTCTCGGCGATATTGGTGGCGTGATCGCCGATCCGCTCGATGTTTTTGGCGCAGAACATCAGATGGATGCAGAACGAGATGTTGCGCGGGTCTTCCATCATGTAGGTCAGCAGCTCGCGGAACAGCGAGGTGCAGATCGCGTCGATCTCCTCGTCGCCCTTCCACACCGCCATTGCTGCGGGCAGATCGTGCGCGGCATAGGCGTCGAGCACGGCCTTGACCTGCGACTGCACCAGATTGGTCATGTGCTCGAGGCCGCGGATCAGCTTCAGCGGATGGAAATCGCTGTCGAGCGCGTTGACGCGCTTGCCGATGTTCTTGGCGAGGTCGCCGATGCGCTCGACGTCGGTGGCGACGCGCATCGCACCGACGATCTCGCGCAGGTCGACCGCCATCGGCTGGCGCCGGGCAATGGTCAGCACCGCGCGCTCCTCGATGTCGCGCTGCATCTGGTCGATTTCCTGATCGGCGGCGACCACGCGCAAGCCGAGTTCGACGTCGCGCCGGACCAGCGCGTCGACGGAATCGGTGATCTGGCGCTCCGCCAGTCCGCCCATCTCGGCGACGAGCCGGGTCAGTTCCTGCAGGTCGCCGTCGAATGCCTTCGTCGTATGTTCAAAAGCCATAATCAATCCTCTCGCGCGATGCGCGTCAGCCGAAACGGCCAGTGATGTAATCCTGGGTGCGACGATCGGTCGGCGACGTAAAGATCTTGTTCGTGGGACCGAACTCGATCAGCTCGCCGAGATACATGAAGGCCGTGGAGTCGGAGACGCGCGCGGCCTGCTGCATGTTGTGCGTGACGATGGCGATGGTGTACTCGTCCTTCATCTCGTCGATCAGCTCCTCGATCTTCGCCGTCGAGATCGGATCCAGCGCCGAACACGGCTCGTCGAAGAGGATCACTTCCGGCCGCACCGCGATGGTGCGGGCGATGCACAGGCGCTGCTGCTGGCCGCCGGACAGGCTGAGCCCGGAGGCGTTGAGCTTGTCCTTGACCTCGTTCCACAGCGCGCCGCCGCGCAGCGCCTTCTCGACCCGGCCGTCCATCTCCGACTTGGAGATCTTCTCGTACAGGCGCACGCCGAAGGCGATGTTCTCGTAGATGGTCATCGGGAACGGGGTCGGCTTCTGGAACACCATGCCGACCCGGGCGCGCAGCAGATTGAGGTCGAGCTTGGGGTCGAGCACGTTCTGGCTGTCGAGCATGACCTGGCCCTCGGCGCGCTGGCCGGGGTAGAGGTCGTACATGCGGTTGAAGATGCGCAGCAGGGTCGACTTGCCGCAGCCCGACGGGCCGATGAAGGCCGTGACCTTGTTGGCGATCAGGTTGAGGTTGATATGCTTCAGCGCGTGATGCTCGCCGTAATAGAAATTGAGGTCGCGCACGCTGACCTTGGGCCGCTCGTCGCCCTGCACCGCCGAGGGCGGCACTGCAACGCCGGGAACGCTGGTGGAAATCGAAAGCTCACTCATTTGGTTGTCCTCTCGGCGCCGAGAATGCGTGCACCAATGTTCAGGGCAAGTACGGTCAAGGTAATGATCAGGGCGCCGCTCCAGGCGAGCTGCTTCCAGTATTCGTAGGGGCTTTGCACGAAGTTGTTGATGGTCACAGGCAGGTTGGCCATGGTCTTGGTGAGATCCAGGCTGAAGAACTGGTTGCTCAGCGCGGTGAACAGCAGCGGTGCCGTTTCGCCGGCGACGCGGGCCGTCGCCAGCAGTACGCCGGTGATGAGGCCGGCGCGGGCCGCACGATAGGCGATGCGGCGGATCACCAGCGAGCGCGGCAGGCCGAGCGCCGAGGCCGCCTCGCGCAGTGGGTTGGGCACCAGGCCGAGCATGTCCTCGGTGGTGCGCACCACCACGGGGATGACGATCACCGCCAGCGCCAGCGCACCGGCGAAGGCCGAGAAGCCGCCCATCGGCACCACCACCGCGCCATAGACGAACAGGCCGATGATGATCGACGGCGCCGACAGCAGGATGTCGTTGATGAAGCGGATCACGTCGGTGAGCCGGTCGTTCTTGCCGTATTCGGCGAGATAGGTGCCGGCCAGCAGGCCGAGCGGCGCGCCGATGCCGACGCCGATCACCGTCATGATGATCGAGCCGACGATGGCGTTGAGCAGGCCGCCTTCCGTCGAGCCGGGCGGCGGCGTGTTCTGGGTGAAGATCTGCACGCTGATGCCGGCGAGGCCGTTGGTGAACAGCGTGAACAGGATCATCGCCAGCCAGCTGACGCCGAACAGGGCGGCGGCGAAGCACAGCGTACGGATCGTCATGTCGATCCGCCGGCGGTGGGCGTAAATCGGGTTCATGTTAGTTGCCCGCCTTCTTCTCAAGCCGCATCAGCATCAGGCGCGCGCCCGACAGCACGAAGAACGTCAGCACGAACAGCAGCAGGCCAAGCAGGATCAGGCCTGACTGATGCAACCCGTCGCTTTCGGCGAATTCGCTGGCGATCGCCGCCGAAATAGTAGTGCCGGGCCCGAACACCGAACCGGAGATCTTGAACGAGTTGCCGATGATGAAGGTCACCGCCATGGTCTCGCCGAGGGCGCGGCCGAGCGCCAGCATAACGCCGCCGATCACGCCGACACGGGTGTAGGGGATGACGACGTTGCGGACGACTTCCCAGGTGGTGCAGCCGACGCCGTAGGCGGCCTCCTTGAGCACCGGCGGCACGGTCTTGAACACGTCCACCGAAATCGAGGTGATGAACGGAAGCACCATGATGGCGAGGATCAAAGCGGCGTTGAACAGGCTGAGATAGGACGGCGGACCGGCGAAAATGGTGCCGAGGACCGGCACGCCTTCGAACGTGTTGATCATGAAGGGTTGCACGTGGTTGGCCAGGAACGGGCCGAGCACGAAGAAGCCCCACATGCCGTAGATGATCGAGGGAATGCCGGCGAGCAGCTCGACGGCCATGCCGATCGGGCGGCGCAGCCACTGCGGGCACAGCTCGGTGAGGAAGATCGCGATGCCGAGGCCGACCGGGATGGCAATCGCCATGGCAATGACCGAGGTGATCAGCGTGCCGTAGATCGGGCCAAGCGCGCCGAGCACCGGCGGATCGGCGGACGGCGCCCAGCGCGCGGTCCACAGGAAGGCAAAGCCGTATTCCTTCATCGCCGGCCAGGCGCCGGCAATGAGCGACAGGATGATGCCGCCGAGGATCAGCAGCACCGACATCGCGCAGGCCCGCGTCGCCCAGTAGAAGGCGACATCGCCAAACTTGAAGGCGCTCAGGGCCTTGGCGCGGTCGTAAGGTCCAGCAGCTTCCATCGATGAACTCTGAACAGCCATATCTGCCACGCCATTCCCCTGTCTGTTGTTACGCCAGTCTAACTGTCATTCCGGGATGCGACAGCCGGCGAAGCCGGATGGCGCAGGCCCCAGCCACCCCGATTGGAGTGGCGGGGAAGCCCGAAATGTTCTGAGCATCTTGAGGTTCCGGGGTCGCTCGCAGTAATCTGCTCGCGCCCCGGAACGTCGAGTTCAGCTCAGCTCTTGATATCAGCCGACCAGGTCTTCTCGATCAGCTTGACCACGGGCTCGGGCATCGGGATGTAGTCGAGCTCTTCGGCCATCTTGTCGCCCTTCTCGAACGCCCACTTGAAGAACTTGACGGCTTCGGCAGAGGCAGCCTTGTCCGCGGGGGTCTTGTGCATCAGGATGAAGGTCGCGGCAGTGATCGGCCAGGAAGCTTCGCCGGGCTGGTCGGTGAGGATCACGTAGTAGCCGGGAGCCTTGGCCCAGTCGGCGTTCGACGCGGCAGCCTGGAAGGCAGCGATGGTCGGCTGCACGGTCTTGCCGGCCTTGTTGATCAGCGCGGCATAGGTCAGCTTGTTCTGCTTGGCGTAAGCGTATTCGACGTAGCCGATCGCGTTCTTGGTCTGGCTGATGTTGCCGGCAACGCCTTCATTACCCTTGGCGCCAACGCCAACCGGCCATTCGACGGCGGTGCCCGAACCGACCTTGGTCTTCCAGTCGGCGGAGGCCTTGGCGAGGTAATCGGTGAAGTTGAAGGTGGTGCCCGAACCGTCCGAACGACGAACCACGGTGATGGCGGCCGAGGGCAGCTTCAGCTTCGGGTTCAGCTTGACGATCGCAGCGTCGTCCCACTTGTTGACCTTGCCGAGATAGATGTCGGCCAGCAGCTCGCCGGACAGAACCAGCTCGCCCGACTTGATGCCTTCGAGGTTCACGACGGGGACGATCGCGCCCATCACCATCGGCCACTGGACGAGGCCGTCCTTCTCGAGCGCGTCGGCCTTGAGCGGCGCGTCGGTGGCGCCGAAGGTCACGGTCTTGGCCTGGATCTGCTTGATGCCGGCGCCGGAGCCGATCGACTGGTAGTTGAGGCCGTTGCCGGTCTCTTTCTTGTAGGCGTCAGCCCACTTCGAATAGATTGGGAACGGGAAGGTCGCGCCCGCACCGGTGATGTCGGCAGCGAATGCCGACGTCGATGCGGCCACCAGGCCGGCAACGACGATTGCCTTGAGGAATTTCATGATGGTCTCCATCTGCTGAGCTAGGCGCCGGACGCGCCCGATCTTGCTCACGCCGCCCGTTTAGGGCTGGTCGACTGACCTTTTATGATGGTTCAGTGACAGTTGGATGACAGCGCCAACCCTTTGAAATTGCGTCAATTTATGGCGTAGAGGAGTCTTCACCTGGGGAAAAGCGGCCGTAAAAGTGGCGCCATTCTTCGGCACGCTTTCGATCAAAAGCCGGCCGCGATGACGGTTAAGAATATGTTTCACCAGAGATAATCCGAGCCCGGTGCCGCCCTGCGCACGGCTGTCGCCGACGTCGACCCGGTAGAACCGTTCGGTGAGCCGAGGCAGATGTTCCGGCGCGATGCCGGGACCGAAATCACGCACCGCGACCCGCATCTCCGGCGCCCCCTCGGGCGATGTCGACGGCGCCACGGAGACCAGCACCTGGCCGCCGGACGCACCGTATTTCAGCGCATTCTCGATCAGGTTCTCGAACAGCCGCAGCAGCTCCTCGCGGTCGCCGGCGATCATGACGGGGTCGCCCGGCAGATCCATCTCGATGCGGACGCTGCGTTCGGCGGCCAGCGGCTCCAGCCCGTCACCGACCTGGCGGATGATCGGCAGCAGGTCGACCAGCGTATCCGGCCGGACATGGGCCGAGAGTTCGACCCGCGACAGCGACAACAGGTCGTCGATCAGCCGCGCCATTCGCGTGGCCTGGGTGTGCATGATGCCGAGGAAGCGCTCGCGGGCCTTGGCATCGTCTTTCGCCGGCCCCTGCAAGGTGTCGATGAAGCCGGACAGCGCCGCCAGCGGCGTGCGCAGCTCGTGGCTGGCATTGGCAACGAAATCTGCGCGCATTTCCTCGACCCGGCGCAGCGGCGTCTGGTCGTGGAAGGTCATCAGCATGCAGGTGTCGGCGCCGCCGAAGGCGGTCGGCACCGACAGCGGCGTCACGATCAATTCCATCCAGCGATCGACCGGGACGTGATCGAGATAGGTGGCGCGGCGCGGCTCGGTGCTGGCGATGGCCTCGCGCAGTGCGGTGATGATCTCCGGGGAGCGCAGCGCGAACTGCGCCAGTTCGTTCTTGCGCAGCGCCGGGGCAAGCTGGGCGGCGGCCGTATTGAGGTGGATGACGCGGCCGGCCCGGTCGAGCAGCACTGCGGGATCCGGCATGCCGGCGATGATCGCACGGACCGCCGGGGCTTCCACCGGATTGACGCCGAGCACTTCCTCGCGCGACGCGACCGCATCGTGCAGCCGCCACGGCACCAGCGCGGACGCGGCAATGCAGGCGAACACGATGCCGGCGCGGGTCGGCGACAGCTCGCCGAACACCACCAGCGCGACCAGCGCCAGCCCCGCCGAGAGCAGGATGATGGCGGAATGGCGCAGCCGGTCGGGCCATGGCGAGAACATGGTTGGGGAGGAAGCTTCAACAGCCATTTGGCGGAACGTCTCCCTGCTCCGGATTTGACGATCAGGCGCCGGAGCCGCCCTGTTCCTTGAGATGGCGGCGATCGGATTGGGCTTCAACCTCGAGCGCCGCCGCCATCTCGCGAATCTTCTTGGATTGCGCGCCCACGATAATCTCCCGACACGTCAGCAAGATTACAGAGATGAAGAATGGCGCCAGATAATACAGCACGCGAAACAGCAGCATGCCGGCCAGCAGCTCTTCCTTGTCCATCTGCCACAGGCCGACCAGCATGGCGGCGTCGAACACGCCGAGCCCGCCCGGCGAATGGCTGGCGAAGCCGAGCAGCGTCGCCGACACGAAAATGACCGCCACCACGACGAAGCCGAGATTGGGCTCTTCCGGCACCAGCATATACATGGCCAGCGCGCAGAAGCCGAGATCGACGATGCCGATGACGATCTGCAGCAGGGTCAGCGGGCCGCCGGGCAGCTCCACCGACCAGTGACCACGGCCGACGCAGCGCGGTTTGACCCACACCCAGGCAACGTAGCCGGCGAGCCCCGCCAGAATGCCGAACGCCACGATCCGGTTGAGCCATGGCGGCAGATGGTCGATCGCCGATGCCGCTTCCGGATGATAGGCGATGCCCATGCCGAGCACCGCGGCGTTGCCGAGCCAGAAGGTGAGGCCGGCCAGAAAGCAGATCTTGGCGACGTCGATGGCGTTGAGGCCCCATGCCGAATAGATGCGATAGCGCACCGCGCCGCCGGTGAAGACGCTGGCGCCGACATTGTGGCCGATGGAATAGCTGGCGAAGGCCGCCAGCGCATTGACGCGGTAGGGCACGTCGCGGCGCCCGATCGCCCGAACCGCAAACCAGTCGTAGAAGGTCAGGGTGAAATAGCCGGCCGCCACCGACAACGCCGCCAGCCCGATCAGCCGCGGCTCGGTCGCCATCATGGCCTCGTAGACCTTGTGGCCGTCGATGTTGCGCAACTTATGGTAGAGCATGTAACAGGCGAACGCGATGACCGCGACACTGATCAGCACACCGAGTTTGCGCAGGATTTGCTTCTCGCGCAGAAACGAGACCGCCCTGCGTATTGCTTCCAGCATCTCAACCTCGAATGCGATTTGACGACCAGGGGCAGTCAGCAGCCTCGGCGTCACCGCCGTCTCGTGTCTCCAGGGTCATCGCCGGATGACCGCGAAGACAATCTCGTAGCGTGTTTTACGAAAAAGAGGAATTCGGCGGAGGTGAATAAAAGAGTCGCAGCGTCAATATATTAGCTCGCGTCCAACAAACCAGAGGCGCAATTTTCCGGCACCGCTGCGGCAAAATGACAGCATTGCGGTGACCGCGCAGACCACAATGCCGCATTGGCGAGCGCAAAGGCCGCTACACCGCTGCCTGACGCTGGAAAAACAGCAGATCCAGCTCCGGCGCCGCGCCGGTGAGCCCGCTCAGCAGCGCGTGGACCTGGCCGCGATGATGGGTCTGGTGGTTGAACCAGTGCGCCAGCGCGGGAGCCAGCTGCTGTACGAATGCCTCCGGCGAGGACACCCGGCGATAGCTGATGGTTCCGGCGATGCGTTGCGCGTCCAGCCCGTCCACATAGGCTTTGATGCGGACGTCTTCGGCCTGCCGTGCGGCCCGCAGTTCCGCGAAGCTGTCATAGAGGATGGCGTCGAGCCGGTCGGGCACCTCGCCCTCGCCGGTAAACCGCTTCATCCAGATCCGGTCGGTGGCCAGCAGATGGTTGAGCGTGCCATGCACCGACTTGAAGAACGCGCCGCGGTCGGCGCGGTATTGTTCGGCGCTGAGTGCCGCTGCGGCGTCGTAGACCCGCTCATTGGCCCAGGCATTGTAATGGCCGAACATGCGGTAATGGGCGGTCAGCGACATCGCGTCACTCAGCTCCGCCGTCATCACACGACCTTGGCCGGTCGCGACACCACCCAGTCGCGCAGCTTTGAGCCGATGGCACAGCCCACCAGGTAGAAGGCGAACAGCGCCAGGCCGAGATCGAGCCAGTAGCCGAACCGGCCGGGCAGTAGTTTCGCCAGCGACACGCCGATCAGCACCACCGTCAGCGCCGCCAGCTTCTGCGCCAGCGCCCGCGACACCGTCTTGCCGCGCCGAACCACCGCGATCCAGCCCATGCCGAGCCCGAGCAGGAACGCGCCGAGCAGCCAGCCCCACAGAAATGTTGCGAGATAGAGCATCGTTATGGCCTCACCACGAATTCGATCCGCCGATTCTGCGCCTTGCCCTCATCGGTGTCATTGGAGGCGATGGGCAGCGCGCTGCCATAGCCGACCGCGGTGAAGCGATCCGCCGGCAAGCCGGCCTTGACCAGATAATCCGCCACCGCCTGAGCACGCTTTTCCGACAGCTCCTGATTGAACTCCTCGGCGCCGCTGCGGTCGGTGTGCCCGACGATTTCCACATTGGTGGAGGGACAGCGCATCGCCGTCTCGACCAGGCGATCGAGCAGGCCGGCCGAATCCGCGTTAATCGAGGCGCTCGAACTTTCGAAGCGGATCCGCCCCTTTGTCAGGTTCTGCGCGAACAACTGCTGGCAGACGGTGGCATCCACCGGCGCGGCCGCCGGCTTGACCGAGATTTCCGGCTTGCTGGTCCAGCCCAACGGCAACTCGCGGGTCAGGCCGGCGCGGATCTGCCCGGCCGCCGCCTCATAGAGCGCATCGCCCGACAGCTTGATTTCGCGGTCGGACACCACCAGCGTGCCGGTCGACAGCCGCGACAGCGCACCCAGCGCCGACGTCACCGCCGCGGTGAATCCGGACGGCGCGCCGATGCTGGCCTTAAGGTTGTCGACGATTTTTTCGTTGGGAAACTTGCGGCCGGCCGCCGCCGCCAGCGCGGCATGGGCATTGTTGTCCGGCACGTAGCCGCTCAGGGTCAGGGTTACGGCCACCGGGTCCTTGTTGGCCTGGAAGATATAGGGCGGCGCCTTGACCTCGTTGCTGGCTACGACAAAACCCTCGGGCAGGTTCTTCAGCGCCGCAGCGATGGCTTCGCGGCCGCCGAGGTCGCGGGCCATGCCGGACAGGCTGACGCCGGTGTCGGAGAGAACGATCTTGCCCTCCTTCAGCTTGGACATCTGATCGACCAGCAGCAGGGCCGCGGCATCGAAGCGCGCAGGCGCGCCGCGTGCCATGCCCATGCGGTCGGAAACTTCGGTGCCGTTCAGCGCTGCCCGCGCCGCTTCCAGGATGCGCGCCTTGCTGGCCGGCAGCGGCGCCGTGCCCCACAGCGTCACCCGGACATTGTCGCGTTCGGCGACCCAGACGAACGGCTTGGCCTCGGCGACCAGCCGGGTCTCGTCATTGACCAGTCGGACCCCGGGCGCGGCCTCCACCGAGGCGACCGCGCTGCGCCGGCCTTCCTCGGAAAACGCCTGGGCCGCGAAGCTGACGTCACGACCGGCTACCGAAATGCGGGTCTTGTCGAGTACAGTGTTCTTCAGGGCCTGATTGCTACGGGCGGCGAGGTCAGCTTCCAACGGCTGGGTTGAGTTCCAGCCCGCAAGCGCCCAAAGCAGGGCAAGGGGAATGATTCCAGGCCACCATTTGTTGCTCCACCTGTAAAATCCGTGCATTCGACGTCCTGCGGGGTCTGGAAACAAAGTGAAAACAAACCCTTGCGGGACTGTCAAACTGGAAATGGCGCCTTGGCCAATGCCCGGGCGGTATCCAGGGATAACGGTTTCTTCAATCGTTTCTGATTGTGTCGACCTTAGATAGAATCGTTACCAGGTTACCGATGAAGCCTTTTCGCCATCAGATGATCCGCGCCTGCCTGGGAGCGCTTTACTTCAGCGGCGCTCACTATGCGCTGCAGCCGATCTTCGGTGGCGTCGGCGCCATCTTCATGTTGCATCATGTCCGCCCGCTCAGCGGCAATCCGTTCCGGCCCAATCACCATCTCGAAGTCACCCCGGAGTTCTTGCGCGAAACCCTCGCCCACGTTCGCGCCCGCGGCATCGATATCATCACCCTGGACGAGATGCACCAGCGGCTGACGGAGCGGAATTTCGGCCGTCGCTTTGCCTGCTTTACCTGCGACGATGGCTACCGCGACAACCGCGATTTCGCGCTGCCGGTGATGCGCGAGTTCGAGGCACCGCTCACCGTCTATGCAACCAGCGATTTCGCCGCAGGCCGCGGCAGGCTGTGGTGGGTCGCACTGGAAATGGTGCTGGCGAGTGCCGATCGCGTCGAGGTCGAACGCGACGGCGCCATCCAGATCCTCGACACCAGCACGCTGCAGGGCAAGGCCACCGCCTTCTGCGACCTGCAGACGCGCATGCGGACGCTGCCGACCGAGGCCGACGTACGCCGCGAGATGACCGCGCTTTGCGGGCGCCACGGCATCGACGAAGCCGCCATCAGCCGCGATCTCTGCCTGTCGTGGGACGAGTTGAGGGCGTTCGCCGCCGATCCGCTGGTGACGATCGGCGCCCACAGCGTCAGCCACTGCAATCTCGCCAAGCAGAGCGAGGCCGGGGCTGCCGAGGAAATGGCATCGAGCCGCGCGCGGATCGAAGCCGAGTTGCAGCGCCCGGTGCGTCACCTCGCTTATCCCTATGGCGACGGCGACGCCGCCGGCCCGCGCGAATATGAGCTGGCCCAGGCCGCCGGCTACACCACCGCGGTGACCACCCGCAAGGGCATGATCTTTCCGGACCATGCCGGCCACCTGATGGCGCTGCCGCGGGTCTCGCTGAACGGCCACTACCAGAACAAGCACGTCCTGCCGCTGCTGACCTCCGGCGCCGCCACCGCCATGTGGAACGGTTTCCGCCGTTTCGCCGCGGCGTAGCCCACTCCGCCCTTCCTTGACTCGCCTGACGGGCAGCAGCAAACCTTCGGCCAACAAACCGGAGGCAACATGTTCAAGGATCTGTTTTCGCTGCAGGGGCGCGTGGCGCTGGTGACCGGCGGCTCGCGCGGCATCGGCCGAATGATCGCGGCCGGCTTTCTCAACCAGGGCGCCGCAAAGGTCTACATCACCGCGCGCAAGGCCGGGCCGTGCGAGGCCACCGCACAGGAGCTGACCGGGCAATATGCCGGCGAATGCATCGCCCTGCCGATCGACATCTCCACCATGGCGGGCATCGAGATGCTCGCGGCAGAGATCAGCAAGCGCGAACCGAAACTCGACATCCTCGTCAACAATGCCGGCGCCGCCTGGGGCGCCGACTTCGACGAATTCCCCGAGAGCGGCTGGGACAAGGTGATGAACCTCAATCTCAAGACGCCGTTCTTCCTGACCAAGGCGCTGGCTGGCCCGCTGCGCGCCGCCGCCTCCGCCGAGCGGCCGGCCAAGGTCATCAACATCGCCTCGATCGACGGCATCTTCGTCAATCCGATGGAGACCTATTCCTACGCCGCCAGCAAATCCGGCCTGATCCACCTGACGCGGCGGATGGCGGTGAAGCTGATCAAGGACCATGTGGTGGTCTCGGCCATCGCCCCGGGTCCGTTTCAGTCCGACATTAACAAGGCGGCGCGCGACAATGCCGATGAAGTGGCGACGCGAGTGCCGGCCGGCCGCATCGGCACCGACGAGGACATGGCGGGCACGGCGATCTACCTCGCCTCGCGCGCCGGCGACTATGTGGTCGGCGCCACCATCGCCGTGGACGGCGGCATCGTCTACGCCAATCCCGGCATCAAGGGCGACGGCTGGGACTGATCCGACAGCCGCAGGCGTTCCTTGATGCAGCACGGTCCGACTTCGCCCAAAAATGAGGCGAATACGGACCGAAGCTGACTGCGCGACATTGCGACATGCGTTCTAATCGCTTGAAATTGAACATATTTAGACGATATCGGGAGACTTCCGTATTGTACACAATGGCATGAGCCTTGCTTCGCTGAGTCCGTGATCTTGATGACCCGAAGGACTCCGCAATGACAGACTCGCTGCTTACGACGACGGTCGCTGCCGAGCCGGGCCCCATCGACGTGAACTGGGGGGCGACAGCACTGCTGATCATCGACATGCAGCGCGACTTCATGGAGCCGGGCGGATTTGGCGAGACGCTCGGCAACGATGTGGCACTGCTGGCACGCGCGGTTTCACCGATCGCCGCAGTGCTGAAGGCGGCGCGCGAGACCGGCATGATGGTCGTGCATACCCGCGAAGGCCACCTGCCCGACCTTTCCGATGCGCCGCCGGCAAAAATCCAGCGCGGCGCGCCGAGCTTGCGGATCGGCGACCCCGGACCGATGGGGCGCATCCTCATTCGCGGCGAGGCCGGCCACGACATCATCCCCGAACTGTACCCGGTCGAGGGCGAGATCGTCATCGACAAGCCCGGCAAGGGCGCGTTCTACGCCACCACGCTCGGCGCCGACCTCAAGGCGCGCGATATCGATACGCTGCTGGTGTGCGGCGTCACCACCGAGGTCTGCGTCAACACCACGGTGCGCGAAGCCAACGACCGCGGCTATCGCTGCATCGTGCTGGCCGACGGCTGCGCGTCGTACTTTCCTGAATTTCACGAGATGGGACTGCAGATGATCAAGGCCCAGGGCGGCATCTTCGGCTGGGTCAGCGACTCCGCGCGCGTCCTTCAAGCGATGACGACCATGCCGGAGCCGTCCGGCAACGCAGCAACGGGAGCATGACGATGAGCGCGATCACCGAAACCATCGCCGAGATCGTCGCCGCGCATCGCGCCGGCACCGTAACGCCCGCGCAGACGGTCGCCCGCACCTTTCAGCGCATCCGCGATCACAACGATCCCGCCATCTTCATCAGCCTGCGCGTTGAGGCCGAAGCGATCGCCGAAGCCGAAGCGCTGTCAGCTAAGGACGCGTCGACGCTCCCGCTGTACGGCGTGCCGGTGGCAGTGAAGGACAATATCGATGTGGCCGGCCTGCCGACCACCGCCGCCTGCCCGGCCTTCGCCTATACGCCGACCCGCGACGCCAGCGCCGTGGCGCGGCTGCGCGCCGCCGGCGCCATCGTCATCGGCAAGACCAATCTCGACCAGTTCGCGACGGGTCTCGTCGGCGTGCGCTCGCCCTACGGCATTCCGAAGAACGCGGTGCGCGACGACCTGGTGCCGGGCGGCTCGAGCTCCGGCTCCGCGGTTGCCGTCTCCGCAGGGCTGGTGCCGTTCTCGCTCGGCACCGATACCGCCGGCTCCGGCCGGGTGCCGGCGATGCTCAACAACATCGTCGGCCTCAAGCCAAGCCTCGGCCTGGTGCCTACCGCCGGCGTGGTGCCGGCATGCCGGACGCTGGACTGCGTGTCGATCTTCGCGCTGACCGTCGATGACGCGATGACGGCGCTCGACATAATGGGCGGCTACGATCCGCAGGACTCGTTTTCACGCCCGCGCGAGGTCGGCGCACTGACAGAATTTCCCAAGGCGCTGCGGCTGGGCGTGCCGCGCAACGGCCAGCTGATCTTCTTCGGCGATACGGTATCCGAGAAAGCCTATGGCGACGCGCTGAAGCGATGGACGTCGCTCGGCGCCACGCTGGTCGAGTTCGACATCGAGCCGTTCTATGAAACCGCGCGGCTGCTTTATGACGGGCCATGGGTGGCCGAACGCCTGCTGGTGATCCGCGACCTGCTGGCCTCGGCGCCCGACGCTATTCATCCGGTGACGCGCGAGATCACCATCGCCGGCGCGCGGCAGAGCGCGACGGACACCTTCGCCGCGTTGTACAAGCTGCAGGACCTCAAGCGCTCCGCCGAGACGGCGTTCGCGGAGATCGACGCGCTGGTGCTGCCGACCGCGCCGACCGCCTACACCACGGCCCAGGTGCTGGCCAATCCGATCGAGCTCAACTCAAGGCTCGGCACCTACACCAACTTCGTCAATCTGCTCGACCTGTGCGGGCTCGCTCTGCCATCGGCGATGCGGGCCGACGGCATTCCGTTCGGCATCACCCTGCTGGCGCCGGCCGGGCACGACGCGGATCTCGCCAGCATCGGCCGGGTGTTTCATGCCGATACCGGACTCACCATGGGCGCCAGCAAGCTGCCGCAGCCGCCGCTGGCGGCACTGCCCGCTGCATTGCGCGGCGACGAGATCGCCATCGCCGTGGTCGGCGCGCACCTATCCGGCATGGCGCTGAATGGTGAACTGACGTCGCGCCGCGGCCGCCTGCTCAAGGCGACCGCCACCGCGCCGGACTACAATTTCTATGCGCTCGACGGCACCACGCCGGCCAAGCCCGGGTTACTGCGGGTCGCGGCCGGCACCGGTTCGGCGATCGCCGTGGAAATCTGGGCGCTGACGGCGGCGGCGTTCGGCGAATTCGTCGCCGCGATTCCATCGCCAATGGCAATCGGCACGCTGCAGCTCGCGGATGGCACCAGCGTGAAGGGATTCCTCGCCGAGCCCGCAGCGCTGCAAGGCGCCCGCGACATCTCCGGCTTCGGCGGCTGGCGGGCTTATGCGGCAGAGGGTGCGGGGAAGTAGGTCTCGTGTCCCGGACGCGGTGCGGCATTCTTATGCCGCTCCGCAGATCCGGGATCCCGGTTCTCCCGTCCGGCGAAGCGGGGCCCCGGATCTGCGGCGCACCACGCCGCTATGCGGCGCAGTGCACCGCGTCCGGGGAACACGAGAAGGCCCTACACCGACACCGCGTAAAGCTCATACTCGCCGCGCACCAGTTCGATATGCGCGCGCATGGCATTCGCCGCACCGATGCGGTCGCCGCGCATGATCGCGACGACGACGCGGTCGTGCTCCATCTGCGACTTCGCTAAACGCCCGAGATTGCGGAACTGGGCGCGGCGGAACGGCTGCACGCGGACCCGCGTCGCCAGTGTGATTTCGGCGATGTAGTCGTTCTGCGCGCCGGCATAGATGGCGTTGTGGAAGCGTTCGTTGACCTCGTGGAAACGATCCGGATTGCCGTCGTAGCTTAGCACCCGCAATTCCTCGTGGATCGCTTCCAGCGCATGGCGCTGCAGCGGCGGCATCCGTTCGGCGGCAAAGCCGGCGCACATGGCCTCCAGTTCGGCCATCGCCTCGAACATGCCGGTCAGCCGCTCCAGCGACGGCCGCGCCACCACGGCGCCGCGATGGGCGCGGGAGTCCACCAGACCGCTGGCGCCGAGCTGGCGCAGCGCCTCGCGCACCGGGGTCCGCGACACGTTGAAGCGTTCGGCAATGTCGGTCTCATCGAGCGCGGCGCCCGGCGCCAGCACGCCGCGGACGATCTCGTCGGCCAGTTGCAGACGCAGTTCCTCGGCGCGGGTGATCTTGACCGGAGTTGCATTGACGCGACCGATCGCGGCCACACCGGCCTTCAGGCGCGGCTTGCGCGCTCCCGGCAGTGCCGCCATGTCGTCGAAACTCATGAATGTCTCACGCCTTGCTGCCCTGCGACTCGTCGATAATGCTGACATGGGCGGCGACGATCCGCCAGCCTTCCGGGAAGCGGATCCAGGTCTGCATCTGCCGGCCGACCTTGCCGGGCGCGCTGTCGCGGTAGAACAGGGTCGAAGCCACCGCGGTGTCGCGGCCATAGGACGAGATCACCGTCCTATCGGTGCGGCGCATCAATCCGACCGGGGAGCGGGCGCCGCGAAACGCCTGGATGGCGTCGTAGCCGTAGAGGTTCTCGTCGATGCCGTAGCGCAGGGTGCGGGGATCGTTGCGGAACAATTCGCCGAGTACCGCAGTGTCGTTGCTGACGAGCGCCGCTTCATAGCGCGCGAACGCAGCGCCGACCTCGGCCAGCACGTCGGGAAGATCGATATCCATGGTCAGAATCCTTTGGGGCGTGGGGCTGCGGCGACGCCGGCCTGTTGCAGCGCGTAAGCGACGCGCAATGCGATGTCTTCCCGCCACGGGGCGGCGATGATCTGGACACCGATCGGCATCGGTTCCAGCGGCACCGGGACCGCGACGACCGGCAGGCCTATGAAGGAGATCGGCTGGGTGTGGATGCCGATATTGGCGCGCACCGGCAGCTCGACGCCGTCGAGCACGAAGGTTTGCTGGCCCAGCTTCGGCGCCACGCAGGGCGTCGACGGCGCGATGATCACGTCGACGTCCTTGAACAGTTCGAGGACGCGGGCGCGGTACCAGCGGCGGAATTTTTGCGCGCGGTCGACCAAAGGCGCCGGCACCATGGCGCCGGCCAGCAGCCGGTCGCGCACCGCGGGATCGAAATCGTTCGGCCGCATGCGCAGCCGGTCGAGATGCAGCGAGGCGCCCTCAACAGTGGAGATCACGTAAGCCGCCGAACGGGCACGCGCCACCTCCTGCAATTCGACCTCGCGGGTGACGCCGAGCGCCTTGGCGACGCGGGCCACAGCTTCCTTCGCTTCCGGAAACAGGTTGGCCCTGAAGTAGCCGCCCGCCAGCGCGATCCGGAGGCCGCCGATGTCCTGCGCCAGCAGCGAACTCACCGGTTCGATATCGCGCGTCGAGCAGGCGGCGTCCTCCGCGTCCGGCCCCTGCATGGCATCGTAGGACAAAGCGAGATCTTCAACCGTGCGCGCGAACGGGCCGAGATGGTCGAAGCTGGCGACGAAGGGAAACGAGTGCGCCCGCGACAGGCGGCCATAGGTCGGCTTGAGGCCGAAGATGCCGCAGAACGACGACGGCACCCGGATCGAGCCGTTGGTGTCCGAGCCCAGCGCCAGCGGCACCAGACCGCCGCCCACCGCGCCGCCGGAGCCGCCCGACGAGCCGCCGGTCATCCGCGTGATGTCATGGGGATTGCGCGAGGCGCCGTCATGGACATTCTCGCCGGTGAAGTCATAGGCGTATTCGCCCATGTTGAGTCCGCCGACCAGCACGGCACCGGCGGCTTCCATGCGCTCGACGAGCGTGGCATCGCGGGTGGAGACCGGCCGGTCGCGGTTGATCTTCGAGCCGGCGCGGGTCGGCAGGCCCGCGAGGTCGAACAGATTCTTCACCGCGAACGGCACGCCGGCCAGCCGGCCGACAGTGTCGCCGGCGGCGATGGCGGCATCGACCGCACGGGCCTTGGCGCGGGCGCGCTCGGCAGTGACGTCGGTGAACGCGTTGAGCACCGGATCGTGCACGGCGATCCGCGCCAGCGCCGCCTCGGTCACCGCGAGCGCAGTGATCCTCTTCGCCGCCACCGCTCTAGCGATGTCGGCTGCGGGCAGCCATTCGCCATCGGCCATGATTGCGGGATCAGGCTGCAAAGACACTGGCGGGCTCGATTTCATCGGGAAGGGAAAATTCGTCGACCATGCGCGCCATCTTCAGCGTAACGGCGAGATTGGCGCACACGGCAGGCTTCCAGGACTCTTCGATCGGCAATCCCAGAGCGGACGCCACGGCGTCGATATAGTCGTCAAGCGGTTCGGCCACGATGGTCCTTCTTCCGTTGCGCTTCAGTGAACCGGCAGCGGCGGATGCGGGATCGCCGACAGCAGCTCTCTTGTATAGTCGTCCTTCGGTGCGTCGAGCACGGCCTCGGTCTGGCCCTGCTCGACGATTCGCCCGGACCGCATCACGATGACACGATCGCACAACAAGCGCACCACATTCAAATCGTGCGACACGAACAGATAGCTCATCCCCATGGACTGCTTGAGGTCCTGCAGCAGGTTCAGCACCACCGCCTGCACGGAAACGTCGAGCGCCGCGGTGGGCTCGTCGAGGATCACCAGTTTCGGTTGTAGCGCGATAGCTCGGGCGATGCCGACGCGAGCCTTCTGGCCGCCGGACATCTGATGCGGAAAGCGATCCAGCAGATCCAGCGGCAGCCCGACCTGGCGCGCCAGATCCTCGCACTTCGCCCGCAGCGCGTCGCCGCCCTTGATATCGCCGAGCTGCATGATCGGATCGGCGATGGCCCGCGCCGCAGTGAAGCGCGGGTTGAGGCTGTCGGTGGGATCCTGAAACACCATCTGGATGTTTTTGCGCAACGGAAGACGGGCGAAGGCATTGGGCGGGATCGCGCCGATATCATCGCCGTCGAAGGTGATGGTGCCCGACGACTTGTCGATCAGCCGCATCACCATCATCGATGTCGTCGACTTGCCGCAGCCGGACTCGCCGACCAGACCCACGCTCTCGCCGTGGCCGACCGTGAAGCTGATGCCGTCGACGGCGCGAAAATGATCCGGCTCGGCCGCGGGTTTTCGCGAAAACAATTTTGCGAGGCTCGCTGTAGCGCCCTGGCGAGGGTATTCCTTGACGAGATTGTCGATGACGAGGAGGGGCTGGGACACGGCCGGAGTGTCCCCTCCCCCTTGTGGGGGAGGGTCAGGGAGAGGGTGCCGCGGGCGACGGCGTTTGTGGCTCCCCTCTCCCGGAGCCTCGCTACGCGAGGCTCCGACCTCTCCCGCTGGGGAGAGGTGAAGGAAGCAAGGGGAGAGCTGAACACCGGCATCGCCGCGCGCTCTTCCGGCGGCAGCAGATCGCGCAACGAAATCCCCAGCCGCGGCGTCGCCTGCATCAGTTTCTTCGTGTAGGGGTGCTGCGGATTGGCAAAAATGTCCGCCGACAAAGCGGTCTCCACCACCCTGCCCTTCTCCATCACCACGACGCGGTCGCAATAGGCGGCGGCGAGGCCGAGGTCGTGGGTGATCAGGATGGTCGACATGCCGCGGCTTTTGGTCAGTTCGACGATCAGGTCCATCACCGCCTTCTGCGTGGTGACGTCGAGGCCGGTGGTCGGCTCGTCGGCGATCAGCAGTTGCGGATTGCAGGCCAGTGCCAGCGCGATCACCACGCGCTGGCACATGCCGCCCGACAGTTCGAACGGATAGGCGTGATAGCGCTCGCGGGGACGCGCGATCTTCACCGCCTCCAGCGCCGCGATGGCCTTCTCGCCGCGGTCGCCGGCTGCCGACTGAAGGTGCTGACGCAGCACGTCCTCGATCTGGTCGCCGACCTTGCGGATCGGGTTCAGCGCCGCGCGCGGGTTCTGGAAGATCATCGAGATCTCTCGCCCGCGCAGGTCGCGCATCTGGCTCTCGGTCGCGCCCTTGATGTCGACGCCGGAGAACATCACCGAGCCCTCGGCGATGGAGCCGGCGCGATCGAGGATCCGCATCACCGCATAGGAGGTGACCGACTTGCCGGAGCCGGACTCGCCGACGATGCCCAGCGTCTCGCCCTTGGCGACGGAGATGTTGACGTGCTGCACCGCCTTGACGATGCCGCGCCGGGTGGCGAATTCGACGGTGAGGTCATGGACATCGAGCAGGGGCCGGGCGGTCATGAGCAAAACTCCGTCTCGTTTCCCGGACGCGCTGCAGCACGCAGCGCCGCAGGCGCGCAGTGATGCTGCGCAGATCCGGGATCGCGCCAGGCGTTGATCAACGATCCAAATGGGTCCCGGTTCTGCAGCGCACGACGTCGCTTCGCTCCGTACTGCGCTGCGCCCGGGACACGAGAGTGGAGCTGTGTTGCCATCCTCACGTCCTCCGGGAGGGATCGACGATATCGCGCAGACCGTCGCCGAGCAGGTTGAAGCAGAACACCGCGATCATCAGCGCCAGGCCGGGAAACAAGGCGATCCACCATTCGCCGGACACCATGAACGAGGCGCCCTCGGCGACCATGATGCCCCATTCCGCCGTGGGCGGCCGCACGCCGAGGCCGATGAAGGACAGGCCGGCGGCGTTGAGGATGGCGTAGCCCATGGTCAGCGACATCTGCACGATCATGATCGGCATGATGTTCGGCAGGATATGCACCAGGAGGATGCGCATCTCACTGTTACCGGACAGCCGCGCCGCCTGCACGAAGCCGGCGTCGCGGCGGACGTTGGCCTCGGCGCGGGCGACGCGGGCATAGAGCGGGAAGTTCACGATGGCGGTGGCGATGATGATGTTCTGCACGGTGTTGCCGAGTGCGGCGACGATGCCCATGGCCAGCACGAACAGCGGAAACGCCATGATGGTGTCGCTGATGCGGCCGACGATGCGGTCGGTCCAGCCGCCGAAATAGCCGGACGCGATGCCGGCGAGGCCGCCCATGGCGAACACCAGCAGCACCGAGGCGATGGCGATGAAGAAGTCCAGCCTTGTTGCCACAATCACGCGGCTGAAAATGTCGCGGCCAAGCTGGTCGGTGCCGAACCAGTGCGCCACCGACGGCGGCTTCAGCGCCTGCGCGGTGTCGGAGGCCAGCGGATCCCAGGGCACGATGGCCGGACCGAACACTGCGGCGAACACGATCAGCACCAGCAGTCCGAATGCGAAGGCGGTGACGCGGTTTTCGCCGAGGATATAGCACGTGTGCTGGAACGTAGCCGCCAGCGCCGAAGTACGCGCGGCGGCGGGTTCGTTGAGAGGAGCGACGGTGCTGCTCATGGTCTCACCCTTCCATCCTGACGCGGGGATCGATGACGCCGTAGAGAATGTCGATGATCAGGTTGATCAGCACGTACATCACCGCCATCGTGAGCACGAAGCCCTGCACGGGGGCGAAGTCCGAGGAGATCAGCGCTTCCACGGCATAGGAGCCGATGCCCGGCCAGGCGAACACCTTTTCGACCAGCACATTGGCGCCGAGCAAAAATGAAAACGTCATCGACAGCGTGGTGATGACCGGCAGCATGGCGTTGCGGAACGCATAGGTGACGATCACCGCGCGTGGCGAAAGGCCTGACGCGCGCGCGGTACGCACGAAATCCGACGACAGGACCGCCAGCATCGAGGCGCGGGTCATGCGCGCGATCGGCGCCAGCGAGAAGATCGCCAATGTGGCGGTCGGCAGGATCAACTGGTTGAAGGAGGAGCGGAACGCCTCCCAGTCGCGCGCGAGCAGGCTGTCGATCAGGTAGAAGTTGGTGACCGACGGCGGCGTGGTGGCGAACACGTCGAGCCGTCCCAGGGGCGCCGGAGACCAGCCGAGCCGGAAGTAGAACACATAGACCAGCACCAGCCCGGTGAAGAACACCGGCAGCGACACGCCGGCGCTGGTGGTGATGCGACAGAGATGATCGATCCACGAGCCCGGCCGCGTGGCCGCGAGAATGCCGAGCGGAATGGCGATGACGACGGAGACGATCAGGCCGAGCAGCGTGAGTTCGGCGGAGGCCGGCAGGCGGTTGCGGATTTCGGTGGCGACCGGCTGGCCGGTGGTGAGCGAATTGCCGAAGTCGCCGCGGGCAAGGTCGGCGGTATAGCGGAAGAACTGCTCGATCAGCGGCTTGTCGAGGCCGAGCTTCTTGCGGATTTCCTCCACGGCGTTCTTGTCCGCCGAGGGACCGGCGAAGTACGCCGCCGGATCACCGGGCAATGCGCGGGTGAGAAGAAACGTCACGATGACCACGCCGATCAGCGAGGGGATCGCGAACATCAGGCGCTTGGCGATCAGGGTCAGCATGATGATGGCCCCATGTTGTGGGAGGCACGCGCAGCGAAGCGCGGAGAGCCCCTCCCCCTTGTGGGGGAGGGCTGGGGAGAGGGGAGCAAAAGGCGCCGGCGTTCGTGGCTTACCCTCTCCCGGCGCTACGCGCCACCCTCCCCCACAAGGGGGAGGGGAAACCGAGAGGCCGGAGCTAACCACGGCTTCCATCGCCGTTACGCCTTCACCAACGCGCGGTAATCCAGCCGGCGGTGGAACCAGTATTGATAGCCACTGATATTCTTCTGCATCGCGACGTTGACGTAGGGCTGGTACAGCGGGATGCGCGGCATGTCGGTGAAGGCGAGATCGACGAAGCCCTTGACGTCGGCGTCATAGGCCGCCTTGTCGCCTGACGCCGCCGCGGCGCGAGCGCCGTTGATCAACTTGTCCATCTCCGGCGACTTGTAGCTCATGGTGTTGAACACCGAATTGTCGCCGTGATAGCACCAGTAGAAGAAGTATTCGGGGTAATCGAGCCAGCCGGAAAACACGTTGGTGTAGAGCGGCATTTCCTTCTTGTTCAGCTCGGTGCGCCAGTTGGCGCCGGGGATCTTGTTGATGGTGGTCCTGATGCCGATCTGGCCAAGGCTTTCCTGGACCAGCACGCAGAGCGGCTCGTTGACCACGGCAAAGCCGAGATCGAACGAGATCGTGGTTTCGAAGCCGTTGGGATAGCCGGCCTCGGCGAGCAGCGCCTTGGCCTTGGCGATGTCGGTATTGTACTTGTGCGGCTGCGGCCACGCGACTTCGGTGGGCTTGTCGGCAGACGCGCCGAACATCGGGTTGGCGAGACCGAACAGCACCGCGTCGATGATCTTCTGGTAGGGGATCGCATAGGCGACAGCCTGGCGCACCTTGGGATTGTCGAACGGCGCCTTGGTCACGTTCATGCCGATGTACTGGATGCCGTTGGAGAACGGCAGCGACACCACGTCGAGTTTGCCGTTGGCCTTGATCTCCTGGAAGTCCTTGTAGGGCAGCTCATAGGACATGTCGGCATCGCCGCGTTCCAGCAGCGCACGGCGGTTCCCGGCCTGCGGCACCATGCGCCAGATCACGCGCTTGATCTTGGGTAGCGGGCCGCACACCCAGTCGTCGTTGCGCTCCATGATCACTTCGGTGCCGGCGGTCCACTTGGTGACCTTGTAGGCGCCGCCGGCGGCGGTCTGCATCTTGGTGTATTCGAGACCCCACGGATCCTTCTCGCTGGCGTTCTTCTTCACCAGCTCGGAATTGATCACGCAGGGCACGATCACAGCGAGATCGGGAATCGTCAGCCGGTCCTTGGTGGCGAAGTCGACGCGCACGGTGTGATCGTCGACGATGACGAACTGCTCCGGCTTCTTCAGCGAGCCGGCGCTCATCTGGAAGGTCGGAAAGCCGCCAACGCTGACCGCGCGGTCCAGCGACCACTTGACGTCCTTCGCCGTCACCGGCGTGCCGTCGTGAAATTTGGCGTTCTTGCGCAGCTTGAAGGTCGCCGACATGTCGCCGACCTGCATGTCCTCGGCGAGTTCCGGCTTGAACTTGTCGCGGTCGTAGTAAGGCACGCCGCCGGGGCCGGCCTTCATCTCGTGGCCGATCAGCCGGTCGTAGCAATTCCACGACACCTCGTAGCCCGGCACGTTGGTGCCGACGCCGTGAATGTCGAGATTGTTCGGGCCGCTCTCGGAGACGATCAGCAGGGTTTCGGACCGGGCATCCGCACGGGCGGCAGAGAAGATCGCAGGGCTGGAGACGGCGGCCGTGGCGGCCACGCCGGTGACAGACTTGAGGAAATCGCGGCGCTTCATCGGCAGGCTCCAAGGCACAGGGGTCAAAGGGCGTTGGAACCTGACTTCGCAAGGTTTGTGCCAGAATTTAACAAAATCTTGATTTTCGCTTAAGGCACTGTCCTGCAGACAGAAATCCGATTTTCTGTGGCCGACACCGGCGGCGACCACGCCGCTCATTGCATACAAAGATCATGCATTGATAATAAAATAGGCAGTTGATGTTGGCCGGTCACTCGGTGGGCAGGCCTTCTTTCGCCGCGATGACGGTAGATTAGAGGGCTTCAAGCAGCATGACCGGATCTTGAATTGCCGCGCATTATGGCGTGACCTTACAAAGGCCATCGCCGACACCGCACATACCGCACCATTCCCGGCTCGACGCCGCCCCTGAGCACCGCTCCACAGCAGGTCAGATCGCCGATGAAGATGTCCGACCGCAGCCCGCTTCGTTTTTACGGTACCGGCGCGACGCTCGCGGCGCTGCTGCTTTCGCCGCAAGCCGCCCTTGCCACCACCATCGACGCCCAACTGCCGCGCAACCTGTCGCCGTGGGGCATGTTCATGGCCGCCGACCTTGTCGTGAAGGCGGTGATGGTCGGCCTGGCCTTCGCCTCGCTGGTGACCTGGACGGTGTGGCTGGCCAAGGCCATCGAGCTGCAGCGCGAAAGCTCCAGGGCCCGGCGCCGGCTCGCGCTGCTGGAAAGCGACACCACGCTGGCGCAGATGGAGCGCGACAGCCTTGAGGCCAGGGATGCCGTGGCGCAGCTGATCCACAGCGCGGCGCGCGAGACCAGCCTGTCCGGCGGGCTGTTCGACGACGGCTTCAAGGAGCGCATCGCGCTGCGGCTGGAACGCGTCGAGGCCGCCATGGCGCGACGCATCGGCCGCGGCACCGGCGTGCTGGCCACCATTGGCGCCACCGCGCCTTTCGTCGGCCTGTTCGGCACCGTGTGGGGCATCATGAACGCCTTCATCGGCATTTCCGAAGCCCACACCACCAACCTCGCAGTGGTGGCGCCGGGCATCGCCGAAGCCCTGCTGGCCACCGCCATGGGCCTGATCGCCGCGATCCCGGCGGTGGTGATCTACAATCAGCTGGTGCGCGGCATTGCCGGCTATCGCGCCTTGCTTGGCGACGCCTCGGCGCAGGTGATGCTGCTGATCAGCCGCGACGCCAGCCGCCGCGGCCTGTCGCTGGCGCGGGCGGCGGAGTAGCGATCATGGGCGCAAGACTCGGCGGATCGCGCGGGGGCGACGACCTCGAGGTGCAGCACGAGATCAACGTCACGCCGTTCATCGACGTGATGCTGGTGCTGCTGATCATCTTCATGGTGGCGGCCCCCTTGGCCACCGTCGACCTCGGCGTCGACCTGCCCGCCTCCGCGGTGGAGCCGCAGCCGCGCCCGGACAAGCCGGTGTTCGTCACGGTAAAGCCCGACCTGACCATGGCGGTCGGCGAAGAGACGATCGCGCGCGACGCGCTGAGTGCCACGCTCGATACCGCATCGAAAGGCAACAAGGACGAACGCATCTTCCTGCGCGCCGACAAGGCGGTCAGCTACGGCGACCTGATGGAGGTGATGAACCTGCTGCGCAATGCCGGCTATCTCAAGGTCGCGCTGGTCGGCCTCGACGGACGCAGCTGACCGTGAACGCCTTCGCGCTGCACGCCCCGACCGACAACAGCGGCCTACGCTGGACAGTGTCGGCCGCGGTGATCCTGGCGCTGCATGCCGGCCTGATCGCCGCCGGGATGGCGTGGTACCGCGAGCAGCCGCCGACCGGCACCGAAATGCCGACCATCATGATCGACATGGCGCCGGCGTCCGCCGCGCCCGAGGCCCAGCCGATGGACGTGGCGCCCGGCCCGGAGATGCAGCAGGCCGACGAGCCGACTCCGCCGACGACGCCCGAACCGATGGCGCAGCCGCCGGTGGAGGAACAGATCGCGCCGACGCCGCCGGTGGAAAAGCCGGTGGTCGAGGCGCCGCCCGAACAGAAGGCCGAGCCCGTACCGCCGCCCGAGCCGGTCCCGGAGCCCGCCAAGGTTGCGCCCGAACCGCCGAAGGTGAAACCGGAGCCGATCAAGCCGAAGCCGGTCCGCACCGAAGTGAAGAAGAAGCCGAGCGACACCCCGCCGGCGCCGCGCACGTCCGCCGCGCCGCGCGCCGAACGGGTCGGCCGCGCGGCAGCGGCGGCAACGGCCGGCGCCGCGGCAGCCGCGGCGGCGCTCCCGTCTTACCGCGATCGCCTCGCCGCGCACCTGCAGCGCTACAAGCAATATCCGGAGAGCGCCAAATCCGCGGGCCGGCAGGGCACCGCCATGCTCAGCTTCACCGTCAGCCGCAGCGGCCAGGTGCTGGGCAGCCGGCTGGCCGGCTCGTCGGGGGTGCCCGAACTCGACGCCGAGACCATGGCGATGATCCGCCGCGCGCAGCCGCTGCCGGCGTTCCCGCCGGAAATGACCCAGGCGTCGCTGAGCTTTACGGTGCCGGTGCGGTTTTCGATCCGGTAGTTGTTGGCGCTGCGACGGCTGTCGAACGTCGCGCTACTGGTCCGGATTGGCGCGCTCGAACTGACGCAGCAGCCGGTTGCCGCGATCGACGGCCGCATCGAGCGCGGCCTGCGCCGACTTCTTGCCGCTGAAGGCCAGTTCGAGTTCGTCCTCGATGGCGTCGCGGACCAGCACGAAGGAGCCCAATCGCACCCCGCGCGAATTGTCGGTCGGCGGCTTCAGGGTCACCTGCTCGATGGAAATCGCAGTGCCCGGATTGCGGTCGTAGAAACCCTGCGCGCGGGTCAACTCATAGGCCGCGCGGGTGATCGGCAGATAGCCCGTGTTCTGATGCCACGCCGCCTGGATCTCCGGCTTCGACAAGTAGGCGAAGAATTTGGCGACGCCCTTGTATTCGTCGCGTGGCCGATCGCGCAGCACCCACAGCGTGGCGCCGCCGATGATCGAATTCTGCGGCGCAGCAGGAACGTCGGGCCAGTAGGGCAGCATGCCGTAGCCGACCTCGAACCGCGCATTGGCCAGGATATCGGCGCGGGTCCCCGATGAGCCCAGGAAGATCGCACATTCACCGTGCTGGAACCGCGGTTCGGCCACGACGTTGCGGCCGCTGTAGTCGAATATGCGGGTCTTCTGCCAGTCCGCGAGCTGCGCGATGTGGCGCACCATCAGCGGATTGTTGAAGGTCAGCACCGCATCGAGCCCGCCGCGGCCATTGGATTTCGTCGCCATCGGCACGTCGTGATAGGCCGAGAAGTTCTCGACGTTGATCCATGACGGCCACGAGGTGGTGAAGCCGCAAGGCGCGCCGGCAGCGCGCAACCGCTTCGCCGCCGCGCCGAGCTCCGGCCAGGTTTTCGGCGGCGCGTTGGGATCGAGGCCGGCGGCGCGGAACAGATCCTTGTTGTAGTACAGGATCGGCGTCGAGGCATTGAACGGGAACGACAGCATGTTGCCGGCCATATCGGCATAGTAGCCGGTGATCGCCGGCAGGAAGGCCGCCGCCACGAACGGCTCTGCCTGATCGCGCATCAGCTCATGGACCGGATAGAGCGCGCCCTTGGCCGCCATCATGGTGGCCGTCGCGATCTCGTTGACCTGGACGATGGCCGGCTGGCTACGCGAGCGGAAGGCAAAGATCGCAGCGCTCACGGTTTCGGTGTAGTTGCCCTTGTAGACCGGCACCACGCGGAATTCGGCCTGCGACGCGTTGAAATCGGTGGCGAGTTTCTCCAGCTGCCGTCCGAGCTGGCCGGACATGGCGTGCCACCACTGGATCTCGGTGGCCGCTTGCACGGGGGACACCAGCGCAAGTAAAGCCGCTGCCATCGCGATGGTGAGATGTTTGATCGCCGATCTCAGCATGTCTGCCCCGGCCCCACCGACCAATGATCCCGGTTTGAGGTCTTCGCTAGATTGACGCCATAGGCCATTTTCAGACACCCTCCTGTCGGGAAATATAATACGATGACTGACCGCACCATTTGAACGTTTTTTCAAAGTAGAGCGACATAGCCTTGGTGGAGACCGAGCAGAACGGCGAATCGGGGCGGCGGGACGGGCAGGCGGCGCATGGCCGATCCGGCATCGTGGCGCTTGTTCGTGCGATTCCGATCCGCTGGCGCATCCTGTCGATTGCCGCGCTGAATTCCGCTGTGGTGGTCGTGCTGGCCGTCCTGATCTGGAGCGGCACCCACGTTCTGTCGTCGGCCTGGGACGACGTTCGGCAGGTCCGGCAGTCCGACCAGATTCTGGCGCTGCTGGAGAGCGAGACCGGGCGGCTGCAGAACCTGATCCACCGCTATATCAACCAACCGAGCCCCGAACTCTTCGCCGAAATCCTGCTGCTGCGCGAGGCGGTGCTCGGCACCCTCAACACCCGCGCGTCCACCGATCCGATGCTGTCCGGCTCGGTGGCCGAACTGGAGCGCGTGACCGAGCGCTTCCTGAGCGGCTTCGGCGAATTGCGCGCGCTGCAGACCACGATCTCCAAGACCTATGAGGAGCAGGTGCTGAGTCCCGCCAAGGACATGGCCGGGCTGTACTCGATCATCGAGGGCGCCACCGCGCAGCGCGACGCCCTGATCTGGCCGGCGCTCGGCAAGTCCCGCGAAGCCTTCACCGCCATGCTGGTGGCCGCCAACGCCTACTACCTGTCGCTGGCGTCGGCCGCCGCCGAGGACGCCCACCGCAACACCGAAACCATCGAGCGCACCATTCCGGTGATGACCGATCTCGCCGACAACGACCTGCAACGCATTGCGCTGCAGCGCCTGAAGGACCGCGCTGTGGCACTGCGCCAAGGCCTTGCCCACCTCTCCGAGCAGCTCACCAGCCGCACCGATCTGCTGCGCAACTCCATCGACGCCAGCCAGGCCGACACCATCGGCGCCATCGACGGCCTGTCGGTGAAGATGCGGCAGCGCGAGCAGAACGCCCAGGCCACCTTCGACCGCACCCTGTCGGACATCTCGCGCAAGGTGCTGCTGATCGCGGTGGTGTTCCTCGCCGTCATCATGATCGCGGGCATTGTCATCGCGCTCAGCATCCGGCTGCCGCTGCAGCAGATCATGGCGTCGATGCACGCCATCACCTCGGGCGACTACGATCGCCGGGTGCAAGGCACCGCGGCGCGCGACGAGGTCGGCGCCATGGCGCGCGCGGTCGACGTTTTCCGCGAGAATGCCATCGCCAAGCGCGAGACCGAGAATGAACTGCGGGCCTCCAAGGAGAGGGCCGAAAGTGCCCTGCTCGAACTGAATGCCGCGCAGCAGAATTTGATCGATGCGGAACGGCTGGCGGCGCTGGGCGGCCTGGTGGCCGGCGTCGCCCACGAGGTCAACAATCCGATCGGCATCAGCCTGACCGTAGCCTCGAGTTTCGCCCGCCGCGTCGAGATGTTCGGCGCCGAACTGCGCTCCAACACGCCGATGCGTCGCTCGCAGCTGGAGGAATTCGTCCGTACCTCGCAGGATGCCGCGCAGCAACTGGTGGGCAACCTGCACCGCGCCGGAGAGCTGATCCAGTCGTTCAAGCAGGTGGCGGTCGACCGGTCGCACGCCGAACGGCGGCAGTTCAGCCTCTCGGAGGCCACCGACCAGATCGTCGCCAGCCTGCGGCCGGTGCTGAAGAAGGCGCCGATCAGCCTGACCATCGACGTGCCGGACGGCCTGATCATCGACGGCTATCCCGGCTCCTACGGCCAGATCCTGACCAACCTGTTCCTCAACGCCGCCAACCACGCCTTCCCGGACGGCAAACCGGGCGCGATCTCGATCACGGCGCGGCCGCGCGGCGCCGATGACATCGAGATCATCTTCGCCGACAATGGTGCCGGCATGACGCCCGACGTGCAGCGCCAGGCTTTCGATCCGTTCTTCACCACGCGCCGCAACGAAGGCGGCACCGGCCTTGGCCTCCACATCGTCTACAACCTGGTCACCCAGCAGCTCGGCGGACGCATGATGCTGGAGTCGAGACTGGGACAAGGCACGACATTTCGCATTATCATGCCGCGGGCCGCCACCGGCGCTTCCGCTGACGCCGCAACAAACAACGGGACCACGCAATGGCCGACCAGGACGATGTCCTCCAACTGATCGAAGATTTCGGGCCCGAGCCCGAGGCATCGACAGGGCGCAGGTGGAAAATAGCCGTGATCGACGACGATCACGCGGTGCATGAGGGCACCCGCTTCGCGCTCAGCGACTACAGTCTCAACGGCCAGGGCCTCGAGATCCTCTCGGCCTATTCGGCTGCGGAAGGCCAGACCCTGATGCGCGCGCATCCGGACATCGCCGCGGTACTGCTCGACGTCATCATGGAAACTGACGCCGCCGGGCTCGACCTCGTCGAGTTCATCCGCAATGAGCTTCAGAACGAGACCGTCCGCATCATCCTGCGCACCGGGCAGCCCGGCCAGGCGCCGGAACGCCGCGTCATCGTCGATTACGACATCAACGACTACAAGGCCAAGACCGAGCTCACCGCCGACAAGCTGTTCACCTCGCTGACCGCGGCGCTGCGCAGCTACCAGCAGCTCGAACGCATGGTGCAGACAAGGCGCGGGCTCGAGATCATCCTCGACGCCGCCTCGACGCTTTACGACTTCAAGTCGATGCAGCGGCTTGCCGAGGGCGTGCTGACCCAGATTGCGTCGCTGCTGAATGTCGACTGCGCCGGAATCCTGGTGCTGCGCGACAGCGGCACGAAAGGCGACGATTTTGCGGTACTGGCCGGCTCCGGCTGCTACAGCCGTTTCATCGGCTGCCCCGGCCCGCAGGGACTCGATCCGGACCTGCGGCAGATGGTCGAAGAGGCATTCCGCCGCCGCAAGCACGACTTCGCCGACCAGCGCACCGTGCTCTATGTGCGCACCGGCAGCGGACGCGAGGTGGTGGTGCTGCTGCAGGCCGAACATCAGCTGTCCGACACCGACCGCTCGCTGGTGGAGATCTTCGGGAGCCGGCTGTCGATCGCCTTCGACAATGTGATCCTCTATCAGCAGCTCCATGAGGCCAATACGCAGCTCGAGGACCGTGTCGCCCAGCGCACGCGCGCCTTGATGCAGGCCAATCGCCGACTGTCGGCGCAATGGCTGCGGCTGCAGCGCGCCAACGGCTTCAAGAACGAGATTCTCGGCACCGTCGCCCACGACCTGAAGAATCCGCTCGGCGTCATCCTCGGCCGCACCGAAATGCTGACCGAGCTGATCTCCGCCGGAGCCGCCAAGGACAGCATCGCCGCGCAGGTCGATCATATCCGCGACGCCACGCGACGCCTGACCTCGATGGTCGATCACCTCATCAACGACGCCATGGCCGATGCCTTCGACATCACCATCCGGCGGGAGGCCGTCGATATTTCCGCGCTGGTCACCGAAGTCGCCGAGGCCAACAGGCCGCTGGCCGTCAACAAGCAGCAGGTCATGACCGTGTCGGCATCGACCCGCGATCACACCATGTGCGATGCCGACCGGATGCGCGAGGCGATCGACAATCTCATCAGCAACGCCATCAAATACAGTCCGATCGGCGGCAAGATAGCCATCTCCGTTGCCTGCGACGGCGAGAACGCCATCGTCCGCGTCAGCGACGAAGGCGCCGGCCTGTCGCCGGAGGATATCGACCGGCTGTTCGGCCGCTTCCAGCGGTTGTCGGCCAAGCCCACCGGCGGCGAAAGCTCGACTGGCCTTGGCCTGTCGATCGTCAAGCGGATCGTCGACATGCATGGCGGCGAGGTGACTGCGGACAGTCCCGGCCCCGGCCGCGGCGCGACTTTCACCATCATCCTGCCTGCGACAGCCGAAGCGTGACATGAGCCAGAGCCCGCATATCATCATTGTCGACGACGAAGCACCCGCCCGTGAAATGGTCGGCGATTATCTCAAAATGCACGGCTTCTCCGTCACCCTGTGCGACGGTGGCAAGAGCCTGCGCGGCGTAATCGAGACCGGCGTGCCGGATCTCGTGGTGCTCGACCTCAACATGCCTGAGGAAGACGGGCTGTCGATCATCCGCGACCTGAAAAGCCGCACCAACGTGCCGGTGATCATGCTGACGGCCACCGCCAGCCCGATCGATCGCGTGGTGGGGCTGGAGCTCGGCGCCGACGACTACATCGCCAAGCCCTGCGAGTTGCGCGAGCTGATGGCACGGATCCGTTCGGTGCTGCGACGCAGTGCCGTCAAGCCAGCGCCGGCCGAGGTTGCAGCGCCGGCCAAGGCCGAGACCGACCATCTGGTTCGCTTCGGCACCAAATGGCTCGACCTGCAGGCCCAGGCGCTGCGCGACGACGAGGGCAACGAACACCCGCTGACCGCATCGGAATTCGGCCTGCTGAAGGTGTTCGCGGCCAATCCCAAGCGGGTGCTGTCGCGCGAACGGCTGCTTGAACTGGCCAATGCACGCGACGCCGAGGCGTTCGACCGCGCCGTCGACCTGCGAATCATGCGGATTCGCCGCAAGATCGAACCGGACCCGACCAAGCCGGCGGTGATCCGCACCATTCGCGGCGGCGGCTATCTGTTTTCCCCGGCGGGCGACAAGGCCTGAGCGGATTTTGCGGCCGGCAAGCCCGGAATCCTCGCCTGCCACGCCACGCCTAGGCGTGGCATGGCCCTCCAGTGTGATCTGGATCACAAAGTAGCGGCGCCGGCGCGATCCGGCACGGGGGCGTCACGCCCCTTAAAATCATTACTGTTTTTCTCTGAATGTGTCGCCGCCCGCTTCGCGACGAAACATTCCATAGGTGGCATGAAACCATTTTCGGTTTTGACGCAGACGTCCCGAAACCCGCGCTGGCTATCACTCCTCCCAACGAAGCCGCCATTTGCGGTGTCTCACGGGAGCCGATCATGCAGAACGTCATCGCCATCAGCGCCGCAGGCCATCAGGGCATCATTGCCGCCCGGGCTACCTCCGATGAAATGTTGCTGGAGCGCATTTCAGGCGGCGACCGGACCGCGATGCACACGCTGTATTCGCGCCACCATGTGCGGGTCTACCGCTTCGTGCTGCGCATGCTGCGCGACACGACGCTGGCCGAAGACCTGGTCAGCCAGGTGTTCCTGGACGTGTGGCGCACCGCCGGCCAGTTCGAGGGCCGCTCGCAGGTCTCGACCTGGCTGCTGTCGATCGCCCGCTTCAAGGCGCTGACCGCGCTGCGCCAGCGCAAGCACGAGGACATAGACCA